>NZ_JBEXPR010000017.1:64657-72551 GCF_040612135.1 Streptomyces sp. NPDC006458 | reverse complement strand
CCGTCCCCGCGCAGGACGTCCCGACGAAGACCGTCCCCGCGCAGGACGTCCCGACGAAGACCGTCCCCGCGCAGGACGTCCCGACGAAGACCGTCCCCGCGCAGGACGTCCCGACGAAGACCGTCCCGGCGCACGACGTCCCGACGCAGCACCCGGCCGCGGGCCGGGTGTCACGTTCCGCCCTACGACCCCGACAGCATGCCCGTCCGGTAGACCGTCCCGGCACACGCGTCGGGCACGGTCGCGGCCGCGCTCGGCCCCCCGGCCTCGGCGGTGTAGGACACACCGACGCTGCCCGAGGTGCCACCGTCCTCGGTGACGAGCTGCGTGGACATGCCCGGCTCCCCGGTGGTGGTGGTCCCGTCGGTGGTGTCGCCGGTGCCGTCGGTCGGGGTGGGCGTCGGCGTCGGAACGCCGGTGTCGCCTCCGGTGCCGCCGCCCCCGCTGCCCGTGCCGGTGCCGCCGCTCCCGTCACCGCCGCCGCCGCTGCCGCCGCCGCTGTCGGTGGAGCAGGCCTCGGTCGGCACCCAGGCGAACTTCACCTCGAAGGCCGCGCCGGGCAGCAGGACGAGCTGCTGCGTCTCCAGGGACGGGTCGGGCAGGCCGACCGCCGCGTCCCCGGCGGCGTGGTTCGCGAGGGAGACCCTGGTGGGGTCGGCGGCGCCCTGTGCGAAGGGCGTCACCGTGCCGGGGCCGCTGACGGTGCAGCTGCCGCCGGAGATGTTGGTGACGCGGAAGCCGCCGTAGACCGCGCCCGTGGAGTCGGGGGCGCCGGCCTGGCCGCTGGCGGAGAGCTGCTCGGCGGTGCACACGGGCGCGTCCGCCGGGGCGCTGGCCGTCGGGTCGGCGCTGCTGCCCGAGCCGGGGCCGGTGGAGCCGCCCTGGTCGTGCTCGTCCGAGGTGGCACCGCCATCGGGGCTGCCGTCGGTGCGCCCGGCGGAACCACCGCCGGCGGCGTGGCCGCCGCCCTGGCTCTCGCCCTCGCCCGCCCCGCCCTGGGCCGCCGAGCCGTGCCCGGCGATGGAGGGGTTGGCGTCGGGGCCGGCGACACCGGTGACATGCACCAGCGCGGGTACGGCGGTGCCGAGGAACAGCGCGGCGGCGGCCATGCCGACGGCGGCCTGGCGCTTGCGCGCCCGGCGCGCGGGCACGGCCCGGCGCAGATGGTCCAGCGTGCCGTCGCGCGGTTCGACGTCCTGCACTACCTCGTGCAGCATCCGGCGCAGTGCCAGCTCGTCCGATCCGAGCCCCTCGGGACTCTGTTCGTCGAGGTGGTCGTTCACAGTTCGGTTCCCAGCGTGCGGTTGCTTCGGCTCTTGCTTCGGCTGCGGAGCCCGATCCGGCTCACGGCCCGTCGCATGGTCCCCCGACCCATGACGTGACACGGCGTCCTCGCCGCGCTCCCTGCCCTCCTGGGCGTCCATGTCCTCGGTCTCGCTCATCTCGTCGACGCCTCCATCGCGAGGCGCAGGGCCGCGATACCGCGGGAGCCGTACGCCTTCACGGAGCCCAGGGATATGCCGAGCGTCTCGGCGACCTGGGCCTCGGTCATGTCGGCGAAGTAGCGCAGCACCAGCACCTCGCGCTGACGGCGCTGCAGGCCCTTCATGGCCTTGATGAGATCGCGCCGCTCCAGCTGGTCGTACGCGCCCTCCTCGGCGCTGGCCATGTCCGGCATCGGCTTGGAGAGCAGCTTCAGGCCGAGGATGCGGCGGCGCAGCGCGGATCGGGAGAGGTTGACGACGGTCTGGCGCAGATAGGCGAGCGTCTTCTCCGGGTCGCGGACCCGCTTGCGGGCGGAGTGGACCCGGATGAAGGCCTCCTGGACGACGTCCTCGCAGGAGGCGGTGTCGTCGAGCAGGAGGGCGGCGAGACCGAGCAGGGAGCGGTAGTGGGTGCGGTAGGTCTCGGTGAGGTGGTCGACGGTCGTGCCGGCCGCGACGGTCTCTTCGGCGCCGTCACGCTGACTGGGGATGCGGGCGGGCCGCGCTGCGGGCATGGGCGCGATCACCGGCATGCCGCCGGGCGCACCGGACGCGCGGGGGCGCCGGGGCCGGCGGACGGACGGCCGAAGCGCCGCGCCCGGCGGAGCCACACTGAAGTCAAGTACCTCTGCCACGTCGGTTGGACACGCTTCCCCCCACGAAGGTTGTACGTGCCGAGCGTCATTTTTACGCCGACCGGTCTCCGTGACGGCGCGCCCGACAACGTTCTCACGTCGGCCGGCGCGGCCGACGGAGCCTCAGATGCCCACATGCGTCCCGCTCTTCCCCTATGTCCGAGCGAGCGGCCGTCCCCACGCCGCTCTCGGCGTCCCCACGCCTGGATGAATGCGTCTCCACACCCGCAAGGGCGACCGCATAGACGCTCCCCGCCCTCCGCGTGGTTGCGGAGGGCGGGGAGAAAATCTTCGAACGCCCCTGGTATCCGGATCAAGTGGCCCGGACCATCGTCCGGATCACATGCTCACGCAGATCCTACAAATCGAGCGCCGCGGGTCCACAGAGTTTTCGGGGGCACGCGCTTACGACAGGAACTCCGCCGCGATCAGTTCGGCGATCTGGGTGGTGTTCAGGGCCGCTCCCTTGCGCAGGTTGTCCCCGCAGACGAACAGCTCCAGCGCGGTCGGATCGTCCAGGGCCCGCCGTACCCGGCCGACCCAGGTCGGATCGGTGCCGACCACGTCGGCGGGGGTCGGGAACTCCCCCGCGGCCGGGTTGTCGAACAGCACGACACCGGGCGCGGTGGCGAGGATCTCGCGCGCCCCGGCGACGGTGACGTCCTGCTGGAAGCGGGCGTGGACGGTCAGCGAGTGCGTGGTGACGACCGGGACCCGTACGCAGGTCACGGCGACCGGCAGCTTCGGCAGCCCGAGGATCTTGCGGGACTCGTCCCGCACCTTCATCTCCTCCGAGGACCACCCGTCCTCGCGCAGCGACCCGGCCCATGGCACGACGTTCAGCGCGACCGGCTCCGGGAACGGCCCGGTGTTGTCCCCGACGGCCCGCCGTACGTCACCGGGGCTGGTCCCCAGCTCCGTGCCGGCGACCAGGGACAACTGCTGCCGCAGGGTCTCCACCCCGGCCCGCCCGGCCCCGCTCACCGCCTGGTACGACGACACCACCAGCTCGCGCAGCCCGAACTCGGCGTGCAGCGCGCCCAGGGCGACGATCATGGACAGGGTCGTGCAGTTGGGGTTGGCGACGATCCCGCGCGGCCGCATCCGTACCGTGTGCGGATTGACCTCGGGCACCACGAGGGGCACGTCCGGGTCCATCCGGAAGGCCGCGGAGTTGTCGACGACCACCGCGCCGCGCGCGACGGCGACGGGCGCCCACCGCGCGGCGATGTCGTCGGGCACGTCGAACATCGCGACGTCGACCCCGTCGAAGACCTCCTCCGACAGGGCCAGGACCTCGATCTCCTCCCCGCGCACGGTCAGCTTGCGGCCGGCCGAGCGCGGGGAGGCGACGAGTCGGATCTCGCCCCAGACGTCCTTGTGGTGGGACAGGATCTGGAGCATGACCGTGCCGACGGCTCCGGTCGCTCCCACGACCGCGAGCGTCGGTCGTCCGGTCATCGCCCGGTGCCTCCATAGACGACGGCCTCGTCGCTGTCGGAGTCCAGTCCGAAGGCGGTGTGCACGGCGCGCACGGCCTCGTTGACGTCGTCGGCGCGTGTGACGACCGAGATGCGGATCTCGGAGGTCGAGATCAGCTCGATGTTCACGCCGGCGTCGGACAGCGCGGTGAAGAAGTCGGCAGTGACACCGGGGTTGGTCTTCATCCCCGCGCCCACCAGCGAGATCTTCCCGATCTGGTCGTCGTAGCGAAGGGACTCGAAGCCGATGCCCGCCTTGGACTTCTCCAGGGCGTCGATGGCCTTGCGGCCCTCGGTCTTGGGCAGCGTGAAGGAGATGTCCGTCAGGCCGGTGGCCGCCGCGGACACGTTCTGCACGATCATGTCGATGTTGACCTCGGCGTCGGAGATCGCGCGGAAGATCGCGGCGGCCTCGCCCGGCTTGTCCGGCACGCCGACGACCGTGATCTTGGCCTCGGAGGTGTCGTGCGCGACACCGGAGATGATGGCCTGCTCCACCGTCTTGTCCCCTTGCTTAATCGGCTCGCTGCTCACCCACGTGCCCTGCAGTCCGCTGAAGCTGGACCGCACGTGGATCGGGATGTTGTACCGCCGGGCGTACTCCACACAGCGGTGGAGCAGCACCTTGGACCCGGACGAGGCGAGCTCCAGCATGTCCTCGAACGAGATCCAGTCGATCTTCTTGGCCTTCTTCACCACACGCGGGTCGGCGGTGAACACACCGTCGACGTCCGTGTAGATCTCGCAGACCTCGGCGTCGAGAGCGGCGGCGAGCGCCACGGCCGTCGTGTCCGAGCCACCGCGCCCGAGGGTGGTGATGTCCTTGCTGTCCTGGCTGACACCCTGGAAACCGGCGACGATGGCGATGTTGCCCTCGTTCAGCGAGTCCCGGATACGGCCCGGCGTGACATCGATGATCCGGGCTTTGTTGTGGACCGAGTCGGTGATGACACCTGCCTGGCTGCCGGTGAAGCTCTGGGCGCTGTGGCCCAGGCTTTTGATCGCCATGGCCAGCAGGGCCATGGAGATACGCTCTCCGGCGGTCAGCAGCATGTCGAGCTCGCGCCCGGCAGGGATCGGGGATACCTGCTCGGCGAGATCGATCAGCTCGTCCGTCGTGTCGCCCATCGCGGAAACCACGGCCACCACCTGGTGCCCGTTCTTCTTCGCTTCCACGATCCGCTTGGCGACGCGCTTGATGCCCTCGGCATCGGCTACGGAGGAGCCTCCGTACTTCTGCACGACAAGGCCCACGTGCGCTCCTCGCTCAGTCCGTCAGTTTTTCCCGCAGATACGCCCGTGTACTGCGGGTCGGCTCAGTCTATCGAGCGTCCGAAATTCACCCTCGCGGTATCGCATGGTGAGATCCCGGTGCGCCGCTCAGGACCCTGCCCGATGCCACGCGAGGCACTCGGAAAAGTGGTTCAGCTCACGTGCTGTTCGCCGGACCCGAGCCCCAGCGGACCGGCGATCTCCTCGGTCATCACCCGGCCCGCCTCGAACTCCAGCGTCTCGTCGCCCATGGTCTGGTCGGTGTCGAGACCGTCCAGCTCATCCAGGGGCTGGTCGAGGCGGACATGGGCGAGCACCGAGTGCAGCGCGCGCAGGGTCGCGGACGCGGTCGAGCCCCAGTTGGAGAAGTAGGAGAACTGCCACCACCACAGGGCCTCGGTGGTGCGGCCCGCGCGGTAGTGGGCCATGCCGTGGCGCAGATCGGTGATGACGTCGGTGAGGTCGTCGGAGATACGGGCCGGAACGGGCGCCTTGCGGGGCTCGTAGGGGTCGAAGACCTCGGAGTAGACGTCGACCGGGTCCAGCATCCGGGCGAGGTTCTCGCGGAGCTCGTCCACGTCCGGCTCGGGGCCCATGTCGGGCTCGTAACGCTCGTCGGGGACGATGTCCTCGTGGGCGCCGAGACGGCCGCCGGCCAGCAGGAGCTGGGAGACCTCCAGCAGCAGGAAGGGCACCGCCGAGTCCGGCTCGTCGCCCTTGGCCACCTCGGTGACGGCCACCAGGAAGCTCTCCACCTGGTCCGCGATCTGGACCGCGAAGTCGTCCGGGTTCTGGCTGGTCGCGTGCAGCGTGGCGTCAGACATCTAGGAGTCGTCTCCCCTCGAAGGCGCGGCCGAGAGTGACCTCGTCCGCGTATTCCAGGTCGCCGCCCACCGGGAGGCCGCTGGCCAGGCGGGTGACCTTGAGGCCCATGGGCTTGATCATGCGGGCCAGGTACGTGGCCGTGGCCTCGCCTTCCAGATTCGGGTCCGTGGCCAGGATCAGCTCCGTGACCGAACCGTCGGCCAACCGCGCGAGAAGTTCTCGTATACGCAGGTCGTCCGGGCCCACGCCCTCGATCGGGCTGATCGCGCCGCCGAGCACGTGGTACCTGCCACGGAACTCACGCGTCCGCTCGACGGCGACGACGTCCTTGGGCTCCTCGACGACACAGATCACCGTCGGGTCGCGGCGGGCGTCACGGCAGATGTTGCACAGCTCCTCCTGCGCGACGTTCCCGCACGTCGCGCAGAAGCGGACCTTCGCCTTGACCTCCATCAGGGCCTGGGCGAGGCGCCGTACGTCGGCCGGTTCGGCCTGCAGCACATGGAAGGCGATCCGCTGCGCGCTCTTGGGACCGACGCCGGGCAGCCGACCCAGCTCGTCGATCAGATCCTGGACCACGCCTTCGTACAACGGACTGCCGCCCTTCCTGATGTGCCTTCACTACGTACGGTAGATGCCGTCCGCCTGTCTTAGAAAGGCAGACCGGGGATACCGCCGCCGAGACCCTGGGCGAGCGGGCCGAGCTTCTGCTGCTGGAGCTGCTGGGCGTTCTCGTTCGCCGCGTGGACGGCCGCGACGATCAGGTCGGCGAGCGTCTCGGTGTCCTCCGGGTCCACCGCCCGGGGGTCGATGCGCAGCCCGCGCAGCTCGCCGGCGCCCGTGACCGTCGCCCGCACCAGACCGCCGCCCGCCTGGCCGTCGACCTCGGTCCGCGCCAGCTCCTCCTGGGCCTTCGCCAGGTCCTGCTGCATCTTCTGGGCCTGCTGGAGCAACTGCTGCATATTGGGCTGACCGCCACCGGGGATCACGATCTGCTCTCCTCTGTCGTCTCTGCGGACGGGCGCTTCTTCCCGTTCGCCACGAGCCTACGTGGTCGGCGAGGCCATCGCCCCGCCACTCTTTCGAGTGAGTCGACTGTCGGTCCTATACCTGATCAAGGCCCACTTCCGGGCGGAAAAGCTGCGAAACCCTCCACTTCGCCACCCATTGGGCGGTAGGAAGGATCCGGCGCATCAGCATCACGTGTCACGTGAGCGCCGTCGGGGGTGTCTCCCACGCCGTGCGGGCCGTGGGGAAGCGTCACGCACCGTGATCAACGTGATCAGTAGGGAGTGCCGGGTGGGTCAGCCGGAGATGCAGCCCGAGGGGCCGCCGCAGGACGGGCGCGGCGACGGTGCGGCGGCACTGCGGCCGGGCGATCTGACCGGCCGGACCTTTCCCCACGGGGACTGGGGGGAGCCGGCCGAGCGGCTCGACGAGCTGTACCGGTGGGTCGAGAAGGGTGCTCTGGAGACCGCCGCCTGGTATCTCGCGGACCGGGTGTGGAAACGGCGTGGCGCCCGCGCGCTGCGGACGGGCGCGGCCGTGGGAGCGGCCGCCGGGGCGGCGCTGCCGCTGCTGGACCTCACGGATGTGGTGGGCGGGGTCGCCCCCTGGGGCTATCTCGCCCTGCTCGTGGCGGTCGCCTGCGTCGGCGTGGACCGGTTCCTCGGCGTCACCTCGGGCTGGATAAGGGACGTGGCCACCGCCCAGGCCGTGCAGCGACGGCTCCAGGTCCTCCAGTTCGACTGGGCCTCGGAGAGCGTGCGGGAGGTGCTCGGTCCCACCGAGGGCACGGCCGGAGAGGCCGCCGAACGCTGTCTCGCGGTCCTGCGCCGCTTCTCCGAGGACGTCACCGAACTCGTCCGCGCCGAAACGGCCGACTGGATGGTCGAGTTCCGTACGGGTTCGGCCCCCCTGGGCATCCAGTCCGCCGTCCCCACCGGTGCCCGGACCCAGGACACCAGCGCCCTGAACGGCCGCTTCCCCCTGCCCCCGCCCGGCCCGGCCCGCCCGAACATGCCCCGGCAGCGGCCGCCCGAGCCCAGGTGAGCCCCGGGCCCGGCCGGGGCCCCACCGCCTCGGGCGTCCCACCCGGCGCAGGGCCGTCGGGCGCAGGGCCGCGTCAGGCGCAGGCCCGTCGGGCGCAGGGCCGCGTCAGGCGCAGGCCCGTCGGGCGCAGGGCCGTTGGGCGCTG
>NZ_JBEXPR010000017.1:0-64558 GCF_040612135.1 Streptomyces sp. NPDC006458 | reverse complement strand
GGGCCGTCGGGCGCAGGGCCGCGTCAGGCGCAGGCCCGTCGGGCGCAGGGCCGTTGGGCGCTGGGCCGTCGGGCGCAGGGCCGCGTCAGGCGCAGGCCCGTCGGGCGCAGGGCCGTTGGGCGCTGGGCCGTCGGGCGCAGGGCCGCGTCAGGCGCAGGGCCGTTGGGCGCAGGGCCGTTGGGCGCTGGGCCGTCGGGCGCAGGGCCGCGTCATAGGCGCAGGGCCGCGTCATAGGCGCAGGGCCGCGTCATAGGCGCACCCCAGAGGGCGCAGGCCCATCGGGCGCGGGCGTCCGCAGGCAGGGGCCTCCTCAGGCGCAAGCCCATCGGGCGCCGACCTCCGCAGGCACGGGCCTCCTCAGGCACATTCCCGTCAGGCGCGGACCTCCGCAGGCACGGGCCTCGCGGCGGGTGGCGCACGGCACGCCGAAGCGTCATCCGCGGCGGTAGGTCAGTTCCTCCCCGCTGTCCGTGTTCACCCGCCGCAGCGTGCCGTCGGGCAGCAGCGTGACCTCGGAGGCCGCGCCGGGGGTGCAGGAGGAGGCGGGCTCGCCGACGGTGACCGTGGACGGCCCGATCGCCAACGGCCCGTCCGTGCCCGGCTCCTCGCCGAGCCGGGCCTCGAACACACAGCGGTAGGTGCCGCTTCCGGAGGGCCCCTCGGCGACCAGGGACAGCACCGTGTCGCCGACCTCGCCCTGCCGGATGGTCAGCACACGGGTGTTGTGTCCGCTGTCGTTGTCGATGGCGGCGGTCCAGGTGCCGACATACCCCTCCGGGACGACGCCGTCGGCCGGGGCGGAGGAGGTCGGGCCCGAGGAGGTGCTGGTGGACGGGGTGGGCTCGTCGGTGGTCGGGCCGGAGGTGGTGGGGGCGGTGGTGACCGGGGAGGGGGTGGGACCGCCCTTGGCGTCGTCGCCGAGGCCGCCGTTCATCAGGGCGTACACCGACCCGCCCGCGGCGAGCGCGACGACCAGGGCGACGGCGACGAGCGCGGGCGTGGCCCATCCGTTGCGACGTTCGGGCGGGGACGACGGGGGGCCGTAGAGCGTCGAGCCCAGACCTCCGTGGGCGGCCCCGGGCTGGTGCGAGCCGCCCCACGCCGGGGCCGCGGGCGGCGCGCCCCAGCCTCCGGCGCCGGGCCGCGCGGTGCCGTACGCGTAGCCGTCGGGGCCCGGCTGAGGGTGGCCGTACGCCGGCGGCGGCGCGTACGCGGGATGCGGCGGGCCCCCCTGCGGCCCCGGCCCGGCGGCGACGGTCGGCAGCCGGTCCGGCGGCGTGCCCGGCGGCGGCCCGAAGGCCGGCGCGGATTCGTCACCGGCCGGCGCGTGCTCGGGCGAGGCGGCGGGCAGGGCGGGCAGGGCGGGACGGGCGATGCCCGGGGCCGGGACACCGGGCGCCCCGGCCGGAGGAGCGCCGGGCACGGGCGGAAGAGCCGCCGGTACGCCGGACGGCCCGGCCTGCGGGGCGCCGGGCACCGGCGGGTGTCCCGGAGCGGCAGGCGCACCGGGCGCCCCGGCCGGGAAACGGCCCGGCAGCGCCGGGAGAGCGGGCGCGGCGGGAAGCGCGGGAACACCGGAGGCACCCGGCGGCACCCCGGCGCCGCCGGGACCCCACGCGCCCCCTGCGGGCCCCGGGGCGACGGGCGCACCCGGCGCCCCGTGCGCCGCCCCCGCGCCCCCCGGCAGCTCCGGGTCCTCGGTGTCCAGCAACTGCACGGCGTGGCGCCCCAGTTGGGCCACCAGCGCCCCCGGCAGCCAGGGGTCGCGCGATCGGCCGCCGGACACCGTGTCCTCCGCCCCGGTCCGCTGGAGGATGCGGTCGAGGGTCGGCCGCGCGCCCGGGTCCTTCTTGAGGCAGTCGCGGACGAGGTCGGCGATCCCCTCGGGGACGCCCGTCAGGTCCGGCTCGTCCTGGGCGATGCGGAACATCAGCGCGTGCACCCCGCTGTCGGCGCCGCCGAACGGCAGGGTGCCGGTGGCGGCGTAGGCGAGGACGGAGCCGAGGCAGAAGACGTCGCAGGCCGGGGTGATGCGGTCGCCGCGGACCTGCTCGGGGGCCATGAAGCCGGGCGACCCGATGAGCGCGCCGGTGCGGGTCAGGCCCGCCTCGGTGACGGTCTCCAGCGCGCGGGCGATGCCGAAGTCGATGACCCGCGGCCCGTCGATGGTGACGAGCACGTTGGACGGTTTCAGGTCCCGGTGGACGATCCCGGCGGCGTGGATGTCCTTGAGGGCGTGCGCGAGCCCGGCCGCGAGGATGCGCACCGACCGCTCGGGCAGCGCCCCGTGGTCGCGCCCGACGACCTGCTGGAGGCTCGGCCCGGCGACATAGCCGGTGGCCACCCAGGGCACCTCGGCCTCGGTGTCGGCGTCCAGCACGGGCGCGGTCCAGTACCCGCCGACCCGCTGGGCGGCCCGTACCTCCTGCCGGAACCGCTCCCGGAACTCCTCCTGGGCGGCCAGGTCCCGCTTCACGAGCTTCACGGCGACCGTGCGTCCGCGGTCGGACCGGGCGAGGTACACCTGCCCCATCCCGCCCGCACCCAGCCGTGCCAGCAAGCGGTACGCGCCGATCCTCAGTGGATCTCCCGCCCCGAGTTTCTCCACCGCAGGCCCTCCCCCGGCCACGCCAGTGCGACAGCCCCACGATAGTGCGGCAAAGGGCGAGGTGAACGGCCCGGTGTCTACGGTTCCGTAACAGCCGGTGCGCTCGTCGCCGCGCCCGCGGCCGGACGCCTCCCCACGCCCGGTCCGGTTACCGGTCCCGTCTCCTCCAGCACCCTCGACAGCCGCTCCAGCATCTCCACGGCCGTCGCGAGCTCGCCCTCCCCGAAAGCCGCCGCGAGCCGGTCGGCGAACCCCGCGTGACCTGGGTCAATACGGCGGACCGCGGCGAACCCGGCCTCGGTCGGCGCGAGCAGCTTGGCGCGGCGGTGGGCCGGGTTGGTCCGGTACTCGGCGAGCCCCCGCTCCACCAGCAGGTCGGCGATGCGCTGGACGCTCTGCCGGGTGATGCCCATGGTCCGCGCGATGCCGGACACGGGCAGCGGCTCGCGCAGCACCGCGCCGAGCACCTGCCACCAGGCGGCGGTGAGCCCGGCGGGCCCGGCCAGTTCCTCGGCGACGCCCAGGAACTGGCCGTTGAGCCGGAACACGCCCAGCGCGGCACGGCTGAGCAGGTCCTGGCGTTCCCGGCTCACGCGGCGCCCGCCCGCTCCAGGACGGCGTAGGCCCCGGCGTCGGAGTCGTGGAACAGCCGGTACCAGGCGTCGAGCACCTCGCCCTCGTACACCCCGAGCAGGCGCAGGACCTCCCGGGCGAAGGCGACGGGCTCGGTGGGACCGGCGGTGACGAGCGCGCCCGCGCCGGACGTGTCGGTGACCGCGTCCGTGTCGACGTACCGCTCGCCGCCGCCGTAGCCCGTGGCGGCCAGGTAGAAGGAGACGGCGCTGGTGTGGGCGCGGTCGTCGAGCAGTCCCTCGCGGGCGAGTCCGGCGGTGGCCCCGCAGATGGCGGCGACCGGGACACCGGCGGCGAGGAACTCGCGCGCCTTGCGAGCGAAGGGGGCGAGATCGTCCGTGGTGTCCCAGAGGTCGGCGCCCGGGAGGATCAGCAGCGAGCTGTCCTCGGGCCGCAGGGCGTCGAGCGCGAGGTCGGGCCGCACGCGCAGTCCGCCGATGCTGCGGACCTCCTGCGCCGTCGGGCCGACCGTGCGGATCTCGTGGCCGCCCCGGGCCAGGTGGGCGGTGGTGTGCCCGGTCTCCCAGTCGGCGTAGGTGTCGTAGACGGCGTGGTGCACGGGCTTGCGGACTGTGGTGCTCATGAGGTCCTCCTCCGGGCCGCTGCTTATGACAACATGCTGTCACTTCGACAGCCTGCTGTCAACGGCGTCCTGCTCGACAACCTGTCGCGGAAAGCCCCGGCCCGCAGACAGGACGCCCATATCGATTCCGCATCGCGGACATTTACGCTCGCCCGCATGACCCCTCAGCCCAACCCCGAAGCCGGCGCCGCAGTGAAGGCCGCGGACCGCGCGCACGTCTTCCACTCCTGGTCCGCGCAGGAACTCATCGACCCGCTCGCCGTCGCCGGCGCCGAGGGGTCGTACTTCTGGGACTACGACGGCAAGCGGTACCTCGACTTCACCAGCGGGCTCGTCTACACCAACATCGGCTACCAGCACCCGGCGGTCGTCGCCGCGATCCAGGAGCAGGCGGCGAGGATGACCACCTTCGCCCCCGCCTTCGCGGTCGAGGCACGCTCGGAGGCGGCCCGGCTGATCGCCGAGCGCACCCCGGGCGACCTGGACAAGATCTTCTTCACCAACGGCGGCGCCGACGCCGTCGAGCACGCGGTGCGCATGGCCCGGCTGCACACGGGCCGCCCCAAGGTGCTCTCCGCCTACCGCTCGTACCACGGCGGCACCCAGCAGGCGATCAACCTCACCGGCGACCCGCGCCGCTGGGCCAACGACAGCGGCGCGGCCGGGGTCGTGCACTTCTGGGCGCCCTTCCTCTACCGCTCCCGCTTCTACGCCGAGACCGAGGAGCAGGAGTGCGCCCGGGCACTGGAGCACCTGGAGACGACGATCGCCTTCGAGGGGCCCGCGACGATCGCCGCGATCGTCCTGGAGACCGTGCCGGGCACGGCCGGCATCATGGTCCCGCCGCCGGGCTATCTCGCCGGGGTGCGCGAGATCTGCGACAAGTACGGCATCGTCCTCGTTTTCGACGAGGTCATGGCCGGGTTCGGACGGACCGGTGAGTGGTTCGCCGCCGACCACTTCGGCGTCGTGCCGGACCTGATGACCTTCGCCAAGGGCGTGAACTCCGGCTACGTCCCGCTCGGCGGTGTCGCCATCTCCGGCAAGATCGCCGACACCTTCGCCAAGCGCCCCTACCCGGGCGGCCTCACCTACTCCGGGCACCCGCTGGCCTGCGCGGCCGCCGTCGCCACGATCCGGGTCATGGCCGAGGAGGGCGTCGTCGAGCACGCCGCGCACCTGGGCACGGACGTCCTGGAGCCCGCGCTGCGCGAACTGGCCGAGCGGCACTCGAGCGTCGGCGAAGTCCGCGGCCTCGGCATGTTCTGGGCGATCGAGCTGGTCCGGGACCAGGAGACCCGCGAGCCGCTGGTGCCGTACAACGCCGCCGGGGAGGCCAACGCGCCGATGGCCGCGTTCGCCGCCGCGATGAAGGCGGGCGGGGTCTGGCCCTTCGTGAACATGAACCGCACCCACGTCGTGCCGCCCTGCAACATCACAGAGGCCGAGCTGAAGGAAGGCCTCGCCGTGCTGGACGCCGCGCTCTTCGTCGCGGACGAGCACACCCGGGGCTGACCCGGGCCCGAACGCGTAAGGTGGCGTGCTCGTAGACGTATGCGTACGGCCGTATGGACGATACGGACGCACACGAGCACGCCACCGCCACGTGATGAGGGAGACACGCCGACCATGCCCGGCAGCAGCGGCATCGGGGCCGCCGTCACGCGCAGCACCCTGCGGCAGCAGATCGCGGACGCGCTTCGGGACGAGGTGCTGGCGGGCCGGCTGCAACCGGGACAGGCCTTCACGGTCAAGGAGATCGCCGACCAGTACGGCGTCTCGGCGACCCCCGTGCGCGAGGCGCTGGTCGACCTGTCCGCCCAGGGCCTGCTGGAGGCCGACCAGCACCGCGGGTTCCGGGTGCGGGAGTACTCGCTCGCCGACTTCCGCGGGCTCGTCGAGGCCCGCAGCCTGGTCACCGACGGCATGTTCCACGCCCTCGGCAAGGGCCACCGGGGATTCCAGGACCCGGCCGACCCGCGCACGGCCGCCGCCCTGGCCGGGGTGCGCCGCCGCGGCCAGGAGGCCCAGCGGGCCGCCACCGCGGGCGACCTGATCGTCCTCATCGGCTACGACCTGCGCTTCTGGCGCGAGCTGTGCGCCCTGTACGGCAACGACTACCTCGCCGACTTCCTCCACCGGCTGCGCGTGCAGTCCTGGGTCTGCGCGGTACAGCGTCTGCGGCTGCTCCCCGACCTGCGCGGCCGCCTGTGGGCCGGGCACACCGAACTGGTCGACGCCCTCACCCGGCGCGACACCGACACCGCGCGGGCCGTCGTGGCCGCGTACGACGCCCACTCGCTCGCGCTGATCGAGGGGGCGGCGGAGGACTGAGCGGGCGCACGTGCATCGACTGGGCCGCGGGGGACTTGGCGCGCGTGCATCGAGCGGGGACCGCGGGGGACTTGGCGCGCGTGCATCGAGTGGGCCGCGGGGGACTGAGCGGGCGCAGGCGGGGAACCATCCGTGCACCGCACCGATTAGGCTTCCTGACCGACCCGCTGCACCCCGTACGCCGTTCCGAGCGAGGAGCCCTCTTTGGCCTGTGACCTGTGGCTGGTACCTCTCATCGACGTGTTGTGCCACACCCCGGACAACCCGTTCGCCGACGAACTCGCGCAGTACAACCGGGTGCTGGCCGAGGCCGGCCACCCGCCGGTGCCGGTGTACCAGTACATGCCCGGCTTGTCCGGCGACGTCGCCCCGGTGGCCGGCTTCGACTACGACGCGCTGCATTTCCTGCGCCGCGTCTATCTGCTCCAGATGTGCGGACTGCCGGTCACACCGGTGGACGAACTGGGCGGCGACTACGAGCAGTTGCTGGAGATGTTCGAGACGACGGCCCAGCAGTCGCACCTGGTGTGGCACTACGACCACGCGGGCGCGTACATCCCCGTCGACTTCCCGCACCCGCTCTCCGACGAGGACATGCTGGCCGGCGGCGGCCCGCTCGGCTCTTCCCAGGCACTCCTGCGCGAACTGGAGCTGATCGCCCCGGCCATCGGCATCGACCCGGGCAACCCCCCGGCCGCGCCCCAACCGCCGTCGGCACCCACCGACTTGGAGGAACCGGCGATCCCCGCGCCGTACGACCCCAGCCCCTTCGCCCGCGAACGGCACGTCTGGCTGGGCCTGCACGCCGCGGCGACCCGCAGCCTCGCCCAGGGGTCGATGATCGTCTTCAGCTGAGCCGTGCCGTCACCCGAGCTGGGCCAGGCCGCGCTGGAGGTCGTCGACGTTCATCACGGGGGAGAACTGCACGCCCGCGCCCAGTTCCATGAAGAACGGCTCCGCCAGCTTCGGCATGTCGGAGCTGTCCTGGAGGTCGAGGACGAGGTAGCAGGTCCGCTTCCCGTTCTCCGCGCCGAAGTAGGCCGCCTCGGGGCGGATCCTCTCCAGATGCGCCTTGAGCAGGTCCGCCATCTTCCCGCTGCGGATCAACTCGTTGGCCTTCTCCGTGTCCATCGAGGCCTTGAGCATCACGCGCATCGCAGCCACCTCTCCCTGGTCGAAGCACCCCCTACTCCCTTCACCATATGTCCGGTTGACGGCATTCGCCCGCGCGAGCGGGGTGGGGGCGGTGGAGCAGCAGGCGGGGACTGGTGGCGCAGGCGGGGCCGGTGACGCAGGCGGGGGCCGGCACAAGCGGGACTGGGAACACGCGGGCTGGCGTTGGCGGGGCTGGTGGAGCACGCGGAGGCTGGTGGAACACGCGGGGGCTGGTGGAACACGCGGGGGCTCGGCGCCTCACCCGATGAGCCGGATCTCCGGCGGCCACAGCACCCCGTCGGCCAGCAGCAGGGCCGGGCCCAGATGGACGGGGCACACATGCAGCGCGGGGCGCCGGTAGCGGAGAACCTCGAAACGGGCCCGCTCGCCGCAGTCGGTGTCCTGGACCTCTCCGCCGTACGGGCCCTGGCACGGCGCCTCACGGAGGGGCATGACCCGATTGGACCACGAAACGGGCGCCCCCGCTTGCCGGGAGCGCCCGCACGTGCATCGGTCCGACCGGGCCGCGGCACATTGGCACCGCGACCCGATCATGCCTGGCCGGACCGTGCCGCGACGCGGTCGCGGCACAGCCGTGTCCCGGCCTACAGGAACGAGTTGATCTCGATCGTCTCGTCGCGGCCCGGACCCACGCCGATCGCGGAGATCGGGGCGCCGGACATCTCCTCCAGGGCCTTGACGTAGTTCTGCGCGTTCTTCGGCAGGTCGGAGAACGACTTGGCCTTGGTGATGTCCTCGGACCAGCCCGGCAGGGTCTCGTAGACCGGCTTCGCGTGGTGGAAGTCGGACTGCGAGTACGGCAGTTCCTCGACCCGCTTGCCGTCGATCTCGTAGGCCACGCAGACCGGGATCTCCTCCCAGCCGGTGAGGACGTCGAGCTTGGTCAGGAAGAAGTCCGTCAGACCGTTGACGCGGGTGGCGTAGCGGGCGATCACCGCGTCGAACCAGCCGCAGCGGCGGTCACGGCCGGTGGTGACACCCCGCTCGCCGCCGATGCGGCGCAGCGCCTCGCCGTCCGCGTCGAACAGCTCGGTCGGGAAGGGACCGGCGCCGACGCGGGTGGTGTACGCCTTCAGGATGCCGATGACCCGGCTGATCTTCGTCGGGCCCACGCCCGCGCCCGTGCAGGCACCGCCCGCGGTCGGGTTGCTGGAGGTGACGAACGGGTACGTGCCGTGGTCGATGTCCAGCAGCGTGCCCTGGCCGCCCTCGAACAGGACGACCTTGTTCTCCTCCAGGGCCTGGTTCAGGACCAGCACCGTGTCGGCGACGTACGGCCGCAGCTTCTCGGCGTAGTCCAGCAGCTCCTCGACCACCTGGTCCACGGCGATGGCACGGCGGTTGTAGAGCTTGGTCAGTAGCTGGTTCTTGACGTCGAGCGCCGCCTCGACCTTCTGCTGGAGGATCGACTCGTCGTACAGGTCCTGGACCCGGATACCGACGCGGTTGATCTTGTCGGAGTAGGTCGGGCCGATGCCGCGCCCGGTGGTGCCGATCTTCCGCTTTCCGAGGAAGCGTTCCGTCACCTTGTCGACGGTCACGTTGTAAGGCGTGATGATGTGCGCGTTACCGCTGATGAGGAGCTTGGACGTGTCGACGCCTCGCTCGTTGAGCCCGCTCAGCTCGGAGAGCAGGACCGACGGGTCGACGACGACGCCGTTGCCGATGACCGGGGTGCACCCTGGCGAGAGGATGCCGGAGGGGAGAAGGTGGAGGGCATACTTCTGGTCGCCCACGACGACCGTGTGGCCGGCATTGTTGCCGCCCTGATAACGGACCACGTAGTCGACGGATCCGCCGAGCAGGTCGGTGGCCTTACCTTTACCCTCGTCACCCCACTGAGCACCGAGCAGCACAAGTGCGGGCACGCGCGTACACCCCTTCCGGGCGGGGCATGTCCAAGGTCAGAGGCGTACGCCGCACACCTGTGTCTGCGTACACCGGCGACCGTCGTTGGCCGCAACCCGTCGGACCGGATGCCCCGGAATAGACGAAGCCCCTGGCGCAATAGCGCAAGGGGCTCTTGCACAAAGATGCTACCCGAGGAAGCGAGGCATGGCCGAGGTGGCGACTTTCGCGACATCCGATCAGCTGCTCGTGGTGATCGATCCGATGGCTCGGGCGATGGACGGAGAGTCCGTACGGATCGCGAAAGACGTGCTCAGCGCGGGTGCGGCCACCAAGGTGTGCCTCCCGGACGGGCCGGACGAATTCGCCCGCGCCCTGGCGCGCCGCGGCTCGCGCCGCCCTGTCGTCATCGGTGACGACAGCGCCCTGGTCCGCACGGTGTCCCTGCTGCACCGGCGGCGGGAGCTGGCCGAGTGCGTGCTGTCCGTGGTGCCGGTCGGGGCGATGCTGTCGCTGGCGGGTTCACTGGGCGTGCCCACCGGGGCGGTGGCCGCCGCGCGGGCCGTGCTGGACGGGGTGGAACGGCGGCTGGACGTCCTGGTCGACGACAGTGACGGCGTGGTCCTCGGCGGCCTGCGGATCCCGCCGGTCCACGCGGTGGGCGCGGGGGCGGGTGCGGGTGCGCCGGAGGGCGCCGAGAGCGGTGTGCCCTGGCTGCGGTCGGCCCGTTCGCTGGTGCGGGCGCTGGGGGCCACCCGGCCGCCCCGTGAGCCTGCCGCCGCGCCTCCCGTGGCGGGGCCCGCCCGGCTGCGGGTGGAGGTCGACGGGGTGACCCTGGTGGACCTGGACCAGCCCGTGCGGGAGGTCTCGGTGACGCCGGGCCCCGTCGGGTCGGCCGCCGTGGAGGTCCACCCGGTCTCCGTGGGCGCGGACGCCCTGCCCCTGCGGGCCTCTGGCCGCCAGGTCACCGTCTCCGGAGCGGACTTCCGCTACCGCGCCGACGCGACGGTCTCCGGCCCGGTCCGCCGCCGCACCTGGATCCTCCACGAGGGAGCCCTGGGCCTGATGCTGCCGGGCTGATCCGCGCCGGGACGCCGCGACGGCCGGAAAGCCGCCGACGGCGGGCAGCCACGGACAGCTCAGCGCTGACGCGGCCACGGTCGCCCCGTCACGAGAGAGCACAGCGCTGACGCGACCCGCCCGACCCGGTCATCGGAGAACCCAGCGCTGACACGGCCACGGTCGCCCCGTCACGGGAGCCTCTCCCGCCTCCCGGCGTCCACGACCTCCACGTCCAGGGCCGCCGCGTCCGCCTCCAGGTCGACACGGACAAGCTGGACGCCGTCCTGCGGTCACTCGGCGAGTCGGGGGTGCGGTCCCTGACCTCGACGCCGCCGACCCTGGAGGAACTGTTCCTGCGTCACTACCAGGACGACCTAGGCGAGGTGGCCCGATGACCGCCGCGCTCTTCGCCGCACGGCCGCGCGGCTCGCGCCCGCTGGCCGGGACGGGGACGCTGCAGCGCTTCGCCCTGCGCCGCGACCGCGGGACGATCCCGGTCTGGATCGGCGTGAACGCCCCGATGGTCCTGTCCATGCCGAACACGATCAGGAGCTTGTACGGCACCCCGGCCGAACGCGCCGACCTCGTCCACCAGATGGCGGCCAACCCCTCCCTGCGCGCGATGATCGGCCCGGTCCTCGGCGACTCGTACGGAGCCCTGACGGTCTGGCGCGTGGGCGTCTACGCCGGTGCCCTCGCGGCCATGATGAGCCTGCTGATCGTCGTACGCCACACCCGCGACGAGGAGGAGAGCGGCCGCCAGGAGCTGATCTCCTCCGCGATGGTCGGCCGCCGGGCCCCGCTGACGGCGGCCCTGCTCACGGCGGCCGTCGCCGATGCCGTCCTGGCCGCGCTGATCACCGCAGGACTGTTCCCGCAGGGCGGCACCGGGGCCCTGGCCTTCGGGCTGGGGATCGCCGGGGTCGGCCTGCTGTTCGCGACGACGGCGGCGATCGCCGCGCAGCTCACGGAGAGCGCGCGGCTCGCGCGCGGGCTGACGGCGGCGGTCCTGGGGGCCGCGTTCGTGCTGCGCGCGGCGGGCGACGCGGCGGCGGACGACGGCTCGTCACCCCTGACCTGGCTGTCCCCGCTGGGCTGGCTGGAGAACCTGCGGCCCTACTCCCACGAACGCTGGTGGGTCCTGCCGCTGTTCGCGGCGGCGATCCTCGTCCAGGCCGCGATCGCCTACGAACTGGCCGGCCGCCGCGACGTCGGCATGGGCTTCCTCGCCACCCGGCCCGGCCCGGCCACCGGCCGCCTGGGCACCGCCGGTTCCCTGGCCTGGCGCCTCCAGCGGGGCGGTGTGCTGGGCTGGAGCGCCGCGTTCCTGCTCGCCGGGGCCGTCTACGGCGCCATGGCCGAGGGCGCGGCCGACCTCGTCGGCGACAACGACCGGGCCCGCGAGATCTTCCGGCGCATGGGCGGCCAGTCGGCCCTGACGGAGGCCTTCCTCGCCTCGATGGCGGGCTTCTTCGGCCTTGTCGCCGCGCTGTACGTCGTGGCATCCGTCCTGCGCCTGCACGGCGAGGAGACCTCGGGCCGGGCCGAACCCCTGCTGGCGGCCCCCGTCGGCCGGACCCGGTGGGCGTCCGGCCATCTGCTGATCGCCTTCGGCGGCAGCGCCCTGATCATGCTCCTGGCCGGCCTGGGCCTGGCGGCGGGCCATGGCAAGGAGGCGGGACCGATCCTGGCCGCCTGTCTGGTCCAGCTCCCGGCGGTCTGGACCGTCGGCGGCCTGGCGGTACTGCTGTACGGCGTTCTCCCCCGCGCGGCCACGGCCGCCTGGGCGGTGGCCGGGGCGGTCCTCCTGCTCGGCTGGGTGGGCCCGGCTCTGGACATGCCTCAGCCCGTCCTCGACCTCTCGCCCTTCGGCCACCTCCCCAAGCTGCCGGGCGGCGAGATGGCCTGGGGTCCGGTGACGGCCCTGACGGTGATCGCCGTGGCGCTGGTCGGCGCGGGCCTGGCCGGCCTCAGGCGACGGGACATGCGCAGCGGCTGAAGGGATCCGCACGGCGGGCGAGGTGCCGCGTGAGCTCCGCGGGACGGCTCACGCCACCTCGACCGCGAGTCCCTCCAGCCCCCGGATCACGAAGTTCGGCTTGCGCCGGGGCTCCTCGGCGAGCCGCAGGGCCGGGGCGCGCTCCAGCAGGGCCGTCATGGAGGCGGCGAGCTCCAGCCGGGCCAGCGGGGCACCGATGCAGTAGTGGATGCCGGCGCTGAAGGAGATGTGCGGGTTCTCGGCGCGGGTGAGGTCGAGGCGCTCGGGGTCGGTGAACACGGCGGGGTCGTGATTGGCCGAGCCGAAGAGCAGGGCGAGTTCCGCACCGCGCGGGATCACCGTCCCGTCGATCTCGACCTCGTCCAGCACCCAGCGCTCGAACATCTGGAGCGGGGTGTCGTAACGCATCAGCTCCTCGACGGCGGCGGGCACCAGCGCGTGATCGGCGCGCAGCGCGGCGAGTCGGCCGGGGTTGCGGAACAGCGCGTACCAGCCGTTCACCGTGGCGTTCACGGTGGCCTCGTGACCGGCGTTCAGCAGCAGGACACAGGTCGAGATCATCTCCTGCTCACTGAGCCGGTCGCCCTCGTCGTGGGCCGCGATCAGCCCGGAGATCAGGTCGTCCCCGGGCTCCTTGCGCCGCTCGGCGATCAGCTCCCGCAGATAGTCGGAGAACTCGACGGACGCCCGTACCGCGCGGGTCGCCGCCTCCTCCGACGGGTTCAGCTCGTACATCCCGCAGATGTCCGCCGACCAGGGCCTGAGCGGCGCCCGGTCCGCCTCCGGCACCCCCAGCATCTCCGCGATCACGGCCACCGGCAGCGGCTCGGCCACATCCGCGAGCAGATCCCCGCCCCCGGCCGTCACCAGCCGGTCCACCAGCTCACCGGCCAGCCGCTCCACATACGGCTTCAGCCGCTCCACCGTCCGGGGCGTGAACGCCTTCGACACCAGCCGCCGGATCCTGGTGTGGTCCGGCGGCTCCAGGTCGAGCATCCCGTGATCGTTCAGCGTGTGGAACGGCTCGTGCTCCGGGTCGGGCGCCGTCCGCCCGAAGTCCTCGTGCGTGAACCTGTGCCGGTACGTCCGCCCCAGCCGTCTGTCCCGCAGCAGCGCCGCCACATCCGCGTGGTGCGGCACCAGCCACTGCCCGGTGGGCTCGTAGTACAGGACCCGCCCCTTGTCCCGCAGCTCCGCGTAGGCGGGGTACGGGTCCGCGAGAAACGCCGGGTCCCAGGGGTCGAACGCGAGATCAGTACGGCCTGACATGCCCGGACCGTAACCCGCCCGTCCGGTCCGTGGCCAGGGGGCTCGCGCCACGCCTCCCGGCCGTACGCACCGCCCACGGGAAAACGGCCTCCCCAAGATCCACACCCGGCCTCTACGATCACGCCATGTCGATCACGCCGCCGTCAGTCCCCGTCCTGCGGGGCCGCAGGAACACCTCTCTCCAGTTCGACGGCTCGGCCCTGATCCTGCGCCGGGGCGCCAAGGAGCTGGAGATACCCCTGGCCGCCGTCGCCCGGGTCCGCAGCGCCCAGCGGGTGGTCGAGGTGCAGCTCACGGCAGCGCGCGGCAAGCCCCCCACCCATCGCGTCGAACAGGTCAGCGAGGCGGCCGGCGACGCCTTCGCCCAGGCCGTCAACGCCGCGCTGCCCGGCGTGGCCGAACCCGCCGCCGACGGCGCCTCCCTCGTCATCGCGCGAGGGCTCGACGACGAGGGCCGAAAGCTGAGGAAGCGCCGACGCATCCGGCTGGGACTGCTGGCGCTCACCGTCCTGCTCATCGCGCAGACCGTGGTCGTCTCGCTCGCCGACGAACCCGAACTCTCCTTCCTCGTATGGATGGGCGGCTTCATCACCGGCACCTTCGGCGCCTTCGCGGTGCACTGGTCGCCGTTCGACACCCCGGCGTGGCGGCTGCCCCGGCACGGAGTCTCGGTGATGGCGCGGTACCAGGGCTACATCGACGGGATGCACATCTACGACTTCACCGATCTGAACGGCAAGCAGTTCGCCTACACACCCAACGGTTACCGAGGCGAACAGGTCGAGATCGTCTACGACCCCAGCGACCCCTTCAACGGCACCGAGCGCGACCTGCTCCTCGGGCGCAGGACCCTGCTGCTCCCGATGATCTTCTGCGCCGTCCCCGCTCTGCTGATGTTCGCCCTGTGCCTCGCGATGGTCATCGCGATCCCCCTCTCCTGACCGGCCCGGGGCAGGGCCCGCCGCTCACCCCGGCACCACCAACCGCGCCTCGTACGCGAACACCGCCGCCTGCGTCCGGTCCCTGAGCCCCAGCTTCACCAGGATCCGGCTCACATGCGTCTTGATCGTCGACTCGGCGACCACCAGCCGCTCCGCGATCTCGGCGTTGGACAGCCCCTGCGCGATCAGCACCAGCACCTCCGTCTCGCGCTCGGTCAGCTCACCGCAGGCGGCGTCCGCCGCCTGCGCCGCCCGCCGCGGGACGTCCGACAGCTTCGCGAACTCGCTGATCAGCCGCTTCGTCACCGAAGGCGCCAGCAGTGCCTCGCCCGCCGCCACCACCCTGACTCCATCGGCCAGTTGACGGGCCGAGGCGTCCTTCAGCAGGAAGCCGGACGCCCCGGCCCGCAGCGCCTGGTACACGTACTCGTCCAGGTCGAACGTCGTCAGCACCAGCACCCTCGCCGCACCGTCCGCCGCCACGATCTCCCGCGTTGCCTCGATGCCGTTCAGCTCGGGCATGCGGATGTCCATCAGGACGACGTCCGGGGCGAGTTCGCGGACCTTGGCCACCGCCTCGCGGCCGTTGACCGCCTCACCCACGACCTCGATGCCCGGCATCGCGTTGAGCAGGACGGAGAAGCCCTCCCGCACCATCATCTGGTCGTCGGCGATCAGCACCCGGATGGTCATGCCCCGGCCTCGCTCGCCGCCGCGACCGGCAGGAACACCGTCACCTCGTAGCCGCCCTCGGGCGTGCTCGCCGCGGTCATCCCGCCGTCCAGCATCGTCACCCGCTCACGCATGCCGGTGATGCCGTGCCCGGCCCCCGGCGAGGGCTTCACCAGGCCCGGTGCGGGCGGCGGGCCGTTGACTATGCGCAGGCCCAGACCGCCGATCACATAGCCGATCTCCACCCGGGCACTCGCGCCCGGCGCGTGCCGGAGCACATTGCTCAGCGCCTCCTGCACGATCCGGTACGCCGACAGCTCCACGCCCTGCGGGAGTTCACGTATCGCGCCGGTGACGAACTTGTCCACGTCCAGGCCCGCGTCACGGACGTTGGCCAGCAGGGCGTCGAGGTCCGCCAGGGTGGGCTGCGGGGCGTCCGGGGCCTCGTAGTCCTCGGCGCGGACCACACCCAGGACCCGGCGCAGCTCGGTGAGGGCCGCCACCGCGTTCTCCCGGATCGTGACGAAGGCGC
The DNA here is from genome assembly GCF_040612135.1 of Streptomyces sp. NPDC006458. Classification (NCBI taxonomy): domain Bacteria; kingdom Bacillati; phylum Actinomycetota; class Actinomycetes; order Kitasatosporales; family Streptomycetaceae; genus Streptomyces; species Streptomyces sp. NPDC006458. The sequence goes on along the minus strand of NZ_JBEXPR010000017.1, from coordinate 48,901 downwards.
GCTCCAGCTCCGGCGGCGGGTTCTCCACCCGGTAGGGGGCGGCCTCGGCCTGGATGGCGACGACCGACATGTGGTGGGCGACCACGTCGTGCAGCTCGCGTGCGATGGTGGTGCGCTCCTCCAGCAGGGTGCGCCGGGAACGCTCCCGCTCGGTCACCGTCTGCTGGGCCGTCACCTCCTGCGCGGCCTCGCGCCGCACGTGCAGCAGCGTCACCAGCAGCAGCGCGACCGCCGACAGGAACAGCATGGCCGTGGTGTCCGAGTCGTAGTACGTCTGCCGGGTGAGGTCGGCCGCCAGACCGTACGCCGCGGTCAGCAGCCACATCCAGGCGGCGGCGCGCGGCCGGGTGCGTATCGCGACGATCGTCATCACGAACAGATGCGCGGCGAAGCTGCCCGGCTGCCAGGGCCAGCCGACCCACGTGTCGCCGATCACCGCGAGCACCGGTGTCGAGGCCAGCGACACCCAGAACGCGCCGACCGGCCGGACCAGGGTCAGCAGCACCGCCACCGCGGGGATCAGCGCCGCCGCGATCCCCAGCGGCTCGCCCACGTTCCGGCCCGTCGTGATCCCGGAGGTCAGCGCGATCCACGCCAGCACCGCCACCACCGCGTGCGGCGTCCACACCGCGTACCGGCGCAGGCGCGTCGGCAGCTTGCCGATCCGCGGGCCGTCCGGAGCCAGGCGGGGCAGCGGACAGTAGGCGAAGGCGTCGTGCATCAGATCCTGTTGCATGCCGCGCAGCGCCGCCATCGCCGCCCTGAACTCGGGGCTGCTCGGCTTGTAGGGTTCGTACGGTTTCTCCGGCGTGGTCGGCCGCGTCCCGCCACCGCCCGTGTGCGTCGTCTGGGTCACGTACAAAACGGTAGGCCCGGCCGCCTGTCACCGTCGTCACCAGTGAGGGGGGTCCTCCGGCGTCCCTCTCAGGTACTACGGGTCGCCCCGGCAGGTTTCCCCCGCCGTCGCGGCAGGCTTCCCCCTGCCCCTCAGTACCCCGTCGGCCGCACCAGCCCCGACTCGTACGCGAACACCGCCGCCTGCGTCCGGTCCCTCAGCCCCAGCTTCACCAGGATCCGGCCGACGTGCGTCTTCACCGTCTGTTCGGCGACCACCAGCTTCTCCGCGATCTCCGCGTTCGACAGGCCCCGGGCGATGAGCGCCAGGACCTCCGTCTCCCGCTCGGTCAGGTCGCCCACACGCTCCTTGAGCGGCGGGCGGGGCGCCCCGTCGAGCCGGGAGAACTCGGCGATCAGACGGCGGGTGATGCCGGGCGCGAGCAGCGCGTCCCCGGCGGCGACGACCCGGACCGCCTCGGCGAGCTGGTCCGCGGAGGTGTCCTTCAGCAGGAACCCGGACGCCCCGGCCCGCAGCGCCTCGTACACATACTCGTCGAGGTCGAAGGTGGTCAGCACGAGCACCTTGGTCCCGGTGGTCTCCTCGGTGACACGGCTGGTGGCCTCGATACCGCCCATCTCGGGCAGGCGGATGTCCATCAGGACGACGTCCGGGGCGAGTTCGGCGACCTTGGCGACCGCGTCCCGCCCGTTCACCGCCTGGCCGACGACCTCGATGTCCGGCTGGGTGTCGAGCAGCACGGTGAAGCCCTGGCGGACCAACTCCTGGTCGTCGGCGATGAGGACGCTGATCGCACCGCTCTTCATGGGCTCTCGTCTCCTGTCACGAACACGATCTGACTGTCGTCGGGGAAGGTGACCTCCGGCTCGAACCTGGGGTCAGGGTGCCGGGGCGCGGCCGCTCCGCCCTCTCTGGGCAGGAACGCCGTCACCGCGAAGCCGCCCTGGAACATCCGGGTCGCACAGAGGTGCCCGCCGAGCATCGCCGCCCGCTCGCGCATGCCCAGCAGACCGTGCCCGGCCCCCGGCGACGGCGGAACGGGCTGCTGGGGGCGGGAGTTGATGACCCCGAGATACAGGCCGTCGCGGAAGTGCGTGACCTCCACTGTCACGCTCGTGCCGGGCGCGTGCCGCAGGACGTTGCTCAGCGCCTCCTGCACGATCCGGTACGCCGACAGCTCCACCCCGGGCGGATAGGGGCCGGCCGGCTCGCCTATGACCCGGGTGTTGACGGTCAGGCCCGCCGTACGGGTGTTGTCGATCAGCGCTTCGAGCCGGTCGAGGTTGGGCTGGGGGGCGTCGGGGTTGCTGCCGCCCACCGCCTCACCGAGGCCGTCCAGGTCCTCGGGCAGCTCCGAGCGCAGCACGCCGAGGACACGGCGCAGCTCGGTGAGGGCCTCCACGGCGTTCTGCCGGATGCCGGCGAGGTTCTCCTTGAGTTCCTCGGGCGGATCCCGCACCAGATGCGGGGCGACCTGGGCCTGGATGGAGATCACCGACATGTGATGGGCCACCACGTCGTGCAACTCCCGTGCGATCCGGCTGCGTTCCTCCAGCAGGGTGCGGCGGGCGCGCTCCTCGGCGGTGATCTCCTCCTGTTTCTCCAGCCGGTGGCGGGCCTCCCGGCGGCCGTGCAGGGCCGTGCCGAGCAGGGTGACGGCGGCGAACACGGCCACCGCCGTCACCCCGGTCGGCTCGTAGCCGGCGGCGCCGACGACACCCTCGATGAGATAGGTGGCCAGCACGGTCACGGCCAGCGCCTCGACGGCCACCCTCGTCGGAACGCGCAGCGCGAGCAGCAACAGCACCAGCGCGTGCCCCACCAGGGCGGGCGCGGCCCACGGCCAGGCGGGATCCCCCTCGGCCTGCCCCGAGATCAGCTGGGATCTGGCCCCCAGCGCGGTCATCACGGCGGCCGCCGTCGACAGCAGCCAGGCCGGTACCGGCCGCCACAGCGCCAGCAGCACGGCCGCGCCCTGCGCCAGCGACAGCAGCAGCGCGTACTGGGCGTTCTGGCCGTAGGTCTCGGACAGCAGGGACGCGCCGGTGCCGATCACGGTCACCGCGATCAGACAGACCACGCCGTGCGGCAGCCAGCGCAGCCACAGCGACGGCGGCAGCGGTGCCGCCTCGAAATGCAACAGGTCCTCACGCAGGGTCCCCAGCCCGTAACCGGTGCCGCCCCCGCCCGCCCGTGACCGCCGCCGCGCCTCCCCCGTGCCCTTCATACCTCTCACCCTAGACATGCGGTACCTCCTCCTTGGCCGGCCTGTGGACGTCGACGACGGACCCGGCCACGGGAATCGCGCGGGCGGGAAAGGGTGTTGCGGGGCGCCGGCCGCCGCTGTCCCACTCGCGGAAGCGGAACGCAGCCCAGCACACCGCGAGGACCAGGGCGAACACCGGCAGCCAGGCGAGCCTCGCCACGACCCAGCCCAGCCCCTCGGGAGCGGTGTGCAGGCCGGGCAGCGGCCCGAGCAGCAGACCGGTGGCGGTGGTGGCCATCAGGGCGGTCTGGTGCCACAGGAAGACCGTCATCGCCGAGAGATTGGCCCCCACCACCACCGCCCACGCCACGGGCCCGCGCATCCCCCGGCGCAGCCGCTCCCGCAGCAGCAGGGCGGCACCGCACTGGGCCAGCCCGAAGGTGACGGCGGCCAGCGTCGGCGGGTTGAGGTTGGACACAGGGGCGCCCGGCACCCCGACCATCGACGCCGGATACCCCGCGCACACCACCAGCAGGGCCGTCACCGCCGCCCCGCCGCCCAGCAGCAGCCACCCGGCCCGACGGCCCTCCAGCTCGCCCCGCGTCCAGGCCGCGCCCAGCGTGAACGGAACGGCCCAGCCCGCGACCAGATTCACCCAGCCGAGCCACTGCGGTCCGCCCAGCCCGAAGCGCACCAGGTCGACATGGAGCACGACCGCCAGCGGCCACAGCGGATGCACCCGGGCCAGCAGCGGGGTCGCCGCCGTCAGCGCCGCGAAGACAAGCAGGAACCACAGCGGGGACAGGGCGAGTTTGACCAGCGTGCGCACCGTGCCCAGGTCCGTGCCGGACAGCAGCAGCCCGGCCGAGGCCACGGCCCACAGCCCCAGCACCGCCCCCACCGGCCGGAACAGCCGGGCCAGCCGCCGCCCCAGCCATCTCCGGTACGGCACCCCGCGCGCCCGCGCCGAACCCAGACCCCGGGCCGCCACCTGCCCGCCGACCAGGAAGAACACGGCCAGCGTCTGGAACACCCAGGAGATCGGCGCCAGCCACGGCATCGACCCCAGCGGACTCGCGGTGTGCAGCCGCCCGCTGTCCGAGACCAGCGCCGTCACCAGCCAGTGCCCGAGGACCACGCCGAGGATGCCGATCGCGCGCAGGGCGTCCACCGCGCGGTCGCGGTCGTCCGGAGTGACGGCGTCCAGCCGGGCGGCCCGCAGCAGCACACTCCGCCGCCGGCCGGTGGCGCCTCGCGCGGGAACGGAAACCCGCACAGGACAAGGAGGTATGCCCGCCCCACCGGCACCCACCGCCCGCTCACCCATGACGCACCTCCGATCCGAGCACGATCCGGGCGAGGTTGGCCAGGCTCGGCGAGCCCGGTACGAAATAGTCGCTGTGGCCGCCCGGCCCCGCCGCGAACACCCGAGCGCCGAAGGCCGGGGAGACCGGATCCGTGCCGAGCCCGACGGTCGTGCCGAACAGGTCCGCCCGCACATGCGGCACGTCCGCCACCCAGTCGTCGGCACCCCGCGCCGCCCACACCCGGGCCCGCGTGCGCAGCTCCGCCACGTCGGCCGCGCCCGTGCCGGGACTGCCGAGCAGGACCACGTCGTCCACCACCGCCCCCTCGGCCGCTCGGGCGCAGACCACCGAGCCGTACGAGTGGCAGAGCAGGGCCACGGCGGTGCCCGGTCCGGTGACGCCGTGCAGCGTGCGGAGGAACTCCCGCAGCCCTGCCGCTCCTTCGTCCGCGCGGCCGGTGGTGAGGACCGCCGTGCTGACCGTGCCCGGGGTGCTGTAGCCGAGCCAGGCGACGACCGCCGTACGGGTGCCGGGCGGGGTCTCGGCGGTGAGACGCCGATGCAGGGCGACCGCGCTCGTGCGCAGCCGGCCGTACGTGTCGAGCGAGGTGTCGGAACCGGGCACGAGCACGGCGACGCGCTCCGCGTGGGCCAGGTCGCCGAAGACCTCCACCGCACGGCCCTGCCCCCGTCCGTCGAAGGACAGCAGGCGCCGGGACGGCTGGGCGAGCGCGCGCTCCGCCTCCGCCCGGTGCCGGTCGCCGTGCGCCTCGGCCATGCGCGAGGCCCGCGCGGCGGTGGCCCGGTGCGCGGCGTACACCTCGTCCAGGGTGGCGGCGGTGACGGGCCCGGTGCGGGCCGGTGGCGGGGCGGGTATGCGCGGCTGAGCCGCGGCGGAGAGTGGAAACACCACGGCACTGGTGACCAGCGCGGCGACCAGCGCGCGACGCCACCGGTGGGGACGCCGAGCCCTCCACAGACCACGCCCACCGGCACCGGAACCCCCACCCGGAGCGGCACCCGCACCCGCACCCGCACCCGCCCCGGCACCCACACCGGCACCGGCGCCCACACCGAAGCACGCACCCGCACCGGCGCCCCCACCGGCACCCACACCAAAGCCCCCGCCCCCTCCACGACCCGCACCCAAGTGCCCACCCGCACCCGCCCCCGCACCCACACCCACGCCGAAACGCCCACCCGCACCCACACCCACAGCGAAGCCCCTCCCCCACGCCCGCCGATCGGGCATCCGAGGAAGACGCTACGAATCCCCGCCCGTCACTCGCGTCACGCTCCGGAGCTCTTTCGTCACGTAGCTCTCAGGTACTACGGGTATGACGGCCGTTCCGCCGACGAACACCCACCAGGCCGAACCGTTTTCCCCTCACCGTGCGTGACATCCCCGTGTCCGCGCACGTCACCGGCCTGATAGCGTCCCCGCCATCGGTCGGATCACCCACCCGGCCGCTCTCACCTGGTCCGCCAATTCCGTATCGCCGCTGAGAGGTTGGAGCATGCCGGACGACGCCGCAACAGCACGGGCCGCCGCCGAGGAGGAGTCGGCCTTCTCGCACCCGCCCGTCGCCCCCGACGTCACCGCCGCGTACGGCGACCACCCCGACCAGGTGATCGACTTCTACGCACCACGCGGCGAGAACGCACCCGACGGCGGCTCGGCGCCGCTGGTCGTCGTCCTGCACGGCGGCGCGTGGCGGGCCCCGTACGACCGCGCGCACATCAGCCCGTTCGCGGACTTCCTGGCCCGCCGGGGCTTCGCGGTGGCGAGCGTGGAGTACCGCCGTGGCCCCGCCGAGCCGCAGACCGCGGGCACACCCGTCGCGGGCCGCTGGCCTGACACCTTCGACGACATCGCCGCCGCGCTGGACGCGCTGCCCGCCCTCGCCGAGGCGCTGCCGCAGGCCGACCCCCACCGCACGGTGATCACCGGCCACTCCGCCGGCGGCCACCTGGCCCTGTGGGCGGCGGCCCGGCATGTGCTGCCCGCCGACGCGCCCTGGCGCACGCACGGCCCCGCCGCCCTGCGCGGGGTCGTCGCCCTCGCCCCGATCGCCGACTTCACCGTCGCCGAGAAGCTCGACGTCTGCGGCAACGCTTCGCTGCAACTCCTCGGCGGCCAGGAGAAGTTCGCGGAGCGACTGCCGTACGCCGACCCCGCGTTCCTGCTGCCCACCGGCATCGCCACGACGCTCGTGCAGGGCCGGACCGACGACGTGGTCCCGCAGGCCGTCGCCGAGTCCTACGCGGACGCGGCGGCCAAGGCGGGCGAGGTGGTGGGCCTGACCCTGCTGGAGGACGTGGGCCACTTCCCGCTGATCGACCCGGCGGCGGACGCGTGCGCGGTGGTGGCGGAGGAGATCGCCCAACTGGCCTGGTAGGAAGGGCAGCGGACGCACCACCTACGCAGCCGCCCGACCGGCAGGCCGACGGGCCTGCCGGTCACGACGCGCGCCTCAAGCCCGTCTCACCGCGCACGGGATCAAGAGGGACGGGTCAGAACCTCCCCCAGCAGCCGGGCCGCCCGCTCGACGTCCGCGAATCCCACGTACAACGGCGTGAATCCGAACCGCAGGACGTCCGGCGCGCGGAAGTCGCCCACGACACCGCGCTCGATGAGGCGCTTCATGACCTCACCGGCGTCCTCGCAGCGCAGGGCGACCTGGCTGCCGCGCTCCGCGTGAGTCACCGGGGTGAGGGACTCGACACGGCCCGCGGGCACGTACTCGGCCACGCACTCCAGGAAGAGGTCCGTCAGCGCGAGGGACTTGGCACGGACGGCGTCGACCGACACGTCGTCCCACACCTCCAGTGCGGCTTCCAGGGCCAGCATGGACAGGATGTCCGGCGTGCCGACGCGGCCGCGCAGCGAGCCCGGGGCCGGTTCGTAGGAGGACCGCATGCCGAAGGGCTCGGCGTGGGAGTTCCAGCCGGGCAGCGGGGAGTCGAAACGGTCCTGCAGGCCGTGCCGGACGTACAGGTACGCCGGTGAACCCGGGCCGCCGTTCAGGTACTTGTAAGTGCAGCCGACGGCCACGTCGACTCCGTGCTCGTCCAGCCCGACGGGGAGCGCGCCCGCGCTGTGGCAGAGATCCCAGACCGACAGCGCGCCCGCCGCGCGGACGGCCGCCGTGAGGGCGGGCAGGTCGTGCAGTCTGCCGGTGCGGTAGTCGACGTGGTTGAGCAGCACCGCGGCCGTACGGTCGCCGAGCGCGTACGGCACCTCGGCCGGGGTCACGGGCCGCAGGGTGCGGCCGGTCATCCGGGCGGCGGACTCGGCGATGTAGCCGTCCGTGGGGAAGGTCGTGGCGTCGACCAGGATCTCGTCCCGGTCGTCCCCGGCGATCCGCACGGCGGCGACAAGCGCCTTGAAGACATTGACGCTCGTGGAGTCGCCGACCACGATCTGCCCGGCCCCGGCACCCACCAGCGGGGCGATCCGGTCGCCGATCCGCTCGGGCGCGGTCCACCAGCCGCTCTCGTCCCAGGAACGGATGCGCAGTTCGCCCCACTGCCGGCGCACCACGTCCTCGACCCGGCCGGGGACGGCGAGGGGCAGGGCGCCCAACGAGTTGCCGTCGAGATAGACGACGTCGTCCAGCACGAACTCGCCGCGCTTGGCGGCGAGTTCGTCAACGGTGTCCGCCTTCCGGGCCTTCTCCGTCAGCTCAGACATGGGACCTCGCCGTCCACAGCTCGGGGAAGACGTTCTTGCGCGCCCGCTTCTCCAGCCAGGCGACGCCTGCGGAGCCGCCGGTCCCGGCCTTGGCGCCCATCGCGCGGCGGGTGGCGACGAGGTGGTCGTTGCGCCAGCGCCACACCAGTTCGGCGACGTCCGTCAGGGCCTCGCCGAGGCGGGCGACCTCGTCGTCCGGGTCGCCGGCGTAGACCGCGGTCCACACGGCCTCGACCGCGTCGGACGGGTCGTAACGCAGCGCGACATCGCGCGTCAGCACGGACGCCGGTATCGCGTGACCGCGGCGGGCGAGCAGGCGCAGGACCTCGTCGTACAGGCTCGGCTCGTGCAGGGCCTTCTCCAGCTCCGCGTGGACGCGGGGCGCGCCGCGGTGCGGGACCAGCATGGAGGCGGACTTCTCGCCGAGCAGGAACTCCATGCGGCGGTACATCGCCGACTGGAAGCCGGAGCCCTCGCCGAGGGCGCCGCGGTACGCGTTGAACTGGGCCGGGGTGAGCTGGCCGAGCGGCTTCCAGGAGGCGTTGAGCGCCTCCAGTTCGCGGACCGAGCGCTTCAGGGCGGCCTGGGCGGTGGGGACGTCGTCGCCGCGCAGGGCGCGTGCGGCGGTCTCCCACTCGTGCACGATGACCGTGAACCACAGCTCCATCACCTGGGTGGTGACCAGGAAGACCATCTCTCCGGGATCGTCGGAGAGGGTGTGCTGGAGGTGGGTGAGCACGTCCGCCTTGACGTAGTCCTCGTACGGCGTCGTGCCTTCGAAGTCGAGATGCGGAGTCTCGGGCTCGTGGGCCTCATGAGCCTCTTGGGACATCGCTGTCTCCTGTGTGTGTACTCCGGGTAGCGGTCCGCCCCTGCCGATGCCGGCACGGGGGCCCCGGTCCCCACCGGCATCCTCCGCAATCCCACCCTTTTCACGCAAGGCCCGCCCGAACATTCGGGCGGGCCCACGGGACGGCTAGCCCAGGGTCTGGGCCGCCGTGGGGGAGGAGTCCTTCAGGAACTGGGAGCAGCGCTCGTACTCCTCCTGCTCGCCGATCGACCCCGCCGCGCGGGCGAGGCCGTGCAGGGCGCGCAGGAAGCCGCGGTTCGGCTCGTGCTCCCACGGGACCGGGCCGTGGCCCTTCCAGCCGTTGCGGCGCAGGGAGTCCAGGCCGCGGTGGTAGCCGGTGCGGGCGTAGGCGTACGACTCCACGACGCTGCCCCGCTCGTAGGCCTCGTCGGCGAGGCGGGCCCAGGCAAGGGAGGAGGTGGGGTACTTGGCGGCGACTTCCGCCGCGGGGGTGCCTGCGGCCAGCAGTTCCCGGGGCTCGGGGTCGTCGGGCAGGTGGGTCGGGGGCGGGCCGCCGAGGAGGTTCTCGTGAATCGTCATGACTTCCAGTCTGGTACATCCACGGCGGTGGGCGCTGCCTGGTGAGGGGGCTGGGAGGAGGTGGGCGTGTTTGCCGGGCTGGACGGCGGGGTGACTGGGGGCGGGGCGCCTGCGCAACCCGGCGCGACGAGGTGCCGCTGGGCGGCAGCCGAGGCAGGGACGGTGCGCAACCCGGCACGACGACGAGCCGCCGGACAGCAACCGAAGCAGGCGCGGCGCGCAACCCGGCACGACGACGAGCCGCCGGACAGCAGCCGAGGCAGGGACGGTGCGCAACCCGGCGCGACGAGGTGCCGCTGGGCGGCAGCCGAGGCAGGGGCGGCGCGCAACCCGGCACGACGAGGTGCCGCTGGGCGGCAGCCGAGGCAGGGGCGGCGCGCAACCCGGCGCGACGAGGTGCCGCCGCGCCCACCCGTGCCGCCCCTAGCGGCACGCATGCCCGCAGCGACGGGCGGCACGCAGCCCGAAGCGACGGGCGACGGGAAGCCCTGAGCGACGAACGACGGGAAGTCCGTAGCGACGGGCGACGAACGGCGGGAAGTCCGCAGCGACGGGCGACGGGCGACGGGAAGTCGCGTACGGCGGGGAGGGGACGGGGCGGGGGGTGTCCGCCCGCAGCGGCCGCCGCCGACCACCCTCAGCCCCCGTGGGCAACCTGATCGGCGGACCGAGGACGGACACCCCCCGACGCGGCCCCGCACAACCCACCCGCGACGGGCGCTACCGCAACCCCCACCGAACACAAGCGGGCCGCCGCAGGCACCCCGTCAGGACAGACGACGCCGGGCCGGCTCCCCCTCCAGGGGCGGGGACGTCACCGAGGCGAAGCGGCGGCATTCGGGACGTCGGCAGCCGGGGTCCGGTCGGCGGACGGCCGCGAAGGCCAGGCCCGCGCCGACCACCAGAACCCCCGCACACAAGGGCATCGCCCGACGGAACGCCGCGTCGAACGCCTCCGCCGAGCGATACGCCTCCGGCCCCATGCCCGCCAGCAACGGCAGCGCGGCCACCGCCACCAGCCCCGCCGCCCGCGCGGCCGCGTTGTTGATGCCACTGGCCAGCCCCGCCCTGGCCACGTCCACCGACGCCAGCACGGTCGCGGTCAGCGGCGCGACCAGCGTCACCATGCCCAGCCCCAGCACCAACAGCGCCGGCAGCACGTCCGTCACATAGTCCGCGTCCTCCCCCACCCGCAGCATCAGCAGCATCCCTGCCGCACACAGCAACGGCCCCACCGTCAGCGGAATGCGAGGCCCGATCTTCTCCCCCAGCTCACCCGCCCGCGCCGAGAACAACAGCATCAGCACCGTCGTGGGCAACAGCGCCGTCCCCGCCGCCAGCGCGCTGTACCCCGACACCACCTGGAGCTGGAGCACCGACAGGAAGAAGAACCCGGCGAACGCCGCGTACACGCACAGCGTGACCAGGTTGACCGACGTGAACTGGCGTGAGGCGAAGATGCCCGGCGGCATCATCGGATCGGGCCGGCGCTTCTCGACGTACACGAACGCCACCCCGGCCGCGACACCCGCGACCGCCGTCACCGCCACGATCACACCCCCGCCCCGCGCCTCGATCAGCGCGTACGTCACGAGCGCGAGCGCCGCCGCCCCCAGCAGGGCACCCAGCACGTCGAAGCGACCGTGACGGCGGCCGTCGCCGGACTCGGGGACGTGCCGCAGGGCCACCGGCACGCACAGCAGGGCCAGCGGGACGTTCAGCAGGAACACCCACCGCCAGCCCGGCCCGTCCACCAGCCAGCCGCCCAGGAACGGCCCGACGGCCGCGCCGATGCCGCCGAACCCGGACCAGAGGCCGACCGCGCGGCCCCGGTCGTCGGGATGGAAGGACGCCTGGATCAGCGCGAGGGACCCCGGCGTGAGCAGTGCGCCGCCGACGCCCTGAAGGGCCCGCGCAAAGACGAGCACACCCGCGTCCGGCGCGAGCCCGCACAGCAGGGACGCCACGGCGAACCACACCACACCGATCACGAAGATCTTCCGACGGCCGTAGCGGTCGCCCAGAGACCCGCCGAGCAGGATCAGCCCGGCCAGCGTGACCATGTACGCGTTGACCGTCCACTGAAGAACGGCGAGGTCGGCGTCCAGGTCGCGGCCGATGGCCGGGAGGGCGACGTTGACGACGGTCGAGTCCAGCAGCGCCATGCTGGAGCCGAGCACGGTGGTGAGCAGGATCCATCGGCCCTGCGACGAGGCCAGCCGGACATCGGGCATGACTTCAGTAAACAGCCGCCCCGGAACAAACAGCGAGCCTTGGAACAACACCCACGCACGAACCACAACGAACCGAAACCGCACCCGCACCCGCACCCGCAAAACACCGGCAACCGCAAACAACGGCAACCGCAACCACGACCACGACCACGACCACGACCACGACCACGACCACAAACCAGACCCGAAGACGGCGACGAGCCCGGCACCGAAGCACCGGGCTCGCCGCACAGCACGAGCGGACGGACCTCACTCAGAGGCCCACCACCGCTTACTTGATCTTCGTACCCGAAGACCGCAGGTTCGCACAGGCCTGCACGATACGCTCGGCCATCGACGCCTCGGCCAGCTTGCCCCAGGTCCGCGGGTCGTAGGTCTTCTTGTTGCCGACCTCGCCGTCGACCTTGAGGACGCCGTCGAAGTTCCGGAACATGTGCGCGGCCACGGGCCGGGTGAACGCGTACTGCGTGTCCGTGTCGATGTTCATCTTCACGACGCCGTTCTCCAGCGCGGTCGCGATCTCCTCCTCGGTGGAGCCGGAGCCGCCGTGGAAGACGAAGTCGAACGGAGAGGCCTTGCCGTACTTGGCGGCGATGCCGTCGTTGAGCTCCTTCAGCAGCTCGGGGCGCAGGACGACGTTGCCCGGCTTGTAGACGCCGTGGACGTTGCCGAAGGACGCGGCGAGCAGGTAGCGGCCCTTCTCACCCAGGCCGAGGGCCTCGACGGTGCGGATGGCGTCGTCGACGGTGGTGTACAGCTCGTCGTTGATCTCGTGGGTGACGCCGTCCTCCTCGCCACCGGTCGGGGTGATCTCCACCTCGAGGATGATCTTCGCGGCGACAGCGCGCGCGAGCAGCTCCTGGGCGATGGCCAGGTTGTCGGCGAGGGTCTCCGCGGAGCCGTCCCACATGTGGGACTGGAACAGCGGGTTGCGGCCGGCCTTGACGCGCTCCTCGGAGACGGCGAGCAGCGGACGGACGTAGCTGTCGAGCTTGTCCTTCGGGCAGTGGTCGGTGTGCAGGGCGACGGTGACCGGGTACTTCTCGGCGAGAATGTGCGCGTACTCGGCGAGGGCCACCGCGCCGGTCACCATGTCCTTGCTGTACTGACCGCCCAGGAACTCGGCGCCGCCCGTCGAGATCTGGATGATGCCGTCGCTCTCCGCCTCCGCGAAGCCGCGCAGAGCCGCGTTCAGGGTCTGGCTTGAGGTGACGTTGATGGCCGGGTAGGCGAACTTGCCTGCCTTCGCCCGGTCGAGCATCTCGTTGTAGACCTCGGGGGTTGCGATGGGCATCTGTCCGCTCCTTGTATGTGCGGGTGGGCGTTACTGGTGCTTACGGCCCTGACCTAGACCATGGGGTGGGGGCGACGTCATCGTCGGCCCCATCTTTCCAGACTCGGCCGGTAGGTTCAGGCGCGGTCCGAGGGGCGGTCGCTACTGACGAGTAGGACGATCAGTCCAGCCCGAGCTCGTCCTTGGAGTACGCGAACAGGTACGGCACTCCCGCCCCGTCCTGGATCTTCTCGGCGGCGCCGGTGGCGCGGTCGACGATCGTCGCCACGGCCACGACCTCCGCGCCGGCCTCGCGCACGGCCTCGACGGCGGTGAGCGGCGAGCCGCCGGTGGTGGAGGTGTCCTCGACGACGAGCACCCGGCGGCCCTTGATGTCCGGGCCCTCGACGCGGCGCTGGAGGCCGTGCGCCTTGGCGGCCTTGCGCACGACGAAGGCGTCCAGGCGCCTGCCGCGGGCGGCGGCGGCGTGCAGCATCGCGGCGGCGACCGGGTCGGCGCCCATGGTGAGCCCGCCGACCGCGTCGAAGTCGAGGTCGGCGGTGAGGTCCAGCAGCACCTGGCCGACCAGCGGGGCGGCCTCGCCGTCGAGGGTCACGCGACGCAGGTCGACGTAGTAGTCGGCCTCCAGACCCGAGGAGAGCGTCACCTTGCCGTGCACCACGGCCTTGTCCTTGATCTGCGCCAGCAGTGCGCCACGTGCATCCGTCATGCCGACCAGCTTAGAGCCGCCGCCAGCTCCAGGTCGTCGTGGCCTCCAGCGGCTCCAGCGGCGTGACCAGGCGCGGGAGGGTGTTGAGCCCGTTGGGCGGGCCGGTCTGCGGCTCCACGCACACGGCGGCCTCCTGCTCGTCGTAGATGACCACCCACTGCTCGGGGCTGGTCACCTTCAGCTCCAGCAGCCCGGGCCAGGTGAGGGTGACGTCGACACCGTCGGGCATGCCGAAGCAGTCGTCCCAGGGGCCGGACTTGGGGTCGATGCGGTGGCCGGTGGGCAGATGGTCGTCGCCGCGCTCCTCCTGCCAGGCGGCGTCGAAGGCGAGGTCCGCGTCGGTGCCGTCGAGGGTCCGGTTGAACCAGGGGTGCCAGCCGATCTGGGCCGGGAAGGAGGAGTCGTACGTCTCCACGGACATGGTGAGCGTCAGGGAGTCGGGCGTGAGGGCGACGGCCTGGGTGACGCGGCCGGTGTAGGGCCAGGGGTCGACCAGGTCGTAGGTGATGACGGCCTCGTCCGCCGAGACGCGGGCCACGGACCATGCGCCGTCCCGGGCGGTGCCGTGAATGGCGTGCGGTGGCGCGTTGAGCGGCATGCGGTGCTCGACTCCGCCGTTCAGGAACCGGCCCTCGCGGGTGCGGCCGCACCAGGGGACCATCGGGAAGCAGCCGTAGTGGTCGCCCTGCCTCAGCAGTTGCACGCCGTCGACGCGGAGGCCGCTCACTCGGCCGCCGCCCGCGGGGGTCACCGTCAGTTCCGCTACGCCTGCGGTCAGCGTGATCTCGTCGTTACTCACGAGGCGACCTTACTTCGGTGAACTCCCAGGTGGGGGGCGGTGGCCGATTGTGGGCGCCCGTAGGCCGTATCGGACAGCCCGCGGGCTCCCCACGCCTTCCCGAGTCGCGCGGGACTGCTCGCGCGGCTTCCCCACGCCTCGCCGAATCGCGCGGGACTGCCCGCGCCGCTCCCCACGCCTTCCAGAATCGCGCGGTTCGACGGCAGGCCCTAGAGACGGCGGCGGTGCCGCAGTGCCCTCCCCGCCACGATCACGGTGGCCACGACCAGAGCCGCGGCGGGCCCCGCCCAGCGGAGGGTGGAACCCGGGGCGATCGTCTGCGGCGCCGGGACCGGCGCGTAACGCCCGCGCGGCGGGGCGTGGTCGACCTCTTCCGCACTGCGGCCGATCATCGTGCGACGGGCGTGGGCGGCCTCTGCGGGGGGTTCGGCCGAGTCCTCGACGTCGTCGGCGAGCGGATCCAGGGAGGACGGCGGAATCTCCGTCTCGAAGACGGACGCGGAGGCGCCCTTCTCGGACTCCTCGACACCGGCCTCCTCGGCGCCGGACCCCTCCACACCGGCCTCCTCGGCGCCGGACCCCTCCACGCCGGACTCGCCGGCGCCGGACTCCTCGGCCTCGGACGACTCCCCGCCCTCAGGCCCCTGCACGGCCTCGGGTCCCTGCACGGCTTCGGGCGCCTGCACGGCCCCGGGCGGCTCCACAGCCTCCCCGCCGTCAAGATTCTCCACGAACCGGTTCAGCAGGCGCGTCACCGCCGTGGCGACCGCGTCGTCCGCGAGGTCCGCCGCCCGGCCGTCCACGGTCCCCGTGCCGGTGAAGGCGACGGCCGCACCGTCGTCGGTGTCCCGCACGCTGAGGATCAGTTCGAACCTCACCGCACCCGTGCCCCGGGACTCGACCGCCTCGCCCTGGACGGCGTACGTGCCGTCCTCGCGCGCGGTCACGGACGCCGCGCCCCGGTAGGTGATGCTCGTGCCGCCGATCCGGACCTTGAGGCGGCCCGCGACGGGCTCGGCGCCCGCCTCCTGCTGGAGCCCGGGGAGCGCCCGGGCGACCCGCGCGGGGTCGGCCAGTGCCGCCCGCACCCGCTCGCCGGAGACCGGCACACGCACCTCATGCTCCATGTCGGCCGAGCCTACCCAGCCGGGGCCCGAAAACACCCTCCCCGACGGGGCCGGATCACTCGCTCGCCTCGCCCGGCGCGACCAGCCCCGTCTCGTACGCCACCACCACCGCCTGGGCCCGGCTGGTCAGGCCCAGCTTGGTCATGGTGCGGTTGAGGTGGGTCTTGACGGTGGCCTCGCCGATGAAGAGACGGTCGGCGGCCTCGGCGTTGGTCAGACCGCGGGCGACCAGGCGCGGCACCTCGGCCTCGCGGCCGGTCAACGCCTTCAGGCCGGGCGGGGGTTCGCCGGCGGAACGAGTGCCGGAGCGGCTGGTGTAGGCCTCGACCAGACGCCGGGTGACGACGGGCGCGAACAGGGCGTCGCCGCCGTGCACCGCGGCTACCGCGGCGAGCAGGCGTTCCGGCCCGGCGTCCCCTCCCCGGCAGGAGGACCCTCGGGTTCGCCTCGCGGAACTTCCTGGTGGACTGGGGCAACGGCACGGTCGGCTACATCGGCGAGAAGCACACGCTGACGTTCAAGCGCGGCGGCGGCAAGTACCAGCTGAAGGTCAACAACACCCGCGGCTGGAAGGTGGCGTCGTACAGCACACTGAACGTCGTCTGAGCCACTGCGACAGGGGATCGGCGGCCCGTTCCCTGCCCCGCGGGGCGGGGAACGGGCCGCCGGCGTGCGGGGCGCACCGTGGACCCGGGGCGCGGGAACCGGGCGTGCCCGAGGGCACCCGGAGCCCCGACAGCCCCTGGCGCCCCGACAGGCTGGGGCCTAGTACCTGGGATGGACGAGCGTCGACACCGGCGCGTCCGCGATCCGGGTCCGTTCCGCGGCCCGTGCCCCCTCGGCCAGCGCCGCGCGGCCGGGCGCGCCCGGGGTGCCGTCGGAACCGAGGGCCGGCGGGCCGTCCGCGGCGGCGAGGACGAAGCCCCAGTCGTGCGGGGCGCGGGCGGCGCGGGCGGTGCGGTCGGGGCCCGCGGCGAACCCGGCGGCGCGGCCGTCGACGCGGTAGGGCGAGGTGGCCAGTCCGGCGGCGCGCAGGGTCGCGTCGACCGTCCAGAAGGCGTGCGGCCGGGTGGCGACCGGGCCCGCGTGCACGACCAGCCGCCCGTGGTCGGCGAGGGCACGGCGGGCGAGGCCGTAGAACTCCTGGGAGTACAGCTTGGTGCTGGCCGTGATGCCCGGGTCGGGCAGGTCCGAGACGATCACGTCGTACGCCGACGAGGGCGCCCCGCGCAGCCAGCCGAAGGCGTCGGCGGTGCTGACGTGGACGCGCGGGTCGTCGTAGACACGCCCGTTGAGGGCGGCGAGGGCCGGGTCGCGGCGGGCCAGGCGGACGACGGCCGCGTCGAGTTCGACGATGTCGACGCGGACGACGCCGGGGCGGCGCAGCACTTCGCGGGCGGCGAGGCCGTCGCCGCCGCCGAGGATCAGCACGCGGGCGTGCGGGCCGTTCATCGCGGGGTGCACCAGGGCCTCGTGGTAGCGGCGTTCGTCGAGGCCGCTGACCCGCAGCCGGCCGTCGAGGAACAGGTCGAGGGGGCGGCCGTGGGTGCCGCCGGTGAGGACGACCTCCTGCACCCCGGTCTGGAGCGCGACCCGCACGTCACGGCCGTACACCGCCTGCCGCGCGGCCCGCTCGAAGTCGTCGACGAGAACGGCCGCGGCGGCGAGTACGCCGAGCACTGTGAGGTTGGTGAGGATCAGCAGCCAGCGGGCGCGGCGGGTGAGGTCGCCGCGGAACAGGCCGAGCACGAGGGCGCCGCCGACGACCACGTTCACCGCGCCGGTGAGCATGGCGCCGGTCAACTGGCCGAGGAAGGGCAGCAGCAGAAAGGGGAAGGCGAGACCGCCGACGAGGGCGCCGACGTAGTCGGCGGCGAACAGGTCGGCGACCGCACCGCCCGCGTCCTGGCGGCGGATGCGCTGTATCAGCTCCATCAGCAGCGGGACTTCGGCGCCGATGAGCAGGCCGGTGGCGAGGGAGAAGGCGACCAGCAGGGTGCGCGGGCCGGCCGCCCACAGCCCTCCCCAGGTGCCGGTCCAGGCGAACACCGCGTACAGCGCCATCGCGCTGCATCCGCCGACGAGTGCCAGCAGTGCCTCGATCGCGCCGAAGCCGACGGCCGCGCGCGGGCGCAGCCGTTTCGCGGCGAGCGAGCCGACGCCCATCGCGAAGACCATCACGGACAGCACGACGGAGGCCTGGGTGACCGAGTCGCCGATCAAGTACGAGGCGAAGGCGACGAGTTCGAGTTCGTAGACCAGCCCGCAGGCCGCGCAGACGAACACGCACGCGAGGACCAGGAAGCGCCCGGTGCCCTGCCGTACGGGCAGCGGTGCGGGTGCGGGCCTGCGCCAGGGGGGCGGGGCGCCGGGTGGCGCCGGTGCGTGCGGTTCGATCACGACTGCGACGTTACGTGACGCGTCCGGCACGCTTGGTCACCCACACGTGTGGAACTGGGAGTTGGCTGTACGGGGGACGTTTCGACACCGCCCGCCGCCCGGCCGCGTCATGCGGCTGTGGCCGGCTCACGTACGCCCACACGGGTGCGGGTCGCCACCAACTGCCCGTCCTGCGGGTACGCGTGCCAGGTGCGCCACTGCACCTGGCCCTCGTGCCGCTGGGCGAGCAGGGCGGTGAAGGCGTGCGGACTGCCCGGGAAGACGCCCGCGAGGCCGTTGGGATGGTCGGAGACCAGGGCCAGAAGTTCGGAGGCGCGGCCCGCGAAGGAGCCCGGGGAGAGCACCTCGACGCGCGCGGCGAACTCGTACTCCCAGTCGCCGACGCGCTTGGCGACGCCCAGCGGCAGGGGCGTACTGCTGCCGGGAATGCATGCCACCGTTTCCGAACAGGTGACCTGGTCCTCCTCCAGGAGCACCTGGTGCGACGCTCCGAGGAGTCTCAACTGCAGCTTCGCCCTCGTCAGTTCCAGATCGAGGGTGGCCAGGGCGGGGAGCGGTTCGCGTCCGAGTGCCCAGGCGAGGTCGGCCGCGCGCGTGTCGGTGTAGGAGGTCTTCAGGGTGGTGAGCATGGATCGGCTCCGCTAGCACGCGAGAGAAAGGCGGTGTGTGGGTCCGGCGGCCCCGGTCGCACCGGGAGTTCGGCGGTCACACCGGGAGTTCGGCCCCGTCAGCCCAGTCGGGGAGGGTCCGCGGGGACGTCCGAGGGGCTGCTCAGGTGATGTAGAGGGAATCATGAACCGCGCCCCCGCCACAGCGTTTTCACCCAAGTTCGTGCGGTTTCCATCCCTCAGAGGGCCCCACAGCTCAACTGTTCAACCAGGGCGTACGCCTGATCGGTTACGGCGCGCGCCGGAGCGGCCCGGAACGACCCCGCGACGCCCCCGGGAAGAACCCGGGAAGCATCCGGAAGAACGGCGCCCGCCGGGGTCGTCCCCCGGCGGGCGCTCGGCGCGGATGCGCTCCCCCGTTCGAAGCTCAGCTGCCCCGTGTCAGCTGCCTCCACCGCATCCGCCACCCCCGCCGCACGACGAGCCGCCCCCGCACGACGAGCTGCTGCCGCACGACGAGGAACCGCCGCAGGAGCTGCCGCCGCCGCTGTCGCCGGCCCACCACCCACCGTCGCCGCCGCCCCCGCTGCTGCGACGGTGGGTGCGCGTGGTCGTACGCCGGCGGTTGTGGCGCTGCCGGCTCTCGCTCAGGGAGGCGACGAACGCCACCAGGACGACGACGGCGACCGCCGCCAGGATGATGCCGAGGAACATGGCGTCACCCTCCTTCCGATTCCCCCGAAGCGGCCCCCCGTGGGCGCCTCGTTCCTTGCGTGACTCGGGGATGCCCGCCGCGTGAACGCGCCAAAGCAGAGTTGAGGAACTCCAGAGGTTCGGCGCAGGATGGCCGCCATGACCTCCACCGCGCGCCCGCTCCTGAACCGTCGGCTCGCCGAGTTCGGGACGACGATCTTCGCCGAGATGTCGGCCCTCGCCGCATCGAGGCCCGTGTCTTCCCGCCGGGGGACAGCCGCCCTCGATGGTCCCCACGCCGCGCGAGGCCACGACCAGCCATGAGTCAGGATGGTCCCCGGAGAACCGACAGGCACCCGCGTGAGAACGGTGGAGACATGAACGCCAGGCCCCTGCTGAACCGAAGGCTGGACGGACTCGGGACGACGATCTTCGCGGAGATGTCGGCACTGGCGACCGCGACGGGCTCGATCAACCTGGGCCAGGGCTTCCCGGACACCGACGGGCCCGAGGAGATCCGGGAGGCCGCCGTCCGCGCCCTGCGGGAAGGGAAGGGCAACCAGTACCCGCCCGGCCCGGGCATTCCGGAACTGCGCGCCGCGATCTCCGACCACCAACAGCGCTTCTACGACCTCTCCTTCGACCCCGGCACAGAGGTCCTGGTCACTGCCGGCGCGACCGAGGCCATCGCTGCCACCATGCTGGCGCTGCTGGAGCCGGACGACGAGGTCATCGCCTTCGAGCCCTTCTACGACTCCTACGCCGCTTGCATCGCGATGGCCGGCGCGAAGCGCGTACCTCTGACCCTCCGTGCCCCGTCCTTCCGCCCAGACCTCGACGAGCTGCGCGCCAAGATCACCCCGCGGACCCGTCTGCTGCTCCTCAACACCCCGCACAACCCGACCGGGATGGTTCTCACCGCCGACGAACAGAGCGCCATCGCCGCACTCGCCATCGAGCACGACCTGCTGGTCGTCACCGACGAGGTGTACGAGCACCTGGCCTTTGAGGGCACCCACCGCCCCATCGCGGCCCTACCCGGCATGCGCGAGCGCACGGTCACCATCGGCTCGGCCGGCAAGACCTTCTCCTTCACCGGTTGGAAGGTCGGCTGGGTCACGGCGAACGGCCCGCTCGTCTCCGCGGTCCGGACGGCCAAGCAGTACCTGACTTACGTCAGCGCGGGCCCCTTCCAGTACGCGATCGCCGAAGCGCTGCGCCTGCCGGACGCGTACTTCGACGGCTTCCGCGCCGATCTCCGCCGCAAGCGCGACCTGCTCGGCGACGGACTGCGGGCAGCCGGGTTCGAGGTCTACCAGCCCCAGGGCACGTACTTCATCACCACCGACATCACCCCCTTCGGCGAGAAGGACGCCTACGCCTTCTGCCGCGCCCTCCCCGAACGCTGCGGCGTCGTCGCCATCCCCAACTCCGTCTTCTACGACGATCCCAACGCCGGTCGCAGCCAGGTCCGGTTCACCTTCTGTAAGAAGGACGAGATTCTCCACGAGGCCGCCGACCGCCTGCAACGCCTGGCGTCCTGAGCTCACAGCCCTTCGCCCCGACGAGCCCGCGGCAAGACCGTCACCGGCGTGAGCGGGTCGACTTCCAGGCAGGTCTGCACTCGAACGGTGGCAGACCTGCCGATCGAACTCGGCAGCAGCCAGTACCCCATAGCGTCGCCACAGTGGAGTACAGACACGTAACCCAAGGCGTGCCGCTTCAGGAGTACCAGCTAACCTGCGCGTTTCACTTGCGGTGGTGTCCGGATCTTGACCAGAAAAGCGAAAGTGCCTTCTGAGCTGGGACGATGAGACTCCGAGCCGGTCCGCCGTGCGATCTGGGCCCTGCCCGAGCAGGTCTGGCACCCCGCGCTGGAACAGGACGGCTCCTTGCGCCACGGCGCGCAGGTCGCCGAGCTGACCGGCACGGTCGACCTGGACGGCTACCCCGTCGGCACCCGGATCATCGTGCGGCGCGAACGCCCACACCCCGGCGCCCAGCTGTCGTTGCTCGACCTGGACGAGGGCATGCGTCACCAGGTCTTCCTCACCGACACTCCTACGGCGAAGGCTCCGTGCAGCAGCTTGATTTCCGCCACCGCGCGCGCCCGCGTCGAAGACCGCATCCGCTGCGACAAATCCACCGGCTTCGGCCGCTTCCCCTCCCGCCACTTCCAGATCAACGTTGCCTGGCTCGAACTGGCTCTCACCGCCGTCGACCTGCTCGCCTGGGCCCAAACACTGTTGCTGGAAGCCGGAGCTGGCAACCGACGAGCCCAAGAAGCTCCGCTACCGGCTGCTCCACGCAGCCGCCCGCCGCACCCGCGGCGGACGCCGCCTCCGCCTGCGGATCTCCGCCACCTGGCCGTGGCGGCACGAGCTGGTGAACGCTTTCGCCTGCCTCGCGGCCCTGCCGAGACCGGCTACCTGACCAGCGGATTCGTCCCTGAGCGCCTACTACGTGAGGACCTGGTGCACTCGACTGAGCGTCGGGCCCCAGCCATGCCCACGGGCGAGAAACAGCCGACAGCCACGGCCCATTGCGATCGGTTCGGCTCAGCCGACCCAACCGAAACGGCGAGGCTAGCTTCAATACCGGTAACTTAGGGCTTTGGTGACCGCTTGGCCCGTTTGGGTTTGGTGGCGCCAACGATGGTGACGGCCGCAGCACATGGGCGGTCTGCAACGCGGTGGGCAGCGCGTTTGAGGGGCCAGCTGGCGACTTTGCGTTTGATGACGCGGGGGTTGGCCCGGCGGCGTCGCCGTGGCAGGAGGCGTTCGAGGAGTTCAGCATGGGTGGCTTTGACCGCGCGGGCGAGTCGGCCGGGGGGAAAATGCCGCCTGGTCGGTGACCTGGCGGCGCACGACGCGCAGTGAGCGGGTGAAGGAGATCCGGTCGGGGTCCCGGTCGGCTTGTCGTGCGGCCTGGTGCATCAGGTGCCGGATCGCATGGTGGACGAGCAGAAAGCCGTAAAGTTCCTGCTCGGCCCCGTCGGGGTGCTGCGAACGCAGTACCAGGTGCGACCCGCCGAGGTGGGTCTTGATTTCGTCGAGGGTGGACTCGAACTCCCATCGCTGGGCGTAGAGGGCGGCCAGTTCCGCGGCTGGGGCCTTGTCCGGGTCGAGAATCGTGGTGATGAGCCGGTAGACGCCCTCATGGCCGGCGATGGTGTATTCCACCGCGCGTACCGGCACCCCACGACGGGTGTGGTGGATGTCGCTGCGATCGAAGATCTCGGTGAGATACGAGCCGTCCGACAACTGCTCGACCACCGGCAGCACGAGGTCTTTGCGGACTCGCCCCAGCAGGTCCGCCCCCGTGGCCGCGGCTGTGCGCCACAGGTCCACGCCGTAGAAGCCACGGTCGGCCAGCAGCAGCATCCCCGGTCGCAGGGACACCATGACCGCCCGGGCCAGAGTTTGCTCTCCGGTGCGCAATCCTCCGGTCGCAGCATCGAAGACGGCGTGGGTACCGCACTCCACCAGGCCGACCATGCGCAACTGCGGGTAGCCGACGTCCTGTTCACCACGACCGGAGCGGGGCGGACGGCCGAACGCCTCCACGTTCGCCTTCGTGTCGGGCAGGTCGAATGTTGTGCCGTCGATCGCGGTCAACCGCCAGTCGCGGTAGAAGGCGCCCCGAGTGTCCGGTGTGGCAACCGGACGGCACACCCGCGCGAACAACTGCCGCAACGGCGCCACCCCCAGCCGCGACCTGGCCTTCCAGATCGCCGCCGTACTCGGCACCACCCACGGCGTACGCCAACGCCGCGCACCCTGCAAACCTGCGGTCAGCAGCCGGGCGACCTCCTCATAGCTCTGCCCGGAGAACAGGCACATCGCCAACACGAAGTAGACCACCAGCCGGGCCGGCAACAGCCGGTTCCGCTGCTGCACCCGACCCGTCTCCGCCAACACCTCGTCCACAAGCGACTGAGGAAACGCCTGTGTCAGCACCCCGACCGCGACCCGGTCCGACAACCGCTCACCAGATGACTTCGACTGACCCGCTCTTGCCACGCCAACAACAACGGCCGGATTGCCCCTAAGTTACCGGTATTGAGGCTAGCTTCTCGCGGGCCTCGCCCGGGGCCAGCGGGCGGAGCTCCTGACCCGCGGCCATGGCGGCAGCGGTGGCCGCTGCGACCACAAGCTCCAACGGCATACCCTGACCCCGCGCTTGTGCCAGCCCCACCATCAAGTGCCGCATCCACGGGTCGCCGTTCAGCGTGGTCCGCAGGGGCAGTTCCAGCAGGTGCGGCAAGCTCTGCGGCAGTCGGGCCACCGCCTCGGCGGGATTCAGGGGTACACCGGTTCGCAGGAAGTCGGCGAAGAGTGCTGCGACGAGGAAGGTGGTGCGACCGGGCTATGAGCGATCGCGGTGGCGACCGCACGGGCTACGGACTCACGAAGGGCGAGTTCGGGCAGCATTCGGCATCGTTCCGGCAGCATCGGATGGTCCGCAGACATCGACGAAGCTACTGGTGAGGGGCTCGCTCTCACCTGGCCGGTTGGATGGGCTGTCAGTCGTGAGGATGCCGAGCAGGGTGCTGGCCTGATCAGCGCCCCTCCACAGCCGGATGCCGGCTGTGGAGGGACACGCGTGTCAGGAGGATTCGGAGGGTGAGGCCAGTGACTTGAGGTGATCGCGCCACGCAGCGGTCACACTTGACGGGATTTTCGTGGTCAGCCCGCCTTCTTTGGTGAAGGCGAGGCCCTGGCTGTAGGCGCCGCCGCCGCAGCCGTCGGACTGGCGGGTGAGCTTCACGTCGGAGGAAGCGTCGATCTCGGGACTGCTACTTCCCTTCGGCGTGACTCGAAAGCGGACCGTGCCGAGGTCGGCGTCCACGTCGTCGGGAAGAGGCAGGCTCACTCGGGTGATGTCTTCCTGTTCGAGCTTGTCCTTGACGCATCTGCCCCCTGCGCACAGCTCGTAGGAGGCGCCCGCGAGGTCGGTGTAGCCCTGCTGGAGGAACATCACGCCGATTTGAGATGTGACACCGACGCCGGCGCACGGCTTGGAGCTGCTGCACGCCGACGCGGTCACCGCCACGACGGAGACCATTGCCAGGACTCCCAGCCTCACCGTTCGTCTCACCACTTCTTGACCCCTCCCGGGAGTGCCTTTTCGGCCAGAGCGATGTCCGTGAAGAACACCGTGCACTTGCCGTCCCACCCGTCACTGCACTCGCCGTCGTCGCTCACCGACTTGCAGCCCGCACCCGAGATGATGCCCTTCGCGTTGACGTGGCCGTTGGACTTCACGGTGTAGACGGGTCCGCCGGAATCACCGGAGATGACGCATGCTCCCGAGTTCTTCTGGCCCACGGTCAGGTTGTGCGCCACGTCCCCGTTGTCGTACTTGAACCGCTTCCTGGTCTCCGTCACCTTCCAGCCGCACAACTCGCTGGAGCGGCCGCCTCCGGTGCAGAACTTCTGTCCCTTCGACGACCGTGTGGTGAACCGGTTGTCCACCCGCCGCATCACACTGTCGTGCTGGTAGATACGTGCGGACACGTTGTACTTGTTCTCGATGACCTCGATCAGCGAAAGGTCTCCCGAATAGTAGTTCTGGCCGGAGAGTTTCACCGAGCCCTTGCCGTTGGCGTAGTTGTCGACGTCGACGAAGCCGACGGTGACCGAGTTGTCGGTGCCGGTGTTGTCCCAGCTGTCCATGTATCCGTCGGCGTAGGTGCAGTGCCCGGCGCTGACGATGTAGGGGTTGCCGTTGTACGTCCAAGCGAAGCCGGTGGTGCATGCATTGAACTTCCCCGCCGCATCGCCCGAGGCCCAGTGGGACTCGTAGCCTGCTCCTCCCTTGTAGGGGTTCGTGTCGGTCCAGCGGGTCGAGGTCTCCTGGAGCTGAGTGACGCCGGGGTTAACGCGGACGGTGACGGTGTCAGTGCCGTATCGCTGGCCGAGCCCGTCGGTGAGTTCGGGGTTGTCTGCGGCGATCTCGACGACGACCTTGTTGGTCTCGGCGTCGACATCCGCACTGGCGAGCGCGGAGGCACCGGGAAGGTCGTCGTCGTCGAGCAGCAAGACCTCGTCGGCGATGGAGTCGAGTTGGGCCTGGCTGTGGTCGACGACCTTGGTTGTGGGGATCACGGTGGCGTCGGTGGTGGTGACGGTGCCGGCCACGTCGTCCTCAGTCGTGGTGGTGCCGTTGGCAGCCTCGTCCGCGTCGTCCACGGTGGTGTCGTCGCCTCCCTCGTCGACCGGGACGTCGGTCAGGGAGATCGTCGCGGTGGCGTCGGCCTTCGCGTCGCTGTCGGCGACCGGGGCGACGATCCTGCCGGTGTCCTGGTCGAGGTAGGGCGGTGCGAGGGTGTCGGGAGACGCCTCGGCCCGGTCCTCGGCCGTCTCCAGCGCGTACGACTCGACGGCGGTCGGTGAGGCCAGG
This sequence comes from Streptomyces sp. NPDC006458, assembly GCF_040612135.1. Lineage (NCBI taxonomy): Bacteria > Bacillati > Actinomycetota > Actinomycetes > Kitasatosporales > Streptomycetaceae > Streptomyces > Streptomyces sp. NPDC006458. Next base: position 23,180 of record NZ_JBEXPR010000017.1, on the reverse strand, counting down.
CTGTCGAGGTCGGTGCCGTCGTCGGTGACCTCGACACGGTTCAGCAGGACGGCAGCGGACGCGGAGGGCGCCGGGGCGTTGGCGCCCGTGAAGGTCACTCGCAGCTGGAGGTCTCCGTCGTCGGCGACGGCGTCGGTGGTCCAGGTGAGCGCCGGGGTGACACCGGCGGTCAAGGCGACCGGCCAGGTGACGGCGGTGCGGTCGGAGGCGAGGGTAACGGCGGAGGCCGGGATGTCCGACCAGTTGTCGCTGTCGCTGCGCCGGTACTGGAAGGTGGCCCCGGCCAGGTCTGCGGGTCCGGCCGCGGTGAGGGTGACCGAGTGGCCGATCTCCTCGCCGGACAGTGGCGTGGTGAGGCCGGCGGCGCCGACGTGGAAGGTGTAGACGGTCGCGGCGGATGTGTTGCCGGCCTTGTCGGTGGCGGTGACGGTGAGCTTGTGGCTGCCCTCGCTCGCCGGGGTCAGTTCGATCGCGGTGGCCGCGGCGGAGGCGGCGACCGTAGTGGCCGTACCGCCGTTCAGGGCGTAGGTGAAGGTGTCCAGGCCCTTGTCTGCGGACGTCAGTGTGAACGTCCCGGTGTCGCCCACGTCACCGGCCCAGGCGTCGTCCGGGAAGTCCGGTGAGGAGACCGTGGGCGCGGCGGGCGCGGCGGTGTCGACGGTGAAGCGGTAGTGGGCCGCGGGTCCCCAGGTTCCGGCCGAGTTGACGACGCGGACGTGCAGGTACCAGGCGCCCTGTGCGACGGTGGCGCTGTAGCTTGCGGTCGTGGAGTCGGCCGTGGTGTCCGGGACGGTGGTGGCACTGGAGTCCACGGTGTAGCTGTAGCCGGTTGCGGTGGCGCTGGTCGTCCACGTCGCCTTGAAGGCGGTCGCCTTGTAGGCGGCCGTCTGGTCGGGGTGGGTGGAGGAGGTGACCGTCGGCAGCAGGCCCAGGGTGGAGTCGACCGTGAAGGCGTAGTGGGCGGCGGACGCGGACCAGTTGCCCGCCTTGTCCCTGGCTCGGACGTGCAGGTACCAGGTGCCGTCGGCGCTCACCGTGGTGGTGTAGGACGCGGCGCTCTGCGTGCCGGTGCTGCTGGGCAGCGTCGTGCTGCTCTGGTCCACGGTGACCGCGTACGCGGACACACCGGAGGTGTCGCTGGGTGCAGTCCAGGCGAAGGCGGCCGTCCGGCTCGCGTACGTGGATGCGCTCAGCGGGTGCGTGGACGAGGTGACGGTCGCCGCGCCCGGGGCCGTCGTGTCGACGTTGAAGGGGAAGGTCTGGGTCGGTGACCACAGGCCGGCCGCGTTCCGGGCCGCCGCGTGGACGTACCAGGTGCCGTCGGTCCGGTCCGTGGCGGACACGGCCGTAGAGGTCTGGGTGACCGTGGTGCCGGCGCTGGTGGCCGGGCTCTTGTCGACCTTGACCGCGTACCCGTTGATGCCACTGGTGTCGTCGGCGCTGAGGGTGCCGGTGAAGTCGTCGGCATACCAGTTGGCCGACGAGCCGTGGCTGCTGCTGGTGATGGCGGGCGCGGCGGGGGCCGTCGGATCGACGGTCAGGGTGCGCCAGGCCGACCACGCCTTCGACAGGTCGGTCGTGTCGTACGCCTTGACCCGCCACTTGTACGTGCCCGCGGGCAGCGTGCCCGAGGTCCAGGTGCCCATCCGTCCGGACAGTACGTACTTGGAGTTGCCGGTGGTCTTACGGGTCGTCAGGCCGCTGTCCCAGACCTCGAAGGTGTAGCGGAGCTGGTCGGAGTCGGCGTCCGTCGCCCTGGCCCACAGGGTGGGGGTGGCATCGGCAGTAACCATTCCGCTGAGCGGGAAGAACTGAAGGGCGGTGCTCGGGTACGAGTTGTAGGTGACGGTGAGGTGCGGCTCGGTGGCCGAGTCACCCGAGGCATAGTTCGCCGACCGGAAGCGGCGCCAGGTCAGCGAGTCGGTCTCGCTCGCGCCACGCACCTGGATGCCGTAGTTCGTGGATCCGTCGGCCCAGGACTGGACGATGCCGTCGATGTCGAAGTTCATGGTGCCGGCCGGGCAGTCGTCCGAGTAGCCCTTGGCGGCGGTGTTGGTGACCGCGCCCGTGGTGGTCGTCGAAGGCTGGTCGTCCCAGGTCACGCTCGACGACGACCAGGACGAGATGATCCGCCGCACCTGGGTGCCCGCGCCCGACGTCGAGCACGAGGAGGACCAGTACGAGTACAGGGCCAGGTTGGTGTCGGTGATGTGCTTGCCCACGAAGTCCGAGACGTCGAACTTCAGGTACGAACGGGCCTTGGTGGAACCCCCGTTGTACGTCCCGACTTCAACTCGGTCGACGAGATCTGCGAGTCGGTGTAGTTGGTGGCCACCCAGGTGTCCGTGGTCACCGCGAGGGTAGAGGTCGGATCCACCGTCACCGGGTAGGTGGCCGTGGCCAGGAAGTCCGCGTTCGGGGTGAGGACCAGGGTCTGCGACCCATCTGCAGCGGTCTCGATGTCGGCGTCCACCCGAGCCTGGTTCTCCGGCTCGCCGGACAACTCGTCCCTGCTGGAGTCCCACATCATCGGTGCGGGCGCCTCGGCCACCAGGTCACCGGAGGAGTCCTTGAGCAGCAGGTGCCCCGAGTCGGCCTCGGAGAGGCGAAGCCCGTGCAGTTCCAGGGGGATCCGGTACGACACCGGTCCGTCCGGGGCCCGGTCGAGGAGCACGTTCTGGGAGAAGCCCTGGGGCAGCGCGGTCACCTGGAGCGTCTCGCCCCCGCTCAGCGCGTACGAGGCGGTGTCGCCGTCCACCGTGGGGGTGGGCAGCTTGTCCTCCCAACCGAGCCCGAAAGACTTGCCGTCGTCCGACACCGAGGCCAGATCGGTGTCACCACCGTCGGAGACCGCGATGTCTGCGGCCGCGGTCTCGGGCTTGAGGTCGGCACCGCTGTCGGACAGCGTGGTGTCGATGTCCTCCCACTTGCCGTCCTCCTTCACCCGGACCTGCGCGGCGAACGCCTCCGCCGTGAGCGTGCCGTCGGGATTGGCATACGTAGAGCCCGTCTCGGTACGCTCCGAGAGGATCTCGATACGGCGGTTCTCGGCCTGGGCAAGCACACGGGCCGTGCCCTCGTCCTCGGCCTCCGCCAGACCGAAGTCCCGCTGCTCGGTCGCAGCAGAAGCGGTGGAGCCAGAAGGCGTGTCGTCGGCCGCCGCCTGACCGATAGATGACAGAGCACCACCAGTCAGGGTGAGCACCAGCATCGCCGCAGTGACGGCTGTTGTGCGCGTTGACCTGCACCCGCGCCTGCGCCCGGGTCTGAATTTGTGTCGCATCAGCGACCCCTCCCCTGTTCATGCCGGGCAAAGTGCGTCCGGCATGGGGGATTTCCACAAAGGCCACTGTCAGCAAGGCGAGTTGACGAATCATCAAATATGGCGCGTACGCGCCAAATCGCAGCTTCACCCAACTCGGTCCACATCAAGCCGACATGGCACAGCGTCCGATTTGACCGATAATTGAATTCCGGAATCCACCGAGAAGTGAAATTTATCCCCCTATAGATCCCAGAGGGGGCCATTTGCGCTTCCCGCCCAATGTGATGGAAACGTAATATCGAAGGGTCGTTGTGATGAAAGATGCAGTTCAGTCGGCCCAGCACTTCACAGCGGGACTTCGAGGACCTCAGAAAACCACCGCGCCGGGGAGCATGCCGTTATCCGCCGCTGACCCGCCAGCGGGTGCCAGCGACCCGTGCCCCGCCTTCATCGGTGGCACCCTGCTGCCGCACTCGGTGGTGCTGTCGATGGCCTACACCAAGCCGGTGCTCACCGCCTTCGCGGCCTGGGCGCTGTACGCCGTGCTGCGCCGGAACCGGCTGTGGGCGGCACCCTGGCGGCCCTGGCCGGACTGTCCCGTCCCAACGGCTTCGCGGTCGCGACGGCCGTCCTCGCGACGGCGGGCCGCGAGCTGTGGCGGTCCGCGAGCCGTGGCGGGCCGCGAGCTGTGGCGGTCCGTGAGCTGTGGCGCACCCGCCGGACGCCCGGAAAAGTTACCCACAGGCTGTGGACGGCCGCCGCGCTCGCGCCGATCGACCGGCCCTCGTACATGTTGTGGGTCGGCCACCGCTCGGGCGACCTGCTCGGCGCTCGCGGCCCGCCGTCGCGAGGACGGCCGTCGGCTACTTCGCGGTGCAGCGCCGCTGGGGCTCCCGTTCCGACCTCGGCCGGGGCTCGGCGCGCTTCGTACGGCATCTGCTGCCGCCGCCGGCCCTGGCCCTGGTCCGCACGGCGAGAGCCCGGCCGTGGCACGCCACCGTGGTGGTCTGCGCCCTGGCCGGGCTCTCGTACGGTTACGGCGCGTACCTGGTCGTGGTGGCGCATACGCCCCTGTGACCGGGCACGCCGACGCGGCCGGGGCCGCCGTCGGAAGAGGCGGGCCCGCGCTCGGGGAAGCGGACCGGCTCCGGGGGCCTACTCGCCCGCCTCGCCGTCCTCCGGCTTCTCCTCGTCGATGCCGTCGACGTCTTGCTCCAGACCGAGCTGCTCGACCAGCCAGCGGTCGAACTCGATGGCCGCACGCACCCAGCTCACCGTCGACGACACGAAGTGCTCCAGGCTCACGCCCGTGCCGATCAGCATCTGCGCCTCGCCGATCAGACGGACCGTGCCGTCGTCGTGCGTGTGCGTGTAGACCTTCGGCCACAGGGTGCGCCGGTTCCAGTCGTCGATCGACTCCAGGAGCTGCGGCTTCTCCTCGATCTGGTGCGGGCGGTCGTAGAACGTCCGCACCGAGAAGACCTGCTGCTCCCCCTCACCGCGGAACATGAAGTACGTACGGAACGTCTCCCACGGCGCGGCGAGGTCACCTTCTTCGTCGGTGACGTACTTCAGCTCCATCTGGTCCAGGAGCTGCTTCACAAGGTCCTGATCCGGGACGACGGGGCCCGCCGGTCCTTGGGACTGCGGCTGGGGCTGGCCCCCGAAGTTCGGAATCGAGGACGGGTCGATGCTCACCGTGAATTTCCCTTCGTACGGATTCCGTCATCCTCCCCCATGCGGGGAGGGGCGTGGCAACCCCCGACTACCCCTGTCAGCCCTCGGCGGACACGATCCGGCCGATCGCAGCACAACGCGGCCCGCACCCGGGTGAAGGGCGGGCCGTGCGGGGCCGGACGGTCACTCTGCGTCAACTCGCTCAGAGGGTCTTTCCGGTCGCCGGGCCCACGATCAGACCCTCGCCGAAGGTGTCGACGCGGACCGTGTCGCCGTCCTTGATCTCGCCCGCCAGGATCTCCTTGGCGAGGCGGTCGCCGATGGCGGTCTGGACGAGACGGCGCAGGGGGCGGGCGCCGTAGGCCGGGTCGTTGCCCTCGTCGGCGAGCCAGGCCAGGGCCTCGGGGGTGATCTTCAGCGTCAGCCGGCGCTCGGCCAGACGGCGGGCCAGGCGGTCGATCTGGAGCCGGGCGATGCGGCCCAGCTCGTCCTTCGACAGGGCGGAGAAGACCACCAGGTCGTCCAGGCGGTTGAGGAACTCCGGCTTGAAGGAGGCCCGCACCACTTCGAGGACCTGCTGCTTCTTCTCCTCGTCGGAGGTCATCGGCTCGACCAGGTACTGGCTGCCCAGGTTCGAGGTCAGGATCAGGATGGTGTTGCGGAAGTCGACCGTGCGGCCCTGGCCGTCGGTGAGGCGGCCGTCGTCGAGGACCTGGAGCAGGACGTCGAAGACCTCCGGGTGCGCCTTCTCCACCTCGTCCAGCAGGACCACGCTGTACGGGCGGCGGCGGACGGCCTCGGTGAGCTGGCCGCCCTCCTCGTAGCCGATGTAGCCGGGCGGCGCGCCGACCAGGCGGGCCACGGTGTGCTTCTCGCCGTACTCGGACATGTCGATGCGGACCATGGCCCGCTCGTCGTCGAACAGGAAGTCCGCGAGCGCCTTGGCCAGCTCGGTCTTGCCCACACCGGTCGGACCGAGGAACAGGAAGGAGCCGGTGGGCCGGTCCGGGTCGGCGATCCCGGCCCGTGAGCGCCGTACGGCGTCGGAGACGGCCCGCACGGCCTCGGACTGGCCGATCAGCCGGTGACCGAGCTCGTCCTCCATGCGCAGCAGCTTCTGCGACTCGCCCTCCAGCAGACGCCCGGCCGGGATGCCCGTCCAGGAGGCGACGACGTCGGCGATGTCGTCGGAGCCGACCTCCTCCTTGACCATGGTGTCGTTCGAGGCCTCCTCCTCGGCCTCCGAGGCGGCCTCCAGGTCGCGCTCCAGCGCCGGGATCTCCCCGTACAGCAGCTTGGAGGCGGTGTCGAAGTCGCCGTCGCGCTGGGCGCGTTCGGCCTGGCCGCGCAGCCCGTCGAGCCGTTCCTTGAGTTCGCCGACCCGGTTGAGGGACTGCTTCTCCTTCTCCCAACGGGCGTTGAGGCCGCGCAGCTCCTCCTCCTTGTCTGCGAGGTCGCGGCGCAGCTTCTCCAGCCGTTCGCGGGAGGCGGCGTCGGTCTCCTTGCCGAGGGCGAGCTCCTCCATCCTCAACCGGTCGACGGCGCGCTGGAGTTCGTCGATCTCGACCGGGGACGAGTCGATCTCCATGCGGAGCCGGGAGGCGGCCTCGTCGACGAGGTCGATGGCCTTGTCGGGCAGGAAGCGGGAGGTGATGTACCGGTCGGAGAGCGTGGCGGCGGCGACCAGGGCCGCGTCCGCGATCTGGACCTTGTGGTGGGCCTCGTAGCGGCCCTTGAGTCCGCGCAGGATCGCGATGGTGTCCTCGACGCTCGGCTCGGCGACCAGCACCTGCTGGAAGCGCCGCTCCAGCGCCGGGTCCTTCTCGATGCGCTCGCGGTACTCGTCGAGCGTGGTGGCGCCGACCATGCGCAGCTCGCCGCGGGCCAGCATCGGCTTGAGCATGTTGCCCGCGTCCATGGCGGAGTCGCCGCCGGCGCCCGCGCCGACGACGGTGTGCAGCTCGTCGATGAAGGTGATGACCTGCCCGTCGCTCGCCTTGATCTCGGCGAGCACGGTCTTCAGCCGCTCCTCGAACTCGCCGCGGTACTTCGCGCCCGCGACCATGGCCCCGAGGTCCAGCGCGACGAGCCGCTTGTTCTTGAGCGACTCGGGCACGTCACCCTTGACGATCCGCTGGGCGAGCCCCTCGACGACGGCGGTCTTGCCGACGCCGGGCTCACCGATGAGGACGGGGTTGTTCTTGGTGCGCCGGGACAGCACCTGCACGACCCGCCGGATCTCCTGGTCCCGCCCGATGACCGGGTCGAGCCTGCCCTCGCGGGCGGCCTCGGTGAAGTCGGTGCCGAACTTCTCCAGTGCCTTGTAGGAGCCCTCGGGGTCGGCGCTGGTGACGCGCCGGCCGCCGCGGGCCTTGCGGAACGCCTCCAGCAGCTTCTTCGCACTGGCGCCCTGCTGCGTGAGCACGTCGGCGGCGGCACCGCCCTTGGCGGCGACGCCGATGAGCAGGTGCTCGGTGGACAGGTACTCGTCGCCGAGGTCCTTGGCCCGGGACTGCGCGTCGGCGATGACGGCCAGCAGTTCCCGGTTGGGCTGCGGGGGCGCGACGGTGGACCCGGTCACGCTGGGCAGCGCGCCGAGCACCTTCTCGGCCCCGGCCCGCACGGCGGCCTGGTCGGCGTCGACGGCCGCGAGCAGGTCGGTGATGTTCTCGTTCTCCTGCCCCTGGAGCAGAGCCAGGAGCAGATGGGCAGGGGTGAGGTCCGGGTTACCCTCGGTCACGGCGCGGTTGCCGGCCGCGTTGATCGCGTCCCGGCTCCGGTTGGTCAGCTCGGCGTCCACGTTCGCCTTCTCCTCCTTGCGTCAGCCGTCAGTGCCACGTCTCCCAGTGCTGACTCAGTCAACGTACACAAAGTTGAGTCTATTCCACTCAAGGGTGCGCCGGGGCGGCTCCCGGCGGTTAGGTTCGCGGTATGACGACGAGCGCGAGCACACCCCGGGGGACGCACGCCCAGGACCTGGCCGTTCCGGACCCGGCGTATCTCACCTTCTGGCGGGAACGGCACCTGTGCACCTTGACAACTCTGCGCCCGGATGGCAGCCCGCATGTCGTGCCGGTCGGCGTGACCTACGACCCCGGGGCGGGCCTGGCCCGTGTGATCACCGACGGCGCCAGCAGCAAGGCGCGAAACGTGCTGGCCACGGGCCCGGAGGGGGCCCCGGTGGCGGTGTGCCAGGTGGACGGCCGGCGCTGGGCGACGCTGGAGGGCCGGGCGCGTGTGCGCGACGATCCGGACCGGGTGGCCGAAGCGGTACGGCGCTACGCCGAGCGCTACGAGCGGACACCCGCCTCGAACCCCACTCGAGTCGTGATCGAGATCGAAGTGACCCGGGCTCTCGGCAGGGCCTGATTCCAGCCGCGCCGAGGCCGCGGCGCATGTCGTCGGAAGTCCGCGTAAATCCCGTAAAACTGCAGCGGCGTCACCGTGTTCAGGTCACGGTGACGCCGCTGCGGGGGGAAGCACCTGAGGCGATCTTGTTACGACGGGGGAATCGCGTCAGGCACTGCGGGGGGTGGCCGAGATGGTTCGTGGTTCCGGGGCGGTCTTGGGGTCCGCCAGTCGGTGGTCTCGCTGGTCCAGGTTCACAAAGATCATTCCGTACCGGATGGCACACCGCACGGGCTGCGGCGCGCCTCGCGGCCGGCGCAGGCACCGGTAGGCCCGTACGTCGCCTTCCTCGTCCCGGGTGACGACGACAGGTTCGCCGAACACGGTCACCATCAGGGAGTCACCGTTGTGGGGGAGAGCGGTGACCAGATCGATGAAGTGCCAGCCGGAGCGGTAGGCGGTGGCCATTTCACGGCGGAAGGAGCGGTCGTCGGGTGGAGTCGTCATGTCAGCCCCACGAGCTGTCGTCGGCGCCGGTGGGCGCATCGCCACTTCTTGCCACAGCGGGCCCCATTGCCCAGGAACTGTCCGCCCGTTCGCCACCCTTCGTACCGGAGAAGCCACCCAGAGTTCCGAAGGCCACAACGGCGGAGAAGGCGGCGACCAGCACCGAGCGAAGCATTCTCTTACGCATAGTCGGCTTCGTCCTCACTTGAAGGTCCCCTCTTCCCCCGTCGGATAAGACGATGGCTCATTCAGGCACGTCATGGCCACACAATCGGTGCATCATGTTCCTGCATGTTCAGGACCCTGGGGGGTGGAGTTTTGGGGACGAATCGGACTAAATCTACGCATCCCCATGCAGTAACTGAGCTTTGTGAGGACGGGGGGCGTCTTTACGCCCAAGCCTTGCGCACAGGACGCATCAGCCGGGCTGACGTGGAATCCGTCCCCTGCCTGATGGAGTTCGCGCTGCTCCACCCCGATCCGGACGACGCGAACTGGCTGCGCCCCGTCGCTCCGCTCGTCGCCCTGGCCGAGCGGCTCAATCCCATTGAACGCGAGATCACCGAGCGCAGACGTCTTTCGGTCGAACTCGCCGAGGCATTCGAACCGTTCATGGCCCTCAGCGCCCAAGGGCCCGCCACCTCGCACTCGATCACCGTCCTGGAGGGGCTCGACCGCATCAACGCGGCACTCGACCTCGCGACGGCGCAGTGCCAGAACGAGATGCTCACCGTCCAACCGAGCTTCCGCCTCCCGGAACACAGGCTCGCCGAAGCGCTGGAGCGCGACAAGCCCCTGATCGAACGCGGCGTCCGCATCCGCACCCTCTACCAGCACACGGCGCGGTACAGCCCCGAACGACTGGCCTACGTCGACCAGTTCACCAACGGGAAGGTCGAGTACCGCACCATCGACGAACTGGTCGAGCGCCTCATCATCTGCGACGAGGCCGTCGCCTTCATCCCCATCAGCGACGACCGCCAGGTCGCCCTGGAACTGCGCCACCCGGGTCTGGTCAGCTACCTCATCAAGGTCTTCGAGTTCATGTGGGGCCGAGCGGTCCCCCTGCACGCCGGCACCCCGTACGAGACCGACCCCGACGGCATCACCGACATCCAGTACTCCATCGCCAAACTCCTGGTGGAAGGCCATGTCGACGAGGCCATCGCCCGCCGCCTCGGCATGAACGTCCGCACCTGCCGCGCCCACATCGCCAAGCTGGCCACCGCCCTCGGCAGTGGAAGCCGCGCACAACTCGGCTTCCTCATCGCCCAGTCGGGGATCCTGGAACGGGATCACTGAATGCCCGTCGAGGGTCACACACACCGCGCCCGGCTCGGCTGTCCCGTCGCCGGCTCCGGCATCCTCGACCAGGAGGGAGCACACGCGTGACCCCACATCCCCACCACGGGGTGGACGAACTGTGCCCCGCCGGGACCCAGTTGTACGAGCGGGCCCTGCGCGAAGGGCATCTGCACACCGCTGAGGCGCGGCCCGCGCCCTGTCTCGTCGATCACGGGCTGCTCCAGCCGACCGTCACGAACCCCGACCGGCTGGAACCGGTCGCGCCCGCGCTGGCCCTGCACCGGCTGCTGCACACCTCCGCCGAGGCCGTGGCGGAGCAGCGCCGGCGCGAGGCCCGGCTGGCCGAGATGTTCGAGCCGCTGATGCGGCTGGACGGGCGGGCGACCGTGCCGGAGGAACTGCCCGCGATCACCGTGCTCAGCGGGACCGAGCGGATCAACCGGGCCATCACCGAGGCGATGGCCGACGCGGCCGTCGAGGTGCTGTGCGTGCAGCCGAACAGCAACTACAGCGGCACCCGGGGCGAACGGGCCCAGGCCGTGGCGCTGGAACGCGACCAGGCACTGCTCGACCGCGGGCTGCGGATCCGCACGCTGTACCAGGACACCCAGCGGCACATGCCGCTCGTCGCCGCCCGCTACGAGCAACTGCGCGGCGAGGCCGAGGCCCGCACACTGGACGAGATCACGGACCGGCTGATCATCGTCGACCGGGCGGTCGCCTTCCTCCCCGGCGACCGGGACGGCAGTCTCGCCCTCGAAGTGCGCGTCCCCGCGCTCGTGCACTATCTCGCGACCGCCTTCGACCGGCTGTGGCGCCTGGCCACCCCCATGTATCCGCAGGCCGTCCAGCAGCCCACCCTGGACGGGATCACCCCGCGGCAGAGGGCGATCGCCGCGCTGCTCGTGGAGGGGCACACCGACGCGGTCATCGCCGATCGGCTCGGCATGAACATCCGTACCGCGCGCGTCCACATCGCGAAGCTCGCCGCCACCCTCGGCAGTGACAGCCGGGCGCAGCTCGGCTATCTCATCGCACGCTCGGCGATCCTGGATCGGGAAGCGTGACACCGGCCGGTGAGGAGTCGGGGGGCGGGCCGTCGAGGCCGGCCTGGGCTATGCGGACGCCGAGCTGGGCACGGCTGGCCGCGCCCAGCGTCTCGGCGAGGCGGGCGATGTGGGCGCGGCAGGTGCGCACGCTGATGCCGAGGCGCTCGGCGATGACCGCGTCCTGGTGGCCCTCGGCGAGCAGGGCGGCGATGGACTGCTCGCGGTGGGAGATGCCCTCGATGCCCGGCTCCGGGATCGCCTCGGTCAGTGGCACGGCCGTACGCCACAGGCGCTCGAAGACCGTCACCAGGTAGGCGACCAGGCCCGGGTGGCGCAGTTCCAGGGCCACCGTGCGTTCGGGGTTGGCGGGGATGAAGGCGACCGTGCGGTCGAAGAGGATGAGGCGGTCGATGACCTCGTCCAGCGTGCGCGCCTCGACGGCGTCGCCCATCAGTTCCAGGTAGTGCAGCAGGCCCTGGCCGTGCCGGGCGACATGGTTGTACAGGTCGCGCATGCGAACGCCGCGGGCGCGCAGGGCCAGGGCCCGGTGCAGGCCCTCGGTCAGTTCGTGCTCGCGCCGGATGCCGCCGGGCTGCACGGTGAGCACCTCCAAGGTGCAGGCTTCGGTGGCCTCGTCCAGGGCCGCCTGGATGCGGGCCGGGCCGTCCAGGACGCGGAGCGCCGTGCCCTCGCCCATGGCCAGATGCGGCTCGTCCACGCCCAGTCCGGCGTACCGCTCCACGGCGGCGACCGCCGCGCCCACCCGGCGCTGGCTCGCGCTGACCTCGTCGTAGACCCCGCGCAGCAGCCGCGTCATGACCTCCTGGGGCGCGGTCGGCACCAGCCAGTCCATGTCGTCGGGGTCGGGGTGCAGCAGGGCGAGGTCGAGGAGGCAGGTGACCTGGTCGGCGTCGGAGCGGGGCACTTTTCCGCGCCGTACGGCACGGGAGTAGACGCGGTCCGCGGCAGCGCACAGCCGGTCGGCACCGTGCGGGTGCTCCTCCGTTCCGTGCCCGGCCATCGCCCGTTCCACCCCCGACTCCCGCGTCTCGCAGCGCAACTATGCGCGGCCCGGACCGGCTCCCGCAACACGGCTCCCCCCGGCATGACCACCGGAAACCACCGGTTCGCGCGGCTTCCTCCCGGCCCCATGAAGACCCTCGTGCAACAAGCTGAAGTCAGCGACGGCACGGGCCCGGCCGCAACGGCCCCCACGGTGACGCCGGGTGGGCTGGCCGTTAACGCGCAGTTCCCCGCGCCCCTTGAGAGGTGGCCGGTGGCGCGCGCACGACGTGAGGTGCGGGTCGTCAATGGCCACTCGCGCAGTTCCCCGCGCCCCTGAGGAACTGCCTGGCCGGCCTACGACTTCGAGCGCAGGTCGCCAGTGGTTGCTCGCGCAGTTCCCCGCGCCCCCAAGGAACTGCCTGGCCGGCGCACAACTTCGAGTGCAGGTCATCAATGGTTGCTCGCGCAGTTCCCCGCGCCCCTAAGGAGCTGCCTGGCCGGCCTACGACTTCGTGCTCGCGCAGTTCCTCGCGTCCCTGAGGGGGCCGGTGGTCAGCGCCCTTCAGGGGCGCGGGGAACTGCGCGCTCAGCCACACACGGCCCCCAGCCAAACCACACACACCCGCTAGGCACCACCCAAAGGGGCGCGGGGAACTGCGCAATCAACCACACACGACCCGCAGCGAAACCCCGCACACGAGCCAGGCACCACCCACGGGGCCCGTCCGCTGCTACGTCACGCCAGGCCGCTGATCCGCGACCGGACCGAGACCACCCGGCCGCGGTGCCGGCGCCCGGCTCCTGGAGCCGAGGGCCGACGCCCGGCGCCAAGCCGGGACCGAGGCCAGAGCCGGGCCGGAGCCGGAGCCGGGCCGGGGCCGGAACCGGAAGCGGGGTCGGCGGCCGGGCCTCCCGCCCCGCAGCCGCCAACACCCGCCCCGCAGCCGCCACCACCCGCCCACCCCCGGAGGGCTACGAGAGGCCGATCGCGTCGCAGTCGTCCTTGAAGTCGGCCGTGCAGATGTCGGAGACCTCGTAGATACCGTCGGCGATCACCGTCTCGGCGATGTTCTCCCGGGTGAGCGCGACCACGCCGACCAGCTGGGCCGGGATCTTCGCCTGGCTGGGGCTGTCGACCTTGTCGCGGGTGAGGGCGTCGAACTGGATGTCGCGACCCTGGACCCGGGCGACGGCCATCTCGGCGGCGGCCTCGGCCTCGGCGGGGTAGGACTTGTAGACGCTCATGAACTGCTCGCCGGAGACGATGCGCTGCACGGCGTCCAGCTCGGCGTCCTGGCCGGTGATGGGCGGCAGTTCGGTGACACCCGCGGCCTCCAGGGCCTTGATGATGCCGCCGGCCATGGCGTCGTTGGCCGAGTAGACCGCGGCGATGTTCTTCGCGCCGACGGCGTTGATCGCCTCGGTCATGTTGGCCTGGGCGTTCTTCGGGTCCCAGTCCTTGGTGTCGTAGGACCTGGCGATCGTCACCTTGCCGCTCAGCTCCGACGTCGCGCCGGTCTTGAACTGCTTGGCGTTGGGGTCGGTGGGCGAGCCGTTCATCATGACGATCTTGTCGGAGGAGTCGACGCCCGAACCCATCGCGTCCAGCAGGGTGCGGCCCTGCACCTCGCCGACCAGTTCGTTGTCGAAAGAGATGTACGCGTCGATCGGCCCCTCGGCCAGGCGGTCGTATGCGATGACGGGAATGCCGGCGTCCTTGGCGCGCTGCACGGCGCCCGCTATGGCGTGCGAGTCGACGGCGTCGAGCAGAATGACGTCGACGCTGTCGGCGATCATCTTCTCGAGCTGACTCTCCTGCTTGTCCGCGTTCTGCTCGGCGTTGGCATAGATCACATCGCCCTTGTCATTAGTGAGCGCGGCGACCTTGTTCCTGATGATGGGATAATCGAACTTCTCGTACCGGGAGTTGACCTTCTCCGGCAGCAGCAGCCCCACCTTGATGTCGTTGCCCTTGGTGGGGCTCGCCTCGCCGCCACCCTCGGTCGCGTCGAGAACGCCGCAGCCGGCGAGCGAGAGGGTCAGCGCGGACGCAACCGCGGTTATGGCGATACGACGCATTCAGGGGCTCAATTCAGTGTGTTGCGGACATGGACGCGACATCACGCCCAGGTGACTGGAAAGACAACGCGCCGACAACACTCAGCGTCAAGAGTTATCACTTAACGAGATAGCAACATCACCTTCTGTTCAGTATGTGAAGACACAGCGAAATCTCCCGCACAACCAATGGGTTTCCTCGGCAGTCATGATCACGAAGGGTTCACGAGATCCCCTGATCCCGGACCCCTCTTCATCGCTGTACCGCTCCGAGAGAGGACCCATGTACCGACCCAGAAGCACCACAGCCACCGCCGCGACCGCGGTGGTGCTCGCCACCACGGGCGGCCTGCTGACGGTCGCCGCCACACCCGCCTCTGCCGCCTCCACCTGCGCCTCGCCGGAGTTCGAGCGGCAGTTCTTCGTCGGCACCACCTTCTCCGGCACCCCGAAGAAGACCGACTGCGACAGCGAGATCGCCGAGAACTGGGGCGCGGGGGCCCCGGCGTCCGGCCTTCCGTCGAACCGGTTCGGGGTGCGCTGGTCGGTGACCCGCGACTTCGGCTCCGGCGGCCCCTTCGCCCTCACCGCCTCCGGGCAGGACGGTATACGGGTCTACCTCGACGGCGTGCTCAAGATCGACCTGTGGAAGAACACCTCAGGCACGGTTTCCACGACACTCAACCTCACCGTCCCCGCCGGTGAGCACAGCCTCCGCGTCGACTACGTCAACTGGACCGGCACAGCGAGCGTCAAGTTCGCCTACACGCCCCTCACTTCGGCGGCCGTGGACAAGGTCGTGCCGCTCGCGCCCACCGGCGTCGCCACGACGTACGACGAGACCACCGGCCGGGCCTCGGTGACCTGGGCGCGGAACAGGGAGATGGACCTCGCCGGGTACCGCGTCTACCGGCGCGCCGCGGACGGCGACGGAGACTTCCTGCCGGTCAGCGGCGCGACCCTGCTGACGGACACCTCCTTCGCCCAGGACCTGCCGTCCACGGGGGCCGCGTACGCCTACCAGGTGCGGGCCGTCGACCGGGCCGGCAACGAGTCGGCGGGCAGCGCGGAGCAGGTCGTCACCACCGCCGACCGCACCGCCCCGGCCCTCACGGCGCCGACCGCCGGGCACGACAACTGGCTGGGCGTCCTTCTGGAGTGGACCGCACAGGAGGAGGGCCTGACGTACGACGTGCACCGGGCGTCCTCCCCCGACGGCGAGTTCGCCCGGCTGGCCACGGTCCGCACCCCCGGCTACCGGGACGAGACGGCGCCCTACGGCGAGACGTCGTACTACCGCGTCACCGCCACCGACGCCGCCGGGAACAGCACCGCGTCCCCGGTGCTGGAGTTCGCCCGGCCGCTCGCGGTGCCGTACATGGACGGCACCCGGATCGCGGACGACGACAGCGGCGTCGAGGTCTCCTGGTCCTCGCCCGCGGCGGGCCCCTCCACGTTCCGGGTGTACCGCTGGGACCGCTTCGACGAGAACGCCGTCCCCGAGCCCATCACCTGCGAGCCCCACCGCACCGGCAACCCGGCGGACCCCAAGCCGCAGTACGCGTGCACCGACACCACCGCCGAGACCGGCGTGACGTACTGGTACCGGGTCCACACCGTCGACGCCCAGGGCCGTGAGTCCGAGCCCTCGCAGCCGAGCAGCGTCACCCGCGCCGACCGCACCGCTCCGCCCGCCGTCACCGGGCTCGCGTACACGAGCACGGAGTACGGCACGGTCCTGCGCTGGGACGAGAGCCCCGCCGCCGACCTCGCCCACTACGTGGTCTACCGCGCCCCCGCCGACGACCCCTTCTCCACCCTCGAACGGATCGCGGAGGTCGCTCCCGGCACCACCGGCTACGCCGACGTCCAGGCAGCCGACGACCAGTCCTGGATCTACTACGTCGACGCGGTGGACACCTCCGGCAACTCCGTCTATGCGACGGGCTCCCCGTCGGACGTCGCCCACGTCGAGGCCAACGAGTTCTACCTCGGCCCGGCGTACAACCTGCCCTACACCTACGACTGGGCCCTGTCCGCCACCGTGGACGACTCCGCCCGCGCTCGGCTGTCGTGGACCTGCACCACCGGCGACTGCCCGGCCACCGGCTTCCACGTCTACCGCTGGGACCGCGCCACGGAGGAGTGGATACGGCTGACCCAGCAGCCCCTGTCCGGCAACACCAGGAGCTACACCGACCCGGCCACGCCGAGCGGCACCACGAGCTCCTACACGATCACGGCGGTCGCCGCGGACGGCACGGAGATCGCCGCCCGCCACGCCTCCGTCGCGACCGCGCCGAATGCGTCCTGACCTGCGGAACTAAGGACTCCGGCGCTGTTGCGAAGCAGTGCCGGACCGCCCATGGACCGCCGTCGCCGTCCACGCCGCCGTCGTCGGCCCCGGCAGCTCCGCCGGAGTCCGCCCACCCGGCCACCACGGGCACGGCCGCCACGACCGCCGGTACCTCGGGCGGTACGACCGGCGCCCTCGCCTCGCGCGGCCGCGCAACGGCCGTCTGACGCAGGACATACGGAAAGACGCAGGACATACGCGAAAGGGCCCAAAGGTCTGTGAACCTCCGGGCCCTTCGTCACGTCGTCGCGCGTCAGTCCCCCGGCTGCTGGCGCTTCGGCCGCCACACCACCAGCGCGCTGGTCTGCTGCACCTCCTGGTAAGGCACCAGGTCGCGCCGGTACGAGGCGTGCACCGCGGCCTCGCGCTGGCGCATGGCGGCGGCGGCTCCGTCCAGCGCCGCCTCCATCTCCGCGACCCGGGCCTGCAGGGCCGCGACCTGGTTCTCCAGTTCGATGATGCGCTTGATGCCGGCCAGGTTGATGCCCTCGTCCTGCGACAACTGCTGCACCTGGCGGAGCAGTTCGATGTCACGGGCCGAGTAGCGGCGGCCCCGGCCGGCCGTGCGGCCGGGCGAGACCAGGCCGAGCCGGTCGTACTGGCGCAGCGTCTGCGGGTGCAGGCCGGAGAGCTGGGCCGCCACCGAGATGACGTAGACCGGGGTCTCCTCGGTCAGTTCATAGGGGTTGCGTCGACGGCCATCCATCTGGCTCAAGCTCCCTTCGCGGCCTCGAACAGCTCCGCCCGCGGATCCTCGCCCGCGGTCGCCTCGCGATACGCCTCCAGCGCGTCACGAGCCTTCCCCGACAGCTCCGCCGGGACACTCACCTCGACGGTGATCAGCAGATCCCCGCGGGTGCCGTCCTTGCGGACCGCGCCCTTGCCGCGGGCGCGCATGGTGCGGCCGTTGGGCGTGCCGGGAGGCAGCTTCAAGGTGACGGCCGGGCCGCCCAGGGTGGGCACCCGGACCTCACCGCCGAGCGTGGCCTCCGCGAAGGTCACCGGCACGGTCACGGTCAGGTTGTCGTCCTTGCGGCCGAACACCGGGTGCTCGCCCACGTGGACAACGACATAGAGGTCGCCGGCCGGGCCGCCGCGCTCACCGGGCGCGCCCTTGCCGCGCAGCCGGATCCGCTGCCCGTCGAAGACCCCGGCGGGAATGCGGACCTGCATGGTGCGCGAGGACTTGGCCCGGCCGCTGCCCTTGCAGACGTCGCAGGGGTTCTCCGCGATCAGGCCACGGCCCTTGCAGTCCGGGCAGGGGTCGGTGAGCGAGAAGCCGCCACCGGAGCCACGGGCGACCTGCCCGGTGCCGACACAGGTCGGGCACACGCGGGGCGTGCCGTTCTTGTCGCCGGTGCCGGAGCAGGCCTTGCACGGGGCCTGGGAGGACATCCGCAGCGGGACGGTCGCGCCCTCGATGGCCTCGGTGAAGCTCAGCGTGACCTCGGACTCGATGTCCTGGCCGCGCTTGGGCTGGGTCCGGGTGCCGGCACCCGGGGCACCGCCCCGGTTGAACAGGCCCCCGAGCACGTCGCCGAAGCCGCCGCCGAAGCCGCCCTGGGCACTGCCGCCGCCGCCCCCGAAGAGGTCGCCGAGGTCGAAGTTGAACGAGCCGCCGCCCGCGCCCGGCCCCGGGCGGAAGCCGCCGTTGCCGAACAGCGCGCGGGCCTCGTCGTACTCCTTGCGCTTCTTGGGGTCGCCGAGGACGTCGTTCGCCTCGGAGATCTCCTTGAAGCGTTCCTCGGCCTTGACGTTGCCCTTGTTGGCGTCCGGGTGGAACTCGCGGGCGAGCTTCCGGTACGCCTTCTTGATCTCGGCCTCGGTGGCGTCCTTGGGGACGCCGAGAACCTTGTAGTAGTCCTTCTCGATGAAGTCCTTGGTGCTCATCCTCGACGTCCCTCCTTCCGTCCGGTCTCTACGTCAGCCCTCCTCAGGGCCGTTGTCCTTGTCGTCGCCCGCCGCGCTCTCGTCGGCCTCGGACTTGACGCCCTGCGCGCCCGGCTGCGGCTCGGCGACGGCCACCCGCGCGGGGCGGATGGTGCGCTCGCCGATTCGATACCCCGGCTGGAGGATCGCGACGCAGGTCGTCTCTGTGACGTCCGGCGCGTAGGAGTGCATCAGGGCCTCGTGGATCGTCGGGTCGAAGGGCTCGCCCTCCTTGCCGAACTGCTGGAGGCCCATCTTGGCGGCGACGGTCTCCAGCGACTCCGCGACGGACTTGAAGCCGCCGAGGAGCTCGCCGTGCTCCCGCGCGCGCCCGATGTCGTCGAGCACGGGCAGGAGTTCGGTCAGGAGGTTCGCGATGGCGATCTCCTTGACCGTGATCCGGTCACGCTCGACGCGGCGGCGGTAGTTCTGGTACTCGGCCTGGAGGCGCTGGAGGTCGCCGGTGCGCTCGTTGAGCGCGGTGCGGACCTGGTCCAGCTGGGCCACCAGACCCACGTCGGTGCTTGAGTCCCCGGCCGGGGCCGCCCCCTCCCCGTTCGAGGAGGAGTCGGCCTGCGGCTCGGCGTCGTCGGAGGTGGCGCCGGAGGGGACGTCGGGCTTCTCCTCGAAGCCCGGGGTCTCCTCCGTCACGCGGCACCGTCCTTGCGGTCCTCGTCGACGATCTCGGCGTCGACGACGTCGTCATCGGCCTTCGGCGCCTCGGCACCGGCGCCACCGGCCGCCTGCGCGCCCTGGGCGTCGGCGTACATCGCCTGGCCGACCTTCTGGGAGACCGCGGCGACCTTCTCGGTGGCCGTGCGGATCTCGGCGGTGTCCTCGCCCTTGAGCGCGGTCTTCAGCTCCTCGACGGCGGCCTCGACCTCGGTCTTGACCTCGCCGGGGACCTTGTCCTCGTTGTCCTTGAGGAACTTCTCCGTCTGGTAGACGAGTTGCTCGCCCTGGTTGCGGGTCTCGGCGGCCTCGCGGCGGCGGTGGTCCTCCTCCGCGTACTGCTCGGCCTCCTGGCGCATCCGGTCGACCTCGTCCTTCGGCAGCGAGGAGCCGCCGGTGACGGTCATCTTCTGCTCCTTGCCCGTGCCCAGGTCCTTGGCGGTCACGTGCATGATGCCGTTGGCGTCGATGTCGAAGGCGACCTCGATCTGCGGGACGCCGCGCGGCGCCGGGGGCAGACCGGTCAGCTCGAACATGCCGAGCTTCTTGTTGTACGCCGCGATCTCGCGCTCGCCCTGGTAGACCTGGATCTGCACGGACGGCTGGTTGTCCTCGGCCGTCGTGAAGATCTCGGACCGCTTGGTCGGGATCGTGGTGTTGCGCTCGATGAGCTTGGTCATGATGCCGCCCTTGGTCTCGATACCGAGGGACAGCGGGGTCACGTCGAGGAGCAGGACGTCCTTGACCTCACCCTTGAGGACACCGGCCTGGAGCGCGGCGCCGATGGCGACGACCTCGTCCGGGTTCACGCCCTTGTTGGCGTCCTTGCCGCCGGTCAGCTCCTTGACGAGCTCGGCGACGGCGGGCATACGGGTCGAGCCGCCGACGAGGACGACGTGGTCGATCTCGCTGAGGGAGATGCCGGCGTCCTTGATGACGTTGTGGAACGGCGTCTTGCAGCGCTCCAGCAGGTCCGCGGTCAGCTGCTGGAACTGGGCGCGGGTGAGCTTCTCGTCGAGGTGCAGGGGGCCCTCGGCGGAGGCGGTGATGTAGGGCAGGTTGATCGAGGTCTCGGTGGACGAGGACAGCTCGATCTTCGCCTTCTCGGCGGCCTCACGGAGGCGCTGGAGGGCCATCTTGTCCTTGGCGAGGTCCACGCCGTGACCGGACTTGAACTGCTGCACCAGGTAGTCGACGACGCGCTGGTCCCAGTCGTCACCACCGAGGTGGTTGTCACCGTTGGTCGCCTTCACCTCGACGACGCCGTCGCCGATCTCCAGCAGCGAGACGTCGAAGGTGCCGCCACCGAGGTCGAAGACCAGGATGATCTGCTCGTCCTTGTCGAGGCCGTACGCCAGCGCGGCGGCGGTCGGCTCGTTGACGATGCGCAGGACGTTGAGGCCCGCGATCTCACCGGCCTCCTTGGTCGCCTGACGCTCGGAGTCGTTGAAGTAGGCCGGGACGGTGATGACCGCGTCGGTCACCTTCTCGCCCAGGTAGGCCTCGGCGTCGCGCTTCAGCTTCTGCAGGATGAACGCGGAGATCTGCTGCGGGTTGAAGGGCTTCCCGTCGAGCTCGATCTTCCAGTCGGTGCCCATGTGGCGCTTCACCGAGCGAATGGTGCGGTCCACATTGGTGACCGCCTGGCGCTTGGCGACCTCGCCGACGAGCACCTCGCCGTTCTTGGCGAAGGCGACGACGGACGGCGTGGTCCTGGCGCCCTCTGCGTTGGTGATGACGGTGGGCTCGCCGCCTTCAAGAACGCTGACGACGGAGTTAGTCGTGCCCAGGTCGATGCCGACCGCACGTGCCATGGTTATTTCCTCCAGCTGACTTGAGTGGAACGGACTCAAGTGTGCACGACGGCTCCCGCTGGGTCAACAGACCTGAGCCGTGCAGACTCAACTCTTATCCGTTCCTTACACGCAACGGGCCTGTGACCTGCGAAGACACCCTGGTGGTGGTACGCGGCACAGCCGGACGAAGAAGCAGCGCGAGCACCGCACCCACGGTCCCGCCGGCCACCCAGAACGCGGCCGTCGCCCCCAGGGTCCCGGCGTGCACCAGCACCCCCACGAGCACACCCGCGGCGGCCGCCACGCCGAGGACCGCCGTCACCCCGCGCGGGGCGAGCCCGAGCCCGCGCAGCCGGTGGGCGAGATGATCGGGACCGCCGCGCAGCAGCGGACGCCCGGCCAGCCGCCGCGAGACGGACACCAGCACCACATCCGCCACGGCCACCGCGCTCAGCGCGAACAGCACACCCACGGAGCCGGCCGGATCGTGCCCCGCACGGGTGAGCACGGCCGCGCCCGCGAGCAGGAACCCCGTGAACAGCGAACCGCACGCGCCGAGCGTGATCCGGGCGGGATGCCGGCCCTGCATCAGGAACCCGCCCAGCGCCGCCGCCAGCACGCTCAGCAGCACCGCGAGCCCGTCCATCACCTCCACCGCCGCGCACACCCCGGCCCCGAGCGCGGTGACCACCCCGACCGTCCCGGTCAGCCCGTCGGCATGGTCCAGGGCCCGGAAGGCCGCCGCGACCGCCGTGATCCACAGCACCGCGAGCACCCCGCCGACCGGCCCTGTCTCCTCGTAGGGCACGACACACACGGCCGCCACCGCCGTACCGGCGAGCAGGAAGCGGGGGCGCAGCCGCCAGACGTCGGCGGCGAGCCCCAGCAGGGCGACCCCCGCCCCGGCCGCGAGCAGCACACCGGGCCCCGGGCCCAGCCGGGCGACGCCGGTCAGCTCCCCCGTCGCCGCGATCGCGACGGTCGCGAGCCCGACGGCCACCCCGCCGAGCAGCGGCACGGGCCGGGCGCGCCCGCGGCGGTCCAGCAGACCGCGGCGCAGCGCGAGGGCGCGCAGCAGGCCCGCGAGCAGGGCGGTGAGGAGCAGGGCCGCCATGGCGGCGGCGATCCCGTAGAGCACGGAACCAATTTAGGGGAGTGTCATGATTTGGTATGAATGGCGCAGCGGGTCGGCGCGCCGCGCATGCGAGAGACCGTGAAAGGCTCTCCATCACGCGAGCGCCACGTCAGGGCCGGTGTGGACGTGATCACTGAGGGGCGCCTCAGCGACGCAGATCACCGAGTGCCTGGCTACAGTGCGGCGGAGGATGCGGGTAGTCTCAAACAGACTGCATAAGTTACCGCTTAGTAATCTCATCGAAGAACCCCTCGCAGGTTCGAGGAGTCCCCATGCAACTCGCCGCGATCATCGTGTCGCTGGTCCTCGTGGCCGTCGGCTCCGCGCTGTTCGGCCGGGCCGTCCTGCAGATCGTCCGCTCCATGATGCTCGGCCAGCGCTTGCCCGCCGGGTCCCGGACCAACGACCCGGTGCAGCGCACCGTCACGGTGGTCAAGGAGTTCCTCGGCCATACGCGGATGAACCGCTGGGGCATCGTGGGCTTCGCACACTGGTTCGTGGCGATCGGCTTCTACACGCTGCTGCTGACCATCGTGAACGCCGCCGGCCAGCTCTTCCAGGCCGACTGGCTGCTGCCGGTCATCGGCGACTGGCCCCCGTACAACGTCTTCGTCGAGTTCATCGGCACGATGACCGTGCTCGGCATCCTGGTGCTCATCGCCGTCCGGCAGCTGTCGCGCCCCGACCGGCCGGGCCGCAAGTCCCGCTTCGCGGGCTCCAACACCGGCCAGGCGTACTTCGTCGAGACCGTCATCCTCATCGTCGGCGTCTGCATCTTCATGCTGCACGCCCTCGAAGGCGCGATGCACCACGTGGACGGCTACGAGGCGTCCTTCTTCATCTCGTACCCGGTGGTCTCGTGGCTGGAGGGGATGGACCTCTCCACCCTCCAGAACCTCACCTACTTCTTCGCCGGTCTGAAGATCGCGACCTCCTTCATCTGGATGATCACGGTCTCCCTCAAGACCGACATGGGTGTGGCCTGGCACCGGTTCCTGGCGTTCCCGAACATCTGGTTCAAGCGCAACGCGGACGGCGGCACGTCGCTGGGTGCCCTGCTGCCGATGACCTCGGGCGG
>NZ_JBEXPR010000016.1:0-215704 GCF_040612135.1 Streptomyces sp. NPDC006458 | reverse complement strand
CTGTACCCGCTCCGCGGGTACAGAGGGCGCAGAGCGCCCTCTGAAAGACCGTCAGCGCAGAGCGCTGACCGGCCGGCCGAGGGGCCGGCCGTGGAGCTGGCCCGCGGGGCGGGCCAGAGGCCGGCGGGCGGTCCGGCCTCGAATTCCGTTCCTCTTTCTGGGGGTTGTGGTCAGAGAATGGCTGGCTAGGTGGGAGGGGGTTCCCTCGCGGTTCCGGGCGGGCCTTTCCGGTGGTTTCTAACGGGTTTTCAGGTTGTCCCGGTGGTGTTTCTCTGCGGGTGATCCTGGTTCTCCGTGCGGTCTGATCATTCTAGAGGTTCGGGGCCCCGGAATTCAAGTTGTGCGGCGGGAATTGACGGGGTTTCCGTTACTCCGGTCCGGGGGGTTCGCTCCGGTCCGGCCGGGCGGCCCCTGTACGGCTCTAGCGGCAGCCTACAGAGGTCTGGGCCGTCCGGGAAGGGGATAGCGGGGGCGAGGCTCCAAGGGGCCGTGTGTGGCGATCCGGGGCGCGTGTGGGGGTGGCGTTAGATTCGCGGTTCGGGAATTGGCGGGCTGTTAGATTCAGCGGATCGCGGGTGTTAGATCCGGGGCCGCTCCAATCGTCGCACGAGGGGCGGACGTTAGATTCGCGGGTTGGGTCCGTTTGGCGTTTCCGGGTGGCGTTAGATTCGCGTGCGGGGGGTCGGGTGGGGTGTTAGATCCGGGGTTGCGTGGGGGTGGGGCCGGGTGGCTTCGGCGGGTTCGGGGTGGGGTGGCGGTGTGGGCTCGGGCGGGGGTGCGGGTGGTCGTCGGGGTGGGGTAGGTGGGGTGAGGTTCCTAGTTGGTGGTGGGTTTGGTTGAGCGTGTGGGGGTGATCCCGTTCCGGTGTTGCGTATTCATGATTCGGTGTGTACTGTAGTTATCACGAGGTCGGGGGAACGAAGAACCGGCCGAGAAACCACCTACTGACCCTGTTGGAGGGGATCTTCATGTCCGGTACCCAGACGTTCACCACCCCGGCCGGTGCCACCTACTCGTACTCGGTCGAGACGGGCGAGAACGGCGAGGCGGTCTACGACCTGTCCCGCGTCCTCCAGGACGGGGTGTTCCCGGTCGGCACGGTCGTGGTCCACCCGAACTGGGAGCTGTTCCCGAAGACCGAGGGTCTGCTGAACGTCCAGTTCGGCAAGGGCAGCGCCACCGACCGCCACGAGCGGACCGACGCCCCGAAGCTGGGCGACATGGAGCTGCCGTACGTGGTCGGCAGCCACCTGGTCAACCCGGCCGACCTGACCGCCGAGACGGACAACGGGGCCGCGCCGCTGCTGAAGTTCCGCAAGCGGATGCTCGGTTCGGCCTTCGAGACCAACTCCCCGGCCGAGAACGCGAGCCAGGACACCTTCGAGAAGGTCCGCGACCTCGTCACCGGCCTGGTCAAGACCTACCAGGCCGACAAGGCCACCCCCGAGCGCGAGGCCACGTACACCACGTTCCTCAACGGCCAGCGCGCCGAAGCCGTCCAGGCCGAGATCAACAAGCTCGACGACAAGGCGCAGGCACTCGCCTTCATCCGCGCCGAGCTGGTCGAAAAGCTCAACGGCTACAAGACCGCGTAACCCCCAGAACCGGGCCCGGCGGCCCCCCAACCCCCCACAAGGGGCCGCCGGACCCCCACACCCCACACCAACACCCCCAGAAGCCCCCAAGAGCCTGTAACGCGGCCCCGGGCGGGGGCCGGCCTCCCCCGGGAACGGGGCCCCGGTCCCCAAGCACCGCGCCCGCGCCGCAGGGGCGGAACACCCAGACCAGGGTAGGGCGGACGGATCCCCCAGGGCCCGTTCGCGCCCACCCACCGGCCCGGCCCCACCATCCCCCTCCGCCCAAGGGGCCCCGGGCCGGGCCACCCATCACCGACCCCGGCCGCCGCCGCTCGTCTGGTGTCTCCCGGTCTGAGGGCCAGGGGGCGCCTCGACATCCAGATCTCCGGCCCGGCGCTGACCAGCCACCGGGCCCCGTCAGAAGGAAGACGATGAATACGCCCTTTGGGCCCCCCATCGACCTCAGCGGTCTGTCGAATTTCACGCAGGCGGACACGCGCCCGCGTCGGACCGCCTTCGTGGGCAGGGTCTCCACCAAGGACAACCAGAACCCGAGCAGCTCCATCCCCCGTCAAGTGGCTCTGTCCGCCCAGCGCCTCGAAGCCGGCGAGGAGTTCGTCGGGTACTTCTGGGACGTCGAGTCCGGGATGCTCCCGCCAGAGTCCCGGGGCCTCGGCCCGCAGGAGATGTACGACGCGCTGGGCGTCCCGACGCACCGGGACGGCGGCCTCCAGGACCTCCTGGACCGGGCCGAGTTGATGGGCATCACACACGTTCTGGCCGAGCGCTCCGACCGCGTCGCGCGGGCCATGCTGACCAGTCTCACCGTGGAGCACCAGCTCCAGAGTCTCGGCGTGGAGGTGGTGTACGCCAACGAACCCGTCGGCGGCACCGAATCCGGCCGGCTGCGCACCCGCCGCTACGGCCAGGTCGAGGCGGAGGTCTACCGCACCGTCATGCTGGAGATGTCCATGGGCGGCCAGGTTCAACACGCCATCGGCGGCTGGAACCACGGCTACCCGCCGTACCCCTACATCGCGGTCGTCGACGAGAACGCGCCGCCCGCGGCCCGGGGACGGTTCGGAGAGGCGCGGCCAAAGAAGAAGCTGGTCCGCCACCCGGACGAACGGCGCTTTGACGCGGCCCGGGAGCTGCACCGTCTGCGGCGCGAGGAGCATCTCAAAGCGGCCGACATCATCGCGATTCTGTCGGCCGAGCCGGACCGGTACCCGATCGAGGGCGGGTGGACGCACAACCGCGTCGAAGGGCTGCTCGCGAACCCGAAGCTCACTGGCTACCAGGTGTACAACCGGAAGGCATCCCGGACCGGGCGGACGGGATACTCCCGGTGGAACCCCATCTCGATGTGGGTGTGGTCGCCGCAGCCCGTGCACGAGGCCGTCGTCAGCCTCGAGCACTGGAAGGAGACGCAGGAGATCACCGACGGCCTGCGTGCCAGCACGGACGCTGGTGGCCCGTTGAAGCGGATCCGCGCCGAGGCCCACCGGCTGGGGCTCACGGTCACTCTCGTCGAGACCCACGCGAACCACGCCACCTACCGGGTCGGAGCGCAGCGGCTCGTGCTGCCCCACCCGATCCCGGACGTCGTAGCTCAGCAGATCATCGAGGACTTGAGGAGCAAGGCGTGAACGAGCCGATCGAGTGCCCGGCGACCAGGCGCGGCCGTTCCTGGTCGGTCAGCTCCCCCGAGCACGGCGTGTACGGGCACGGCCGCACGCTCAAGATGGCGAAGGCGAACCTGGAGGAGGGGCTTGCTGTCATCGGGGTCTTTGCCGAGGTGACGATCGTTCCAGTGATGCCGGAGCTGGAAAAGCTGCGCGCGGCAGACCGCGCCCGCGCGGAGGCACTGGCCGAGGCAGTGGAGGCATTGGCCCTGCGACGGGCGTCGATGCGCGACATCGCCACCGTCACCGACGCCCCGATGTCCCACGTCAAGGCGCTCCTTGCCTCTCTCAAGGCAGCGTGGACGAAGGACGCTGACGGGGCCTCCGCCTCCGAAGCGGAACCGGGCAACGACGAGCGCACATGCGACGTCAGCTCCGGCGAAAGCCCCGCCTCGGACGGCTCCTTTTCCGGGCAGCGGCACGTCCACCCAGCCGCATCTGGCCGTCTGGGCGGCGACGGGCCGTGCCCCGAGCACTCGGATGCCCCGGGCGGCTGCTGAACGGGGCCTCCGTGACGGAATGGGACCAGCCCGAGGGGACGAGCCGGTCGAAAAGGCAGCGGCTCAAGCGCGCCGAACGCGACCAGAACACCGCCGCCCCGCAGATCCTGCCCGGCTGACGCACGGCCGCCGGACCAGCGCCGCCTGGCCCGGCCAGCCGTCGGGTGTGGGCAACGCCCGCGAACCCCGTGGTTGGGGCAGCGGGTCCTGGGCGCGGAAGAATAAGGGGCGCGGCGGCATGACACGGGGCGGGCAGCAAACGGCCACGGTGGTGGCGCGCGGCAGCACCGGCACGGAGGGATGTCGTGGCCGGGCCGCGTTTCGGCCGGCGGGGGTTAGGTTGCTGGGCGCGGGACGGTGCGGCGGGCGAAGGCGGTAACTCCGGGCAGGCCTGGCTGACGCGCGGCGAGGTCGGCCGTCAGCGCGCGTACGGAGGGGCGGCGGGCCTCCTGCGGCGCGGCTCGCTCGACGTTTTGTAGCTGGAGGAACGCGGTCGGCAGGTCTCCGGCGGCCAGCAGGGCGCGGGCGGTGTCGGTTGCAGCGCGAGCCCTGCGCTCCGGTGTGGGCAGCGCGGCCGGTTCCAGGGCCGCGGCGTACGCCAGGGCGCGGTCGACGTCGCCGAGCTTCTGGTGGATCCCGACCCGGTACAGCAGGCACTGCGCTGGTGACAACTCCCCGCCCGTCGGTAGCCGTCCGCGGTCGCGGAGGAGGCGGGCCGCGGTGTGTTCGGCCAGAGATGCGAACTGCTCTGCGGCGGAGGGCATTTGGGCCTGGGCGGCGGTGTATGCCGCGGTCAGGGCCACCATGCCGGACGCGTCCAGGACGGCCGGGGACTGCCGGGGAGCGGTGTCCAGCGCATCGTGCGCTTCCTCGAGCAGTTGCAGGGCCGTGTCTGCGCGGCCCGTACGGCGCAGCGGTGTCGCGGCCGCGCGCGCGGCGGCCGCGAGGAGTACCGGTCGGCCCGAGCGCCGGGCCGCCGTCCCAGCCCGGACCGCGAAGGCGGCCGCCATGTCCATCTCGCCTTCCTTCGCCGCCAGTTGAGAGACGATCACCCATACCCCCGCCGCCCGGCCGGCGCCGACCGGGCCCGTTCGCTCGCTCTCGCTCGCGCGGGCCACCATCCCAGGGAGCACCTGGTGGAGCCGGTCGTACCTGCCGGCGGCGAACAGCCTGCGCGCGGCCGACAGATCCCCCTCGGTCAGGTGCTGGCCGCGCCCGCCGGCCAGCACCGGTGTCGTGCCGCCCGTCCATAGCACCGCCGCGCAGAGCCCGGTGCCCAGTAACCTCCTGCGCTCCACAACCACGCCACCGTCCTCCCCTGCCGCTGCGTCCCGGGCGCCCCCGGGGTTCGGCCCGATCTTGCGACGGTACGGGTCCGGCCGTGCCTCGGGCAGGGCGCACACCCGGTCGGCTCCGCGCGCCCCCTTCTGCCCTGGCGCGCCGGGACCGGGGACGAGGGCGGGCAGACGGCTGTGCGGCGGCGGCCGGGGGACAGCGCGGTCCAGGGACGGCGGCGATCGGATGGGCCTCTCGCGCCTTCCGGCACCTGGCCCGGGGCACCGAAGCAGACGGTCCTCGTTCTCGTACGGGCTGGCGGCCGGACCGCGCCGCGTCGTGCATGGATGCCGGAATCTGTTGCGTATTCCATTTTCAGTGTGTATTGTTGTTCTCGTAAGGCCGGCCGACGAACCGGCCGAAAACCACCCGCCCAGCAGACCACCGCCCGCGGCCTCGTCGAGGAAGACGAAGCGCCCGAGGTCACCGGCTGGATCTCCTGCAGCAGCCCCACAAAGGCGGTCTTTCCCCATGGGGCCGTCCGCGCCTACTTACACCACTCCGACGATCGTGAGAGCTCGCGTGTTCTATCTGATGATGTGCCCCTGTTGCGGCCACTCGACGATGTTTCACGAACTGGAACGACACACCGCCCCGAGCCTCTTGATCGACCCCGAGACGGGCCTGCCGCCCGGCATCTCTCCCGACGGTCACCGTGTGGCTCCGTCGCCGGAGGCCACGGCCCGAGCGCGTAGGCGACCCCTGTGCCAGTCGTGTCTCGATGACGTAGAGGCCGGCGGCGCGGTGGCCTTCTCCGTACGCCTGAAGGGCGAGCAGACCGCGATGGCCATCGCATCCGAAATGCCCCTCCTTGACGACGAGGGCCGGGGCATGGCCGTCCGCTGCCCGGCCGCCGGGTGCGGTGCGGTTGTCGATCTGATCGCCGGCCGACTGGATCGCCACTTCGTGCGCGGCCAGGAGTGCCGGACGTCAGGCGTGCCGGTGATGGTCGGTGAGGGCTGATGGCCATCTACCGTCCCGGCGAGGTCAACTGCGGCCACTGCAACGAACCTACTGGGATCCCGGCGGACGACTGGGCCGGAGAAACCCGTACCGAAGACGGCGACTACGTCGCCTCCGTCGACCCCTGTGTCCGCTGTGAGGTTCACACCTACGGCACCCAAGACCGCTGTCCCGACGACTGCCCCAACTGCGCCGAAAACGACGCCGCGTAAGGCATCGGGGCAAACAGATGCGGAGTTGATCTCAACATGAGCACCCCCGTCCCGGGAACCGGGGCGAAGAAGCGTCCCGCGAGGCGTCCCAAGGTCAAGAACGCGCGGACCGGCTCCGTGGGGAGCAAGATCCTGCCGGGCCGGTACAGCGATGAGGGCGAAAAGGGGCCCTGGTTCCGCCGTCTGGTTCGCCGCGCCGAGACGCGCAGCTGGCGGCGTGAGGCCTCGCGGCTCTGACGGCTGCCCCCAACCAGGCCTTCGACTAACGCCGGACGGCCGAAGAGCCACCCACACACCAAACGCCGACAGGTCCCACTCCCCCGCAGGTGCGAGGGCGCCGGCCGAGTGACCGAAGCCCCTCTACTTCACCGCTGCCGACAACGCCCGCGGTGCTGCCCCTCTTCATGCGCGCCCGTCGTGGCGCTCGATCCTAGGAAGAATCGTGTCTGCTGATCTGCAGCTCCGCATCCATTCGATTCCCGCTGGCGAGATCGTCGCGCTTCTCGACCTCATGCGGGAGCACAAACTTCGCGGCGAGTATGAGCCTGGTCCCTCCGAGGCCCTCACGCTGGGGCAGGTCTACCGCGCCCGGGACGCCGCACTGGGCCTCTGCGAGGAAGTCGCCGCGCGGCTGGAGGAGGACGCCCCGAACGCCGTGTTCGAGCTGTGGCAGGACCCTCACTGGAGCGCCGACGGGCACTACCACGCGTACGCCCCCGACTTCGGGCACTTCGAGGCTGGTTGCGATGCCGAGGGCGTTCCCCATGTCGGCGTGCACGAGCTCATCCAGCGGCTCAGCAGCAGCCCGGAAGCGACACTCGGCGACTGGATGGCGGTTGAGGGGGCCGACCTGCTCGGCATCGCCGTGCTCGCCGTGGTGGGCAAGTACCGGGCACAGCAGTCGTCAGCCTCCTGATCCGGGCTCGCTCCTCCCTCTTCTCACTCCGTCGGCGCCGGCTGGCCCGTGATGCGCGCGGAGACGCAGCGTCGCCGCTCCGCGATCGCCTGAGCGGCGACGCACGCCCTCGGCCAGGCCCTCGCCGGCCTCCCCACCCCACGATTCACTGGAGAACTGATCATGGCGGACATCCGCATGCGCGTCCTCGGGCACCCCTGGGAGCGAACCACCGTCGCTGCCGATGCCGGAGGACGCGAAGAGCTGTTCATCGCCCTCTTCCTCAGGGCGATGGAGACCGTCCCCGAACTACTCGCTTTGCCCGGTGACCTGGAGGCGTACACCGTGCGCTGGGACGGCGAGGAGGTCTCGATCTATCACCCGGATGTGGAGCAGGCCATCTTCCGCGCCCAGCCCGACCCCGAGGGCTCTGCGCAGGGGGGCGCTCCGGTCGGGACACGGCCGCCCGAGCTGTGGCGCGAGGAGCGCGGCCACGGCTTCTACCCGGCTCCGGATGTGCTGGCCGAGATGCCGGCTCTGTGGGCAACGGCCTTGCAGCCGCATGAGCACAGGGTGGTTGGCCTCCGGTACTCCTCGGCCTGGGGCCAGTGGTACGTCGTTGAGGTCGACGACGCGAGCGGCCAGGCTTACGGGTGGTCGTGCCTGGGCGGTGACCTGTCGCAGGGCCGGTGGGGTCTTATCGATCTTCCGGCTCTGGAGTCGTGCCGTCCGGACGGTGATCTTTCACAACTGGTCGCTCGCGATCTGGATTTCACGCCCGACGTCGCGGCCAATGCCTTGCCGAAGGGCCGTCCTCACGATTCTTGCGGGGAAGCGGATTGCCCCGTATGCCCGCCCGATTTCATGACGGAGTACGTTGCTCGACTCCGGGACGTGATTGCGGAGCACGGATTCGCCGTCCAGTCGGTTCTTGCAGATGAGAGTTCCGCTGCCTATTGCTACACCGTCGGTCTGCACGAGTCTCTGGGGCATGAGTTCGTGATGGCCGGGCTGGACGTCAGGGTGATGCAGGGCGTGCTCCATTCCGTCGTCGAGCGGTTCGCCGGATCGTCTGGTCCGGTTGCCGGTGAGGTTCTGGACGGGCTCCTTGCGAACGGATTTCAGCTGCTCATGCGCCCCGTGGAGACCTTGGAGCCTTTCGCGATGCTAAGGGCGGTGTACGGCAGGGAGGTCACCGTGCCGTACTGGCAGACCGTGTGGCCCGACCGGGACGGCATCTTTCCGACCGACGCCTCTTGCTCGCTTTCCCCTGGAACCCAGCCACTTCTTTAGCCCTATCTCGGGCTTCCGACTCTTTGCGTTCTAGGAGACATTTCTATGCGCCAGCCTGAACCATTGAATGCTGTTGACGAGCTGCGGCTCTTCCTGGATTTCGCCGTTCCACTGTGCGGTGCTGAAATTGCGTACAAGCTCCGACAATGGGGCCATTCTCGTGAGCAGGCCAAGAACTGGCTGCGTGGGGAGGCCGAGCGCGCTGGCGGCAGCTTGGGCGAGAACGGCGACGTGCTGCAGTTCAGCGATGGTCGTCCTCGGTCGGGGCGCGCACGGAATCGTGTGGTCCGGACCGCGAGTGAACTTGCTCGCGGCGTGGCAGCCGCGGCGCTGCTCGCCCAACTGGAGGGCATGCGCGGGGTCGAGGCCTTCGGCGGCTTCTACGGTGTTGCGGCCGACCCCGCCGAGGTTGACATGGAGCGCGTTCAGGACGGTGCCGTCGGTGCCGCCGCTCGCGGTGCCTGTCCTATGCGGAAGCCGACGGCGTGAGTGCCTTGCGGCAGTCTCCTCGAAGCGCTGGTCCTCGGTGCCGCGCCCCCCAGGCCGGTGGAAATCCGTGCAATGGCTCTCGGATCACCCGTTAGGCTCGCCGTGGCCCGTGCCGGAATGGAGCGTGCGGGACAGGCCCCGGTCCCCGTGACGGGACGCAGTACGGCCGGGGCCGCCACCCCCGGTCACAGGTCGTACGCCCGTCGGCGGCTCAGTCCAAGCGTGAGAAGTCGAGATCCACCAGGATCTCGGTGAGGTCCACCTTCTCGTCGCGGCAGAAGCCTCGAAGCTCGTCCCACATTTCGGGGACGCCCTCCAGAGCGCCACCGAGAAGAGACAGTCGTCCGCGGTCCTCGTCGTACTCCTCGGCGTGGAGGTAGACCATCTCCGCCTTCTGGAGTTCGCGTACGACGCTGAGCAGCGTCGTACGGTCCGCCGAGAAGCGCCTCAGCACCAGTTCGAAGTCTGTGGTCTCCTCGTGCACCACGAGGGCGAGGACCTGTCGGGCCATCCGCGTGAGACCGCCGACGCGCCCCGCGAAGCGGTTGACCAGCTCGAGGAGGTCCTGTTCGTCCTCCGGATCCTGGGTGGCGTTCTCCCAGGCGAAGAAGCGGAGCATGGTGGTGGCGGGCCGGACCCGGGAGCCGTTGACCGTGTCCCGGAACTCGGCCTCGATGTCATCGACCGTATACCGGTACCTGGCCTCGTGCTTCTGTTTGACTGCCCGCAGGTACTCGACGGTGTAGTCGTCCCGGGTGACGCCGCTGTCGATCAGGTCATGGTGAACCCCGCACAGCAGCATCAGGTTGTCGAAGTCCCGCAGCTGGTCGACGTCCTTGCCGTCCCACGCCTCGTGCCGGGCGCTGCCGGGCTCAGCGCCGATGATGTGGGCGATCTTGCCGACCCAGGCACCCTCCTCTGTGACCAGCCGCGTTGAGCAGTGCGGGTCGCCCCAGGCGCATTCGTTGCCGGAGAACGCCCACAGCCGGCGCGCGACGCCGGACAGCGGCTCCTTGCGGTTCTTCCCGGAGCCGTTCGTCCGCTTGGCCACAGCCCGCCCTTCCTTCGCCCTCACGACAACGCGCAGCGTAGTCCAGCTGGTTGAGGTGGGGCGGGCGTGCTTGTTGTCCGGCTGCTACCAGCGCAGGGTCGGACGGGGGCGGGGGGTGAGTTCGGCCTGCTCGGCGACGGCGACCAGGCGGTCGGCGGTCTCCTGGCCGACCGCCTCGGCGAGGCAGTCGAGGTTCGAGGCGATCAGGAGCCACGAGCGCCGCGGCAGCAGGCTCAGGCGGGCGACGGCATCCGCGAGTGCTCCCGCCTCCAGGGCCATCATGGCCTGGACGTCGGCGGAGTCCGGCTTCAGCGGCACAGTGGCCTCGCGCACCAGGTCGACGGAGAGGGTTACGTCGTCGATGACCGTGACGGCCGTGGTGTTCTCGATCACGCTGGGCTCGTAGCTGCGCCCGAGATCGTGGGCCCGGTGGACGGTGATGTTCTCCTCGCGGTAGCCGGCGGCGAGGAGACGGCGCACCCCGGCGTAGGCGGCGTGGGACTTGCCGGACCAGTGCGGCCCCAGGAGAAGCAGGCGGGCGGTATCGCCGGCCAGGATGGTGGAGCACCACTGGGCGATGGCGGGATGGTCGGTCTCGGCATTGCTGAAGAGCGGGGGTACGACGGGCATCGGCCCAGCGTAGGTGGCCGCGTAGTTGGCGGTTGTGCTGGGTTTGATGCCGGGCGCTGCTGGCTGGCTTCTGGTGTGAGTGAACTTCGGGCGTTGTCGCCCGCGTCCGTGTCGTGGCCGGGATGATGTGGCACGTGCAGGGCTGCGGCGGTCGTGGGAGGGGATCGAAGTGAGCAGGTGGGGGAAGCAGGAGGACCGGCTGGTGGTGCGGGCCGTCGACGTGCTGTCGGGTGTGCTCAGCGGCGCGGCGCCGGAGCCGGCTCGCCGTGTCGTCGCCTCCCGGGCGCTGCTGGCCGTCGAGGAGCTGCTGTTCCCGCTGCACGAAGAGCTGGTGTTGGCGGAGAACGCGGACGCCGCGGCTCGGGAGGCCACCGATGAGCAGTGGGCGGACGACGCCGCGGTGCGCCGGTGGGTGACCGAGACGCTGGCCGAGCACGCCTTTTCCTACAACGAGCTTCACGAGGTGTGGGAGGACGACCCGGATCACGTCGAGCCGCAGGGTGACCACCCGGTATGGGCGGTGCTGGAGCTGTCCCCCCTGGCGCGGCGTCTGCGGCTGTGGCAGGAGGCGTCTGCGAAGACCGCGGCCGGCCTGGGCGGCGAGGTCGGCGTTGGCGCGCACCAGATCGGACACTGGGCGGCGGGCCGCTCCCGGCCCGGGGATGGAGAGCGGGCGGCACTGGCGGGGGCGCTGGGTGTCCATCCGGCGTGGCTGCACGCTGCGCGCGACGAGCAGCCCGATGTGCAGTTCTACCGGTTCGCATCCTGCCCGTGCGAGAAGCCGACCGCCATGGCGCGCCTCGGGCTGGGCCGGGAGGAGCCGGACTGGTACGACAGCCCCGCCGAGCAGGATGCCGCCGTGCACTGGTGCGGCGGCTGCGGGCAGGCATGGGTGAAGGACGCGGCCGGGTGGCTGCTGCCGCTGCCTCCCGGGGAGGAGCCGACACCGTCCGGCGGGGACCTGGTCGACCTCGGCCATCCCCTCCGCCGCAGCCCCTCGGTGACGCTCGACGAGCCGTGGCCGAGGGCACTGTGGCAGCCTCCGGCCGGCAAGAAGGGCCGCGCCCGCACCGCCTACCCGGTCCCCGAACTGCTCACCCGGGAGCCGCAGGCCCTGCCCGTACGGCCGGATGTCACGCCCGTCATCGTGCCGACGCCGGTGTGGGGTGCCGGTGTGGCGGAGCGGCTTGCCGCGAACGCGACGTGGTGCCGCACGTGCCGGGCCCTGGTCGACGCGCCCAAGGGGGCGGCCGGTGGCCCGTGGGTTCTGCTGCACCGCAGCGAGCCGGAACGCTACCTGAGCACCTGGACCTACCCCACCGAGAAAGACGCTCTGCACCACGGCGCCCATCTGGCAATGACGTACCTGCAGTTGGACGACGGTCCCCTCGACCCCGTGGCGCTGGACCTGTTTACCGGTCAGGCGCACGCCCAGGTCATCGCCCGCTTCCTCGAACTACACCCGGATACGACCCAGTTCGAGGTCGCCGAACTCGTCCCCCTGCGCGCCGACGAGTTCTGAGCGCCGACGAACCCCCTTGGCCGCACCGGTTGAGCGGTCAGGAGACGTCCGCCGTCGTCAGCCAGGCGATCCACGCGCCGTCCTGTGCCCGGCCCAGGTGAAGGTCAGGCTTGTGATCGGCCATGCTGGCGCAGATCCGGCCGTAGGCGCCGTGGCGGGCGGGGCACAGCCGGGCCAGTTCCTCTGGAATGGAGGTTCCGGGCCCGGCCCGAACAGGACGTGATGCAAGGGGAGTTCAAGTGACCGAGGTCCGGCCCAGTCAGCAGATGCGCGACCTCGGGGTCGTCCAGCGCGGCGCCCCGGTCCTGACCGAGACGGCCCGACCGTTCGACCTGCCCGCCGAGCAGCATGCCGCCGAGCAGGCCGTGGACGCGCTGTTCGCCGCCATGGAGCGGATCGGCCGGGTGCACCCCTTCGCCAAGGGCATGGGACTGGCGGCCCCGCAGATCGGCATCGGCCGCGCGGCCGCCGCCGTCCAGCCGCCCGACGATGGCGCCGGCGCCATCGTCCTGCTCAACCCCAGGGTCACGGAGGCCTCCGGCGACGCCGACGAGCAGTACGAGGGATGCCTGTCGTTCTTCGACGTCCGCGGGATGGTCCCCCGCCCGCTGCGCATCACCGTCGAGACCACGACGCTGGAGGGCGCCACCGTCACCACGGTGTACGAGCGGGGTCTTGCCCGGCTCGTCGCCCACGAGATCGACCACCTCAACGGGATGCTGTACGTGAGCCGGATGCGGCCCGGCGTCGAGCCGATCCCGGTCGAGCAGTACCGGCAGACCGGCCGGTCGTGGGCCTACGACTCCTAGCCGGGGACAGGCTGACGGTCTTCCACGACGACGGCCCCGGACCGAGGTCCGGGGCCTTCTCCGGTGCCGGTCGCGCAAATGAGCCCGGGCCGGGCGGTGGATCGCTACGCTGGTTGCAGGTGCGGCGCTCCCCCCGTGGCGCCGCACCTCCCCGCTTTCATGGGCCCGCCGGTACCGCCGCGACAGGCGGACATCGGGCGTCTAGCCGCCGCTGGCCTGGTCCCCCTCGCCGTCCCGGCGGACAGGCCCGACCAGTGCTTCGGTCTCCTGGAAGAGCCGGTCCGTGGGACCGAAGTCCCCCAGCTCGACCGCGAGCGCGGCGCGCACGAACGCGGTGAGCTCGATGCTCCCCTTGCGTACCTCGAAGATGCGCAATACCCCGCCCGAGTACGCGGCGTGGTGTCGGCACCTGGCCTGCACGCAGTACCCCTCGGCAGCCTGGGCGAGCCGCTTGAAGGCGGCGTTCTTCTCGTCGGTGACCTGGGCGGGACAGCCCAGGTGGTCCAGCGTGATCCGGGTGTGGGCGCGCTTCTCGGCCGGGCGGATGGTGAGCCGTCCGCCGCCGGGCGTGAGGTAGCGGCCGGGCGTCACCGGGCCGTACGGATGGATCCGCGGCAGATCCTTGTCCACCACGTGCTGGGCGGGCAGTCCGTCGTACTCGAAGTAGGGGCCTGCAATGCCGTTGTGCTCGATTGCCATGCGGTCCTCGTTTCGGTCGCGGGGCGGGCGCCGGGCCGTCCCGTCACGCGCTGGTGGTGGGCACGTTCCGCAGCAGTGCGGAGGTCATCGCCAGGAGCGTCTCCGCCTCGGCCCGGTCGTACTTGAAGGTCTTGGTGACCGCGTCGTTGTGCAGGGCGCCGCAGGTCTGGCTGTAGAGGGCGTCCTGGATCCGCCACCACCGCTCGGTCTGGTTGCACTGGTTGGCCTGCTTCCTCGATCCGGGGTTGTCCCAGGTGACGTTCTCCCGGACCCACTCCAGCGCCCGCCTGACCTCCAGGATCGACGCCCGCACCTCGTTCGCGGTCAGCAACCGCTGTGCCTCCCGCAGCGTCCGGCCGACCTCGTCCCGTTCCGGGTCGCCGAGCGGGTACGGCACGGCCATCTCGAAGGCCGCGGACGGCCCCAGCTGCGCGAGCTGCTGTTCCCACCGGCTCTTGGCGATGGTGACGTGCGCCG
This sequence comes from Streptomyces sp. NPDC006458, assembly GCF_040612135.1. Taxonomy (NCBI): domain Bacteria; kingdom Bacillati; phylum Actinomycetota; class Actinomycetes; order Kitasatosporales; family Streptomycetaceae; genus Streptomyces; species Streptomyces sp. NPDC006458. The sequence goes on along the minus strand of NZ_JBEXPR010000016.1, from coordinate 201,567 downwards.
TGTCCTGGGTGCTCCCCGGATACCCGGGTGCCTGCGGCAGGGTTGCGTTGAGGTCGATCTCGAAGCGGACGTCGCCGGTGCGGCCCTCCTCGATGGCATGGACCTGCAACGAGGTCAGCGGGAACGACAGGTTCACGCGGTGGACGGTGATCTTCGGGGTGTACGCCAGGTTCGCCGTGGTCCGGGCGAGCCGGGAGCGCTGCCCCGTCGCCTCGAAGCCGAACAGGTCCGCCTCCAGGGCGAGGATCTTCCCGGCCTCGGTGAAGGGCGACACCCCGACGGCGAGCTGGACGCTCAGCTCGTGGGCTCCCAGTGCGCGGTGCAGCCACGTCTGGTCGCTGCTGACTTCCACGGTGAACCGGATATCGTCGTCGAAGCGGAGTTCCTGCATAGCTCCCCCAAAGGGCGTGTCGATCACCCGATTCTGCCGGGCGGGCGGCCGCATCACCGCCAATTTCCCCCGGCCGCGGGCTCCAGCCCGCAGGCCCTGACGGGCCCGGGGCCAGCCACTCAGGCCGCGGTGCCGTCCGGCGCGCACGGCCCCGGCCCAACACCTCCTGTCCGCGCCGGGCGGTACCGCGGGGAGCGGGGGTCCGGGGGCCGGCGTGCTTTCATCCTGCGACGTCCCAGGCCTGTCCTTCGTCCGGGCTTGCAAGTCGTTGGTGTTCCGATCGGGCGGCTTCGAGCAGGCGTCTCCATGACGTGACCAGGGGGCGCCGTCGCAGGAGAGCCCGCCGCTCACGCTCGGTCATACCGCCCCAGATTCCGTGCTCGATGCGATGGTCGAGGGCATAGGCCAGGCACTCGGTGCGCACCGGGCAGCCGGTGCAGAGGGCCTTGGCCCTGTTCTGGGCCGCGCCGTCCACGAAGAGCTCGTCCGGATCAGCGGTTCGGCAGACCGCTCGCTTACCCCAGTTCTCCTGGTCTTCCCCGTTCACCCCGACGCCGTCCTCTCCCCGGTCCGGCCCGCCGCACTCCCCTGGGCAGGCGCAGTCCGAGAACGGTACGGCAAACGCCTACGGCATGGGCCATCGCCGCATTGCGGGAATCCCTTCGGGTGTAGGGGCCTTGACCAAGGCCCCTACGCCTCGTGACCCCCCTCAGCCGGTGCCCGAGCAACCGGGCATCACGGGCAACGATGCCTCGCCCGTCAGGGCACTGGTGCGCCGGCGGATCGCCGCGAACATCTCGGCGCGGTGCTTCCTGATCGGGTAGTCGATCCGGTCGTAGCGCAGTTGGAGAGCGGCGCTGCGATCTGGAGACTTCAACAGGACCAGGCCGAGGCTGCCCCCGGGCGTCAGGTCGCGGTGACCGCACAGCTCCAGTGGCAGACCATGCTCCGGGTCGGTCAGGGCCTGGACCAGCTCGGCGCGGCGCAGGGCCGTCTCGGAATCGTGCTCGAGCTGCAGGATCCACCACTCCCCCAGCCGCGACTCGTGGCCGGTGACGACCTGGGGGACGGCGACGGTGTGGAGGAGTCCGAGGCGGCGCAGCAGCCCGCTGGGGAGCCAGGCGGCGTCCCGCCAGATCTTCTCGTAGATGAGCGGCTGCCGTTCGGTGTCCCACTGCTTCTCGTAGGGAGTCCAGGTGTCGCCGGCCAGCCAGCAGGCCTCTCCCCCGTTGCTCTGGATCTGCTGCGCAAGGGCTGCCTCGGCCTTCTGGAAGGCTCGTCGCGAGGGGCCGGTGAGCTGGATCCTGGTCGGCTGTCCGAGCCGACGGAGCTCGATGCCGCGATCGGTGCGTGCGCAGATCCGGACACCGTTGAGCCCGTAGATCTCGTCTCGTCCTACGCGCATCGGTGAGCGGCAGGGCAGCAGTCCGCTCAGCAGGCTGTCGAGGCTGGTGTTGCTCTCTAGGTGGAGCCGGACGCCTTCTGAGGTGGGCTGTACGTAGCGGATTCCGAAGGGGTACTCGAAGAAGTGCCGCTGGGTGTTGAGGACCCAGTAGAACACCTCCGACTCAAGCAGGAGTTGCGCGTGCTGGGCCGGTGCCGGGATGAGGGGCGCATCGGGCTGCACGGCAGCGACGGCGTCGCAGGCGACCTGGCGGGGGGTGCCGGTGTAGAGGGCGTACGTCCGGGCGCGGCTGCTGGTCTGGGTGGCCGACATGGCTTCAAGCACCTTTCGCTCCGCTCCGTCGGCCCTCGGAGCATGAGGAACAGGTACTGGGGTGCGGCGTTGCGGTCGATGAGACGGAACTGGTCGAAGCCGAGCTTCTTCGCCTCCGCCTTTGAACCCGTTGGGCCGAGGTTCGCGTGAGGAGCAGCAGACCGATGCCGCAGGGTGTCACAGTAGTGGCGAGGCGCCGTGCTGGCAGCGCGCCACGCCGCGCCCCCATCGGCGCTTGCCGGTGGCGCGCTGTACCTTCCCTGATTCCGCTGGTGGCACGTCGGAGGCAGCCGTCGTTGACCAGGGAATTTAAGTCGCAGGTCTGTGCCCCTTTCTGGAATCTCGGGTTACGGTTCGAACCTGTACGAGCGCGGAGGGGGACACTATGGAGGCCACTCGGTACGTCGGGCGTCCGCCGGGCATCGTGACCCGGGAGGACGGGCTGACCGACCGGCAACGCCGCATCGTCGACGCGATCCGGGCCAGCATCAGTGAGCGCGGCTACCCGCCGTCGATGCGGGAGCTCGGTCAGGCTGCGGGGCTCGCCAGCACCTCGTCCGTCGCGCATCAGATCGGCGCCCTGGTGAAGAAGGGCGTCCTGCGGCAGGACCCGAAGCGTCCCCGCGCTTACGTTCCCACCGCGACCGCCGGTCCCGAGGTCGACTTTGCCGTGGAAGCGAACCCCGATGCGTCCGACGCCTCGGTGGTCCATACCCCGCTCGTCGGGCGCATCGCCGCCGGCGTTCCGATCACCGCCGACGAGCACGTCGAGGACGTGCTGGCGCTGCCGAAGCAACTCGTCGGCAGCGGGACGGTGTTCGCGCTCACTGTGAGGGGGAATTCGATGATCAAAGCGCACATCATGGACGGCGACACAGTCGCCGTCCGCGCCCAGCCGAACGCCGAGAACGGCGAGATCGTCGCGGCCATGATTGACGGGGAGGCGACGGTCAAGCGGCTCAGGCGGGAGGGCGCAGCTGTGTGGCTGGTGCCGGAGAACGACGCTTTCGACCCCATCCCCGGCGAGTCGGCCTCCATCCTCGGGAAGGTCGTCACTGTCATGCGGAGCTTGTGAGCACGCCGATGTAAGTATCTCCTTTCCGGCCCTGTCTCACATTCGGTGGTGACGGATCGTGGCCATTGAACCTCCCAGCTTCACCGAGAGTGCGATTGGTGCTCTGAACTGCGGTTTCGGGAGCGGTCGCCTGCGTGTCGGGGCGGTCGCCCCTGTTGCTCCGGACCCAGACGAACAGCCGTCGATCCGGATAGCGACCGCCACAGCGCGTGGGCCTGCCGCTTCACGACCGATGGTTTGTCCGCCGAGGCAATGACTTTCTGTCACCACCGAATGTGAGACAGGGCCTCCTTTCCGGTGTCCGTGAGGTCCGGCTTGGCGGCTGGGGGTGCCCCCGGGTGCCGTGGTTGACTCCTGTCTCATGGGAGAACGCGTGAGCGACGAGGCGATGCCTGACGTGACGTGGGAAGAGGTCGCGGACAGCTGGCGGCTGGACGACCTGGTCGAGGGGCGGATGCGGCCCACCACGAGCGATGACGTGCTGACTTTGATGACGATCGGGGCACTGCGTGGCCGGCGGTCGCTGAACGAGGATGCGCAACGGAAGGCCTTCGGCGTCATGATGGCGGCGGCTGAGGGCGGCGCGCTGGCCGAGGATGAGCAGACGCCGCGGGATCCTGGTCGCATTGAGCAGGCTCTCCAGGCCGCGCTCCGAGCCTTCGAAGAGCCCCAGCAGCAGCGCGACGAGTAAGCCGGGCGGGTGGCCCCCTTGAGCGAACGGCATCAGCATCGTCTGAGCGCGTCCGGCTACGGGTCGCTGTGGTCATTCGGGCCGTCGCCCGCGATCACGCCAGGTCCGGTGTGATGTGTGCCCCCCGGCCGCAGCGCACGGGGGACGCGGCGTCCAGGGGGACTGTCCGCCAACGTACCGCGCCATCCGACCTCCTATCGCATATATCGGGGAATCAGATCACGCATCGGGCGCAGCGCGGGCTCGTACCGTCTGGCCGGCGGGAGGGCGGGTCAGCTCGCGGCCGCAGTGTGCAGCGAGTGCACGGTCTGTCCGAGCTTCTCGGACAACGGGCCGTGTTCGACACACGGGATCGGAAGGCGCAGCGGAGGGTGGGTACGCAGCCCGCGCGTGGTCACCCAGACGCGGGGCAGGAAGGAGTGAGCGCGCTCGCGGTCCAGGTCCTCGCGCCACATGTCGGCCACGGCGGTCCGGCCGCGGGCGCTCAGCGCATGTTCGCTGCCTCGTCGATGCGCCAGACCGCCTCGCGGACCTTCGATTCGAGATCCTCGAACTCGTCCTCAAGTGCCGCGAGCTCGGCGAAGAGCATGTGCTTGTCGTCCATGTCTTCCATCGCTGTGGCCCGCTCGATCCAGGACTTCACGTCCTTCATCGTGAGGGGATACTTCCGGCTCCGCAGCACCTCGTTGTTGAAGATCGCTTCGATGTCTCCGTCTTCGATCTGCATGATTCGAATCGCGTCGCCCGGGGCCGCGCCATTGACGCTGTTCTCCTCCACGTAGGCGAGTCCCGACTCAAGATCGTCGAGGCGTCCAAGAAGATGGTCGACCAGCGCTGTCCTCACCGCTACCAGGTCAAGGCCAACTTCCTCCCTTAGCTGTTTCGCTGCCCGGTGGGACACCTCGAAGGGGTCATGGTGGCCGGGGCGGGTGTCCTGGAAGCGTGCCAGCTCAGGGCCCAGGGCGCCGTCACCGATCAGCACTCCCGGTTCGTACAGGTCGAGCACGGTGCATGCCGCATCGAAGTAGATCAGGACTGCCGGACGGATCACTTCAACGCGGTGCTGGTCGCGGTGGTAGGTCTCGTTCCGGTAGTCGTGCAGCTTCTTCAGCACCGGCGCGATGCTGCCAGGTAGCCTCGTCCGCTCGACGAGGAAGTCGATCTTGTCTCCGAAGTTGTCGTTGATCTTCTTGCGTTTCCTTTTCGAGGTCACCATCGCTTCGAGCTTCTTGATCTCTGAGCTGAGCTGATCGTCGCTCGGCCCTCTGGCGAACCGGCGGTGCAGGGGGTTGTCGCTCTTGCGCATCGCTTCGATCCGACGGAGGTTCTCAAGCTGATCGAAGTGGTAGCGCTCGCCGTCGAGTTCGGCTTCGGCCATGCGGTGCATGATCAGTTCGACGGCGCTGTCGAGCAGGATGTGGGCCAGCCGCAGCTGTGGGACCCGTCCGACCTCGATGAGGCGCTTGACCTCTTCGAATTGCACGACTACCAGTTCGAGGCGTTTCATCGGCCTGCCTTCCGCTTTCCACCCGGCTCGCGGCCGAGGACTCATCACCGTAGTGAGCGGGCAACACGGCCAGCACCTGAGTTTCTGAGGGTCCTGCCGACCGTGGCAGCGCACGGACTCGAATCGCTGCCCAAAACGTCACATGCGCCTCATCTCCAAGGCCTTGGACGGCGGCTCGACGACTGGCCATGCGGTCGGCGACCGTCCGCTGCTCCGTGCGGACTCACGGCGCAGCCGCCAGACGAGGCAGGCCACGACGGCGACGGCTGGCAGCGCTCCAGCTGCCCACTCTGCCCTGCTCTGCTCGGGTCGCCGGCGCCGATCTCGACGAGCCATCACAGGAGAAGCGGCATCAGGGCGAGAGCGAGCACGGGCCAGGCGAGCGCTGACCACCGGGCCCGGCGGATAGCTGACTGCGCGCGACGTCAGGGCAGCGCAGGGAGGTCTTCGTCAGTCATGGGGATCATCATGCCCCCGGCACGGCACGACCAGCCGTCAGGTGCTGGAGGCCTCGGTCGATCCGATGCCGGAGGCGATGAGGTTGAAGACCCGCTCGTCTCCTCGGACGTCTTCCAGAATCGGGGTCCACAGGCGCCTACGCCCCTCGCCGAGGTGACTCGTGAGGGTGTAGAGCTCGACGAGGTAGCCGGGCATGGCACGCCCCCAGCACTGGTCGTTGTCGTTCCACTCCGTAAGGACTTGCTCCAACTCCGGCAAGGTCAGGAAGCCTGCGCACGGAAGGACGGCCTTCTCCGCAACTTCCTGCCCGCGGTCAAAGGAGCCCACGTCCTTGAGGAGGGCCGGGAGGAACGGCGTGAAGTAGGGGTCGGGGCGCTGCGCGATGATGTCTGCGCGGGGGATGTACCAGAGCTTGGAGAACGCTTCGATGAGCGCGGGGAGCGTCGCCCGGAGCTCGGGGTGGGCGACCAGGGCCAGGGCCTGGGCCTCGGCGGTGGTGATCTCTTTGTACGGCGCCCGGTTCCCGATCGTCTCGATCTTCGCGTTCAGGAGATTGCGCACGGGAGTGCCCAGGGAGGCCCAGAAGGCGGGGAGGTCGCCGAGCCGACCGAGTGCCTGAAGTTGGATGGAGGGTTCGGCCGTCTCAAGGCGGGCCATTTGCTTGGCGACGGCCTTCTTGACGAGGTCGGCATCGCGTTCGGCGAAGCTGCGCAGGCACTTGGCCATCCGGTCGGCGAACTTCTCCGGTTTGATTTTGATCGCGGGGTCTTCGATCGCGAGGACAGCGAACTTGGCCGCGGCCTCGACGACCTTGGACCTGGCGCTGGGACGAACGCGGTCGAAAAAGGTGTGAGTGAGGTACTCAGTGTCGTAGACGAAACCGGGGTCTACGACGTGCTTGAGGAAGCTGCCGACGATCTTGCGGCCCCGGCTCGGAGGATGGATGAGAACGGCCTCCAGCGCGGCCACGAGGTGGGCGCGGGCGTACTCCATCGTCGGCTCGTAGAGCTCGCCGAGGGGACGGATGGACGGATGTGCACACAGGTGGCGGTCGTCGCGGATCCGCTCCAGCTGCTTGCGCTGGGTGAAGTCGATCAGCTCGAGCTTCTCCGCCGTGTCGAGCAGAGTCTTCTCCAGGGCGAGCATGATCGGAATCGCTTCGGACTCCGCACTGCCCTGCGCTCGCTCTACATCGGCAACCAGGTCCTTCGCGTGGCTCTCGCCCTCCTCATGGAGGATCTGGGCCTTGGCGATGAGGTCGGCGCAGACAGCTGTCCAGGTCAGGACGATCGCGCCGCGGGCCGAGCCGGAGACGTAGCACCGGTACGCCTCGCTGACGAGGGGACGCAGGTCCGGATTGAACACGCGGTTCACGCGCTCTTCAAGGTCGATCATGTTGCCCCTCCGGCGCGCCCGTCCCACTTGCCCCCCCCCCGGAATGATCTCACCACCGCTCCGGTCCCGGGCCGACGTTCCCATTTGCTATGCACTGGTACCAGCACATAGCTACAGTTGCTGGCATGGGAAAGCAGACGAACATCCGCCTGGATGAAGAGGTCAAAGCAGCCGCCGAGGACCGGGCCAAGCGCCGGGGCCTGAGCTTGCAGGGGTACGTGGCCGACCTGATCGAGGCGGACGTGAATCAGTCCCGCGCGGCCTTCATGGCCGGCGCCGCATCGTTCCTGGCCGCGTACACGGAGGTGTTCGATGCGGAAGTCGGTGAGGACCGGTACCCCGGCCTCCCGGACACTCCGGCGGAGACGGCACCGAGGGACGCCGCGTGAACCTCCGCATCGACCTCGCGTGGATCCTGGCAGTGGCGCAGCAGATTCCGGGGGATCCGCAGGTTGTCGACTACGGCGTCCCCGTCGCGGCGGAGGCACGTCACCGGGCGGAGATCCTTGACCGCGAGGTCTACCCCGAGCCTCATCACAAGGCTGCGGCGCTGCTGTGCGAGCTGGCGAGAAACCCGAGCCTGGAGATGCGGAATCTGCTGTTCGCGGCCACGGTGACCGCGGCCTACCTGTCTGCGTGCGGGATGCCGGTGGGCCCTGGCCTGGACACCGTTCTCCCGCTGGCCCGCGCCGCCCGGGACGGTCTACCGGTGCGGGAGGTCGCCGCTCAGATCAAGACCTGGACGAGCTGATCGAGCAGGCTCTTCACGCGGTCCGTATCGAGTCAGGGATCCAGGTCATCAACGAGCGTCGGCCGGCCATCCGTATCGGTGAGGCGTGCCGTCAGACCCAGCAGGGCCATCACGGCGATGGAGCCCAGCAGGATGGCCAGCCACCCCACAGTCCACGAAGTGATACGAAGGCGGATCACAAGGGGCGTGAGGAGCAGCATGACGACGACCGCGCCCGACATGAGAAACCATGAGCCCTTCATGATCACCGTTCCGCTGGGGTGTCCGCGTCGTGCACAGCGCGGACGGCGCGGGTTGCGGCGGGGAAGTCAGGGTGGCTCTTCCACTGGTCGGCCATGGCCATGAGCGCGTTGAGAAGGCGGCGGGCCTCGTCGGTGTTGCCCGCGTGAACCGCAGTAGCGAACTCCTGGCTGAGTTCGTGGGCGTCGCGCCAGGACTGGACGTACGCGTCGTGGCCATCCGGGTGTTGTTCGTCCCGGAGATCGTCCTGTCGGTCGCGAACGAACTGGTAGACGCCTACACCGGCCTGCAGATCCAACATTCTTCTCCTCACCGGCGCCGCGAGCGGTCCGTGCCTTGCCCATTCTCCTCTACGCCTGGCATCGCACCTTCCAACCGCCAGCCGACGTAACCGGTTTCGCTGCCAGCAGCCGCGTTGGCCGAACGGAGACCGACGAGTCACTCCTGGCCGGCCGTGATACGGGCCTGGTCGGCGATCGCCTCCGCGGCACCCAGGGTTTCCAGGGCGGAGTCGGCATTCTTCGAATCTCCGTTGCGTGCGGACGCTCGCGCAAGCAGGTGCGCAGCACGTCGGCAGGGGTCGGCCTCGAAGGGTCGCAGAACCGGCTGCAGGCGATCTTGCGCAGTGCCGAGGAGGGTGCACCAGTCGTCGTGGCCATCGGGCCAAACGCCGCACAGCGGGCCAATCCAGCGGTCGAAGTGGCCGGAGAGCTGGGAATGGGTGGCGTCGCGGAGCATGGTCGCCCTTCGGGGCGTGGGGGCAGGAACTGTTCACCAGCGCCGTAGGTCTTTGCGTAGCTGTTCGTACCAGCTGCGGCGATGCCGGTCGGCGCCGGAGGGCTCGGGGCCGAGGGCGACAACCTGGTCGGTGATGTCGTAGGTGAGGCGGTAGAGCAGGACGCGGGTGGCGGTCTCCAGCCACTGGTCCGTTGCTCGGGCGGGTGGTGCTGCTCCGAGGACGGTAACGAACCAGGCGGGCAGCAGCGCGCGGCTGCTGACGGCGTCGGCCAGGCGGCTGCGCAAAGCCATCGTGAGGCGCTTTTCAGCGCGGTCGCCAGCCGACATCGCCGGCTGTTTGTCCGCGCGGGTCGAGGAGTCGTCCGCCAGGGCGGTCGCGGACGCCTCTGCATGTGGGGCCTGCCGGGCAAGGTCCTGGCGAAGTCTTGCCTCGTCGGCGATTGCGGCGCGGAGCCGACCCGCAGCCTCGGAATGACCGGTGGTGCCGTAGCGGCTGGCTGTGACTGCGCCGATAGCCTCGACGACTGCTGCGAGCGCTGTCCGGTGCCTGTCGGCTGTTTCCCGGTGGTGCCGGACGCGCACCTGGTGGGTGTGGCGGTCGTGGTCGCCCAGGAGCAGGCTACGGGCGTTCCAGCCCTTCACCATGGTGCGGGCGAGGGCGTGCTGGTCTTTGGTGTAGGTGTCCAGGTCCGCGGCGGGCACTCCTCCAGAGACCTTGAGCTGGCCGTCGAGCAGCCGCACGTGCTGCGTGAGGCGTTTGATGGCCTGCTCTGTGTCTCCGATGCGGTCGCCCAGCTCCTCTTCAACCTTGTCGATCTTGTCGTCGCACTCGGAGATGTCGCTGCGGAGGTCGCGTAGCTCGTAGTCGAGGTCCTCGGTATAGCCGAACTTGCTCTTCAGGCTCTGGTGTTCGCTGTCGAGGTCGTCGATTCGGTGGTCTAGATCGCGGAGGCGGCGGTCGGTGTCCCGAAGGCGGCGGTCGAGGTCCTCGGTCACTTCTTCGCCCCCTGCTGCGGAGCATCTGCATAGGCTCCGCCGATCAAGGCCCAGCCGATGAGGACGGCGATGATCCACCAGGCGGATAGCACTCCCAGGGCGACAAGGATCACGAGAACGCACAGGGCGTGCAGAGCGAAGGCGATCCCGCGTTGCTGCTTGTGCTGCTGGACCGTCACCTTGATCGACCACCCCAGCAGCGTGGCCAGCACGTGGGGTATGAGCAGCAGAAGCCACCAGGCAGTGCGGTCGAGGACGAGGACGGCGGTGATGAGCGTGATGGACACTACGGTCTGCGCCCGCCACGACCAGCGCACGATCTTCGCGCTCCGCAGCCGCTGCGGCTCGGCCAGCCGGGTCGGCAGCGTCTGCTCGAACGCGAGGAGTTCCTCGGCTCTTTGCACCATGGCGGTGTACTGGCCGTCGAACTCCGCGTCGTCGAAATCGAGTTCTTTGACGCGAGCGTGCCGCGCGGCCAGGTCCGAGGTCATGGCCCGGTGTTGCTCGTGCAGGTCGCGTTCCGTCGCGGCCACTGGATCCCCCCTCTTTATCCAGCGCGGTATCTCCGCCGCTCATGCCGCGATCATGTGTGGTCAGGCGGCAGACCGAGTATCGCCCCCGCGGGGTCATGGCATTCAGCGTTGGGCCAGGCTGGCGTGATCTTTGCCGTAAAGGGCTGGTGAACTGCTGTCTGCGGCTGGCCGCGCTCGCGTGCCGTCCGCCCGCCGGGCGGATGGCCGCTGGTCACGGTGGGTGGTGGAGCACGAACGTCGGTGTCGGCGACCGTGTCGGCTGTGAGCGGGGGCAGAGCACGCGGCGGGCAGCGCTGCGGTTCAGGCGATGTTCACGGCCCCGAAGGTTCTCGGGTTGTATCGGAGCCCGGGAGCGGACTCGGTGCAGTCGGTTTTAGACACTGTCGCTTCCCGGCTGTGGCAGGGGCAGGCGCAGCGCGGTTCGCCGAGGTACTGGTACACCTTCGGGTGATCGTGCTTGTCTGCGCGCCGGCCCCACGGTAGACGTCAGTAGGTGCGGGCTCGGCCCGCTGGGGTGGGTCTATGTGTGCGGGAGGACACTCTGGGCCGACATAGGGCGGCGGGCGACGGTGAATTCCCTTGACGGCATCTGGTCTGCCGGGCCGTCCACCTGCCAGGATGACACCTGGTGACGGAGCGGACGGCTGGTGTGAAGGAGCACGATGGTCGCACCCTTAGCGGTACGCAGGGCAAGTCGCTGGCAGGACTCTGTCCGGCTGTTGCTGCTGATCGACGCGGCCGCCAAGCCGCCGGCCCAGGACGAGGATGTGCCCGCAGCAACGGCGGGCGTGGTCCACACACAGGTTCGCCTGCAGAAGCTGGACTTCTGGGTGCGCTACCCGGACTATCTGGCCTTCGAGCTCATGAATGAGTACGAGACGGCGCCGGACGAAGAGGGACTGCTCAGCCTCGCCTCGGACATCCTGGACTCGGAGGAGCCGGACTTGAGGCGCTTTCCGATGCTGCGTCACAAGTTCGGAGCCTTCGAAGAGTTGGATGACGCGCTGGCGCCGCTGGTGGAGCGCGGGCTGATCCGCAAAACGCAACGTCTTGGCCGGAGCGGCCAGAAGCGCGTCGTCGAGCACGTCTACTTCCTCCTCGAACGCGGCCGCGAGGTGGCCCGGTCGCTGGTGCAGGACGCCCCAGCGCTGGAGTGGTACGTCAAGCGCACCCAGCTGGTCGTGGCCCTGGTCGACGGGCTCGGCGGTACACAGATCAAGAACCGGCAATACCTGTTGAGCGACTACGCCGACACCCCGTGGAGGCAGTACATCTCGCCCATCACCGAGCAGGCCCGCGCACGGTTGCGTCAGCTGAAGGCTGCCGCCCAGATGCCGGAGTCCGACGTCGCCCAGGAGGCCTCGTGACCGCGTCGCCCGAGACACCCACCCCGGAGGTCCCCGAGGTTCCGCGGGCCGGCGACATTCTGCAGAGTGTCGCCGAGAAGCTGGGACTGACCCCGGAGCAGGTGGAGCGGTCGCTCGCGGAGGCCAACATCACCCTGAAGAGTCCGGCAGCCGCCGACCGCCGGCTGCGGATGCTGCGCCTTCGAGTCCACGGGGTGAAGCACTCGGGCGATCCCTTCAGTATGGAGCGGGAATTCTCGGCCGGCGTGTGGGCGATCGTCCACCCCGACAACAGCGCGGGGAAGACGAGCCTCCTGGAATTCCTGGTCTGGCCGCTTCGTGGAGAACCTCGCGATCTGCCCTTGGACGTCCGATCCTGGGTGCGGCACCTGAGCATGGACGTCGCTGTGGCCGGACGCCCCATCCGGATTGTTCTGGATGTCGATCCCGGCGCTCATCCAACGCTGACCGGGCGGATCCTCACCGCGGACACCGTGGAGCAACTGCTTGCCACGGACGACGGCGGGGACGGTCTGCGGCTGCTGGAGCAGGCTTCCGGAGCCGACGAGGTGGACCGCAGCATCGGCGCGTTCTTCCTCGACGCGCTGCGGATGGGGCACACCAGCCTGTGGCAGGCCGGCGGCGGCGCCGACGGCGAGGGCGCCCCCCAGGTCCACGGGTGGGCCTCGTACTTCGGAGCGTGCTACCTCAACCCTGGGGGCGACGAGATCCTCCTCGGCGATGTCAACGCCGTGGGCCTGTCCGCCCGGCTCATGGAGCTCTTCGTCGACATCCCCTACAGCACCGTGCTCACTCAGCTGTCGGTCGCCGACAAGCGCGAGCGCAAGACCCTCGCTCAAGGAAAGCGCCGTGCGGAAGGAGACGCCGACGCCCGCAGGGCCGAGCGCACCGCGTGGCAGGAGCAACTGGAGCAGCTCTCCCAGCAGATCGCCGAACTTCAGGACGTGGCGAGCCGGGATGTGTCCCCCTTGCTCCAGGCCGCCGACCAGGCGGCAGCAAGGCTTCGGGACACGCAGAGTGTGCTCCATGAGGCCGAACAGAGCCTGACCGAGACGAACACGGCGCGGGTGCGCGCCGACCAGGCGCTGCTGGACGCCCGTGAGACCTGGCAGGCGCGGCGGGTGCTGGGCCGGCTCGATCCGGTGTGCTGTCCGCGATGCGAGGAGCCTCTCGATCGTGACCGCCGCCAGCAGGAGCGCGAGGACGCCTCCTGTGCCGTGTGCACCCGGACGCTGCCCGAGGTCGACGAAGAAACCGCCGAAGTGCTGTTGCAGGACTTGGAGCAGCAGCTCGAGAGCGCGCGGGAGGCGGAGGACGCGGCGAGTCGGCAACGCGATGCCGCCGCGGCCGCGGTGAACGCCGCGGTCATCGAGCAGCAGGCGGCCTCGGCCGCGCTGCAGACGGCGCTGGCGACGTCGCAGAACCATGAGCGCCTTCGCCAGCTGGAGCTTCAGGCAGCTGGCTTGGAAGGACGCCTCGCCGCCACCGGCTCCGGGCCGGAAGAGCCGCCCGTTCCCGTGTCCGCCCAGGTCCTGGAGGCCGTGACCGAGGCCGTACGAGAGGCCGTCGACGCGGCCGCTAAGCGGCTTTTCCCGGCGATGAATACCCAGATCGTTGAGCTGGCGACCCGTTTCGGGGTGCAGAATCTCGACAGCGTCCGGCTCGACCGCTCCGGCCGGGTGAACGCCGTCAAGGCCGGGGTGAAGACCTCGTTCAAACGTCTCAGCCGCGGTGACCGGCTGCGCATGCGGATCGCCACGGTCATCGCGCTGCTGCGTGTCGGAGCCGACCGCGGCGTGGCCGCCCATCCTGGTCTGCTGCTGATTGATTCCGTCGCCGCCGAGGAGGTCACCGAAGTACCGGCCCGAACCCTGATCGCCGAGCTACAGGCCATCACCAAGGACCTGCCGGACTTGCAGGTCGTGCTGACCACTGCCCAGCCCGAACTCGTCGACGATCTGCCTGGCGACCACCTCATCACCCGCGATAGTGAACACCTGTTCTAAGCTGCTCGCTTCCGGCGCGGACCAGCAGAGAGGAGAGGACAGTGGCTCCGAGCGTGGACCAGGCCCTCCAGGCGTGGGCCAGCCGGGCGAGCGATGACGAACTGAACGCCGGACCCCGCCTGGAGGACCTCGGCGGAGCAGACGCCGTCGCAGCTGAGGCGGACACGCTGGCCGCCGGGCCTCAACTGCCCTACCTCCTCACCGCGCTGTCCCGCAGCCTCGACACCATCCCGGCCGACCAGGCTGCTCCCCTGCTCTCGGCCGCGGCCCGGGGCCTGCGCCGCCCTCACTCGGCGTGGGTCCTCACCGACGCCCTCGACGTCGTGTGCACCCAGCCGGAACTGGCCGACCGCCTGGGCAACCGAACCGTACGAGATCTGGCCACGCTCGCAGAGGACGCGCTCGCCGGCGACTGCGACGCCGCCCTCGCCCAGCCGGCGATCGCCGGCCTGCTGCGCCTGGCGGTAGCCGGAGGCTCCCCGCACCGTCTGCTCGCGCTGCTCACCGAGATCACCGGCAGCGAGCCTGCCGACGCCCTCGAACGCCTGCCGATCCTGATCGGCATCGCCCGCGACCACTTCGCCGAAACCGACCACCTCCTCGACGTCCTCAGCGCACTGGAGAATCAGCCCGACCTGAACCCGGCGACCCGAGCCGACGCGAGCTTCGAACTTGCCCTGGCCGACGAGCGAACCGCGCTGGAGGCCGCCGACCGCAACACCGCCGATGAACAACTGCGGCGAGCCCTGATGCGGTTCACCGAGCTCGACCGCACCCACGAGGCACGCCTGGACGCCCGCGCCCACGCCGCCGCCATCGAAGCCGTCCTCGCCTTCGCCGACCTCGAACAGAACCCGACGGGTGACAACAGCGCCCGGCAACGACTCACCGACGCAGCCGACCAGCTGGACACCACGGCCGCGCACCTCGCCGCCTGGACCGGCCGCATGCACCAGCTCGACTGGCTCAGCGCCCGCAGCCTGACCCAAAGCGCCTGGTCGAAGCTCGTGACCACCCTCAACGCCGCACAGACACACCTGGACCAGCCCAGCTGGTACAGCCCCGCCGACGCCCTGAGCGACCTCCTCCAGATCTACCTCGCCAGCCGCAGCATCCACGCGCCAGCCCATGACTCCCCGGGCCTCACCGCACTGATCAGCCCGGCCGTGGAAGCGCCGTTCGTGCGCAGCCAAGGCCTGCTGCACCAGCTCGAGCAAGCCCTCGCCCACGACGCCCAGTTCACCGACCACCCCGACGCCCAGACTCTGTACGACGCTGTACGCCAACGGCGCCAGAAGTCGGCTGGTGAAGCGGCACGGCAGGAGGCGGTGCCGGGAAAAGCGCTGGAGGGCCGTCCCGCACTTGCCGCGCTCTTTCAGTCTGACGCCACCGGCCTGCGCGATGACCTCGACCCGCACAAGCTCGACCGGCTCGAGCAGCTCGCGCACCAGCTCGCCAGGGGCTACACCCCCACCGGCAACGCCCGCGTGGACACCCACCTGGAAACCCTGCTCGACATCCTGAAGACCAGCCCGGCCTGGAAGCCGAGCGACAGCCACTACTTCACCCCCCTGCTGGAGCACTTCCTACGTTTCCTCTACGACCGCTTCGATGCCCAGGCCAACCTCTACGGCGAGCGCACCGCCTACCTCGGGCCGGCGCGCAAGGACGCCGACGGCAACGCCGTCCCCTGGAATGAGAAGAACCTCCAGGACGACTTCCACCAGCACCTCAGCCCCCTCTTCCCACCGGGCACCGTGGAGCGGGAAAAGTGGGACGTCGCCAGCGGGCGCGCCGACGTCATCTACACGCCGGAACCCGGCAGCCGCTTCGTCGCCGAGATCAAATGGCGCACCACACCGTGGAAGACCCAGCAAACCGTCGAGCGGGACTACCTCGCCCAGGCCGCGAACTACACCGCCACCGGACCGCCTTTCGCTCTGCTCCTCGTCGGCGACGCCAGCGACCACTCCGGCGGCTACCGCGACATCGAAGACAGCATCTGGATCATCAGGCACGCCCGCAGTGCTACCGAAATCCCCCGCTTGATCGTGGCCGGCGTCCTCCCGACCGCACGTCCGACCCCGCACTCCCTGCGCCTACGACGTTCGGCGGGGTAAGCGAGTCGGTGAGTGCCTCACGGGCCCCGGCATAGCGGCTGATCATCCACACCGGCTCGCTCTCAGCGGCGAGACCCTGGTGGATGGGACGGGCCGCGTTCAGCTTCCGGTGGGAAGCAGTCTGCGCGGCCTCAACGGCGGCTTCCATTGAGTCACCAGCGAGGCGAGCCGTCTTCGCGCAAGCGCGGGCGGATGTGTTGCTCGCGGCGCCCTCCTCAAGCCGGTCGACGATGAACTGGGGGACGCGTACGCCGGTCTGCGGATCCAAGGGCATGCGGTGGGTCCTTCGGGCTCGGTGACGTTCTGGTCAGGTCGCCGGTGCGGCTATCGCCTGAGTGGTCGTGCGGCGCGGGCGCGTCGTGCGGCGCGGAAGGCCTCGGCGGGATCGTCGCAGGCTCCGGGTGCGGGGCGCCACTCGTTGGCGCGCCAGAGGGTGAAGGGGTACCAGCGGCCGTCGGGGCCCGGACGGATCTGGACGCCCGCGGTCGTGTCGGTGAGCGCGTTGCCGTCGATGGTGATGGTTCCGAGGCCGACAGCACGGGAGGAGTGGAGGGTCTCTCGCGCCTGCTCCAGGACGTCCGTGGTTGCTGGGGCGGCGGCGAGGGTGGCGTGGGCGCCAGCCGGGCCGCCGTGGCGGTAGCCGATCATCATCGCCCGCAGGGTGGCTTCGGGGATGCCGGTGGCGCGCTGGGCGGCAGCGAGATAGTCCGCGCCGTCGGGGCTGGCGAGGATCCGGAGGATGTCGGCCAGCTCGTCGTGCGGGGCAGCGACGGTGTCGGTCAGGAGGGTCCGGGCGCGGGCGGCGGCGTCGGCGGTCATGCGGGCCAGGTCCTGGGCTCGGGGCCCGGGGAGGGGTGCGTCGGTGTAGGTGAGGGTGGTGACGGTGTCGAGGTCGAGGGACGGTGCCGTCTGAGGGGGGCGGTGGGCGGCCAGCGAGTAGAGCTGGGCGGCGCGCACGGTGCCGTTGGTGTCTGCGGGGAGGGGGCCGGGGTCGGCGCCGTCGACGAGGTCGCGTACGTGGGCGGCGAGGGCGCGGGCGGTCATGCCGCGGGCGCCGAGCAGCAGGGAGGGGCTGTTGGTGAGGCGTTCGGCGACGGCGTGGCCGAGGGCTGCGCTGTGGTCGCAGACGCGGTGGGTCCGGCCGGTGGGGCAGGAGCAGGAGAAGGTGATGCCGTCGGAGGACGGGGTGATGGAGATGCCGCCGGCGTGGCCGGAGTCAGCGATCGTGGCGGGGATCCGGTTGGCGACGAGGTCGGCGACGGCCTGAGGGTCGTCGGCGAGCCGGGCGGCCAGCGTGTCCCACTGGGTGGTGGTGAGCTCGGGGAGGTGGATCACGGCCTGGTGGGTGGCCTTCTTCGCGGCGACGGCTGCGTTGATCTGGCCGGGCTGGGTGTGGATCTGGGCGACAGCGCCGTTGCGCG
This sequence comes from Streptomyces sp. NPDC006458, assembly GCF_040612135.1. Classification (NCBI taxonomy): domain Bacteria; kingdom Bacillati; phylum Actinomycetota; class Actinomycetes; order Kitasatosporales; family Streptomycetaceae; genus Streptomyces; species Streptomyces sp. NPDC006458. The sequence goes on along the minus strand of NZ_JBEXPR010000016.1, from coordinate 184,160 downwards.
CCAGGTTGAGGCCCTTGCCGTAGGAGCCCGAGCCGTTGGTGGCGAGGTGGAAGGCCTGTTTCCACGCTCCGGCCAGGGGCGCGAGGGATCGGGCGGTGCCGGTCATCGGGTTCCCAGGGTGACGAGGGCGGCGAGTTCGGTGTCGTCGAGTTCGGTGAGGGCGCCTTCGCCGGAGGTGAGGACGGCGTCGGTCAGGGCGCGTTTACGCGCGAGGAGTTCGTTGATGTGGTCCTCGACGGTGCCCTCGGTGATCAGGTGGTGGACCTGGACGGTGCGGTGCTGTCCGATGCGGTGGGCGCGGTCGGTGGCCTGGTCCTCGACCGCCGGGTTCCAGGGCCGGTCGTAGTGGATGACGTGCTCGGCCCGGGTGAGGGTCAGGCCGGTGCCGGCCGCCTTGACGGACAGGATGAACACCGGGGCGGGGTCGGGGTCGTGCTGGAAGGCGTCGACGAGTTCTTGGCGGCGGGCCGGCGGGGTGCCGCCGTGGAGGAAGCGGACTGAGCGGCCGCGGGCGCGCAGGTGATGTTCGAGGATGCGGCCCATCTGGACGTAGCCGGTGAAGACGAGGGCGGCTTCGCCCCGGTCGGCGAGGGTTGCCGTGAGGTCGTCGAGGGCGGCGAGCTTGCCCGAGCGGCGGGCGAGGCCGGCCGGCTCGGCATCGTCCAGGGGTTCCTTGAGGTAGAGGGTGGGGGAGTTGCAGATCTGGCGCAGGGCCTGGAGCAGCTTCAGGACCAGGCCGCGGCGTTCGATCCCGCTACTGATCGTGATCTTGTGCATGGTGTCGCGGACGATCGCCTCGTACAGACCGGTCTGCTCGTCGGTCAGGGCCACGACACGGTGGTGGTGGATCTTGCCGGGCAGTTCGGGGGCGATGCCGGGGTCGGTCTTGCGTCGGCGGAGCATGAACGGGGCGATGAGCCGGGCGAGCCCTGCGGCTGCAGGCGAGTGGGGGTCCTTCTCGACAGTGCCGTAGCGGGCGCGGAAGGCGGTGCGGGTGCCGAAGAGGCCCGAGTTGGTCCAGTCGAGGATGGCCCATAGCTCGGTGAGGGTGTTCTCGACGGGGGTGCCGGTGACGGCGAGCCGGGCCAGGGCGGGGACGTCGCGGAGCGCCTTGGCGGTGGCGGAGGCGGGGTTCTTGATGTGCTGGGCCTCGTCGGCCACGACCAGGCCCCACTGGGTGGCGGCGACGGCGGGGTCGCGGCGCAGCGTGCCGTAGGTGGTGATGACGACCGTGGTGTGGTCGAGCGCCTCGGTGTCGAGGGTCCGGGTAGTGCCGTGGTAGCGGACCACGGTGGTGTCCGGGGCGAAGCGGGCGATCTCGCGCTGCCAGTTCGTGATGAGGGAGGCCGGGCAGACTACGAGGGTCGGGCCGGCGGCTGCGCCATCTGTTTCGGCGCGGTGGAGGTGCAAGGCGATGGTCGTCAGCGTCTTGCCCAGGCCCATGTCGTCGGCGAGGAGCGCGCCGAAGCCCAGGCCGAGGGTGTGCGCGAGCCAGGTCAGGGCCCGTTGCTGGTAGTGGCGCAGGGTCGCGTTCAGGCCGGTCGGCGGTGGCACGGGCCGTGGATCGTCGGGAGCCTGGCGCAGGGCGTCGACGAGGGTGGCCATGGTGCCGGCGGGCCGTGCGTCGAGGGTTTCGCCGTCGAGGGTGAGGGTGCCGGAGAGGGCGGCGGCAAGCGCGTCGAGGGAGGGCAGCGGTGCGAGGTCGCGGTGTCGGGCGCGGCGGGCGGTGTCGGGGTCGATGAGCAGCCAGCGGCCGCGCATGCGGATCAGCGGCCAGGCGGCGTCGGCGAGGGCGGTCATCTCGTCCTCGGTCAGCGGGTCGCCGTCGAGGCTGATGTGCCAGCGGCAGTCCACGAGACGGTTCAGGGCCAGGAAGCCGCTGCCGTGGGTGAAGTCGTCGGCGCCGTCGTGGCTGCCGATGACGGCAGTGGCGGTGAGTGCGCCGAGGAGAGCGGGCGGCCAGTGGATGGCGAAGCCGGCCGCGGCGAGCGGGGCGGCGGCGTGGTCGTGGAGGAGGGCCAGGTCCTCGGCGGACAGGGTGAGGCGGCGAGGGCGTTCTTGTGCGGCGAGGTCGCCGAGCGGCGGGAAGTGGCGGGCGCCGCGGCGCAGCGCGCGGCGTACGCCGGGCAGCGCGGCAGGCGTGAGGGCGGGGTGGGTGTGCTGTCCGTCCCAGATGTTGCTCGCCGGCACGGGTTCGTCCTGGTCGTCGGCGGCCAGGTGCAGGACGGCTTGGGCGGTCGGGGTTTGTTCGTCGGCGTCGGGCTCCTTGATGCGCAGCGTGAGGCGGGGAGCGGGACAGGGGTCGGCGGCGTCCTCGATCGCGTCGGCCCAGGCCCACAGTTCGGGTGTGGGCTCGGACTCGTGGGCCGGGGTGCTGGTGAACGGGCCGGGTCCCAGAAGCGGGGCGGCACTGGGGGTGCGGACCATCGCGTCGGCGACGGCGTCGAGCAGGGGCCAAAGGGCGTGTTCGGGTGCGAGGACCCGCAGGGGGGTGTGGCCGGCGAGGAGGCAGTGGCCCTCGGGGGCCATCCGGGCCGCGGCCTCGGTGACGGCGGCGCGCAGTGGGTCGGTGACCGGGCCGATGCGCCAGCAGCCTTGGCCGTCGGTGGTCAGGGCGGGGTAGACGCGCTGCTGGGCCACGCACGCCACGGCCAGGCGGAGAGCGGGCCGCCACCCGGTGGCGGAGGGGTGTTCGCCTTCCCGGGGGGTGAGCAGCGCGGGCAGGGCGAGGCCGACGGGGACGGCGATGCCGGTCACGGTGGCGCGGCGCGGCATGATGCCGCCGGCGCCGGCGAGGACGAGGTCGCGGGTGACCGGCTGCAGTGGCGGCGGCAGTTGGCTGGGGGTGGGCAGGGGTGTGCCGTCGGGCTGGAAAAGCATCCACGCGGCCCGGCCGGGATGGCGTGCGGGCAGCAGGGTCAGGGCGGCGCCGTCGGCGAGGGCCTGCTCGAGCACGCTGCGGGCGGCGAACAGGTCGGCCGGGCCGGCGGGGAGGGCGGGCGGCGGCTCCTGGCGGTCTGCCGGCGCGGGCGGCATGGGGAGCGCGGGCTGGACGGGCGCGGCCGCCGCCGGTTCGGTCGCGGCCGGGGGGTCGGCGTCGGCGCCGAGGGCGGTTTGCAGGGCCTTCAGGAGGCGGCCGGCTGCTTCGGCCCGGGCTTGGCGTTTGCTGGGGCCGGTTCCTTCGCCGGTGAGCTGCTGGCCGCGGTGGACGGCGGTGACCATGGCCGTGAAGCCGGCGGGCGTCGGTGTCGGGGTCCGGTAGTCGGGCCTGGTGATGTGGCCGGCCTGGTGGAACTCGTTCAGGACCGAGAGGGGGTTGGCTTCCCCTGCTGGCGCGGGCGCCTGGGGCGCGGCGGGCGTGTCCCAGTTCCAGTCGGGCACCGCGCGATCGGCGAGGGGGTCGGGCAGGTCGGCGAGCGCGGCGATGAGGCTGGTCATGGCCTGCTGCCGGGCGCCCTTGCGGGTGCGGGCTTGTTGGATGCTGCCGGTGATGTCGCGGCCGGCGGGAGCGAAGGCGGCCTGCGCGACGAAGCACGGCTGGCCGTCGTCCCCCTGTCCTTCCCGGACGGTCGCGGACGGCGTGCGCAGCAGTTGGGCGTGCATGGAGATGATGCTCGGCGCCAGGGCCGGGCTGGCGGCGACGGCGGTGATGGCGGCTTGCCGTACGACCGACCAGACGTCCGTTCCGGCCGTCTCGAACAGCACGGCCCGCAGGGCGGCGACGTCTAGGTGGCCCCGGGCGATCCGGCGGGTGGCTTCGGACGCGACTTCGGCCGCGGATGCGCCCTGGGCGATGGCGCGTTGAAGCGCATCGCGGAAGGCGTCCGCGTCCATCAGGGCCAAGGCTGTGCTCTCGGCCGAGGCGCCGGCGCGGGAGGGCGGGATCTGGACTCGGGGTGTACGGGCGGCCAGCGCTGCGGGACTGATGGGCTGCAGGCGGTCGATGGACAAAGACACTCCCCCAGTAGCCGGACGCCGTCGAGACCACTCCCATTGTGACCTGCGTGCGCGTCAGGCCAGTGCCGTACACACGAGCACCCCACACCAAGAATGTTGCTTATTTTAATTTCGATATGTAGTTTGGTCATGTCGCCGAGTTCCGGCACCCCCTCACTTCTCCTGCGTCGCGTCGGCTTGCCCTGTGCGCCGACGGCTGTACGGCGCCCACTCTTGCGAGGATCGCCATGCACCTGGACCCCATGGTCTTCCGCTTCACTGCCAGCGGCCCCAGCGCCCAGAGCGCATTCACGAACCACGCCGCCAAGGACCGGGAACTTCCGGTTGACCCGTTCACCCGGCGCGCAGACCTGACGAAGGTCGGCCGCGTCACCGTCGTGCGCGACCGCTCCGCGCTGGGCCCCGTCATCGCGGGCTACTTCAACGAATCCGTTCCGTCGCCCGTCCCGTACGGCGCCCCTCTCGACGAGGACGACGCCGACTGGCTGGCCGACCGCCTGATCGAGGACGACGCCCCGTGCGTCCGATCCGGCGGCGCCGGAGCGCTGCTGCTCGAAACCACCGGGCCAGAGCCGAGCTGGCTCTTCTTCGGCTGGAGCACCCCGCTCGGCTGACCCGCTCTCCCACCCCGGCCCCCACTTCCCTCCAGCCGCGCCACGACGGTCCGGCTGCCAGCGCCAAGGACTCGACCATGCACGCCCCCACTGCCCTCACCGACACCGACATCCGTGTCCGGACCGCGACCCAGGAGGACGGCGACACCCTCGTCGAGCTGATCTCGCTCGTCGACCTCCAGCTGCGAGCCGAGGACCTGCCCGGTGCCCTGGACCCCATGCGGCACGCCCTCACCGACAGCGACAACGGACCGCTCTCGCACCGCAGGAACCACTTCCTGATCGCAGAGAACAGCGAGGGAGTCCCCGTTGGAGCCATCACGTGTGGCCCTGCCAAGTGGATGTCCGACCCGAACCGGTCACCCAAGATCATGCGGCGCAAGATGGTCGAGCACATCTCCACCGTGCACGGCCTCGCCGTGGTCCCCGCCTACCGGAACCAGGGAATCGCCCGCACCCTCCTCCACCACGCCGAGGAAACGTTCCGGGATGCCGGATACACGGTCCTGACACTGCGCCACGACCGAAGCCTCACGAGGTTCTACGGGCGGCTCGGCTACACCAGCCACAACCGCCTGTCGCTGACACTGCCCACGGGCGAACTCCTCAGCCTCCTGGACCGGGGCTGGAAGCACGCCTTCAAGATCCTCTCCCCCACCGCCGCCATCACCACGGTCCAGGGGATGCCCACCATCACCGGCGCGCTGTCCGACTGATGCCCCACCGGACCCGCTCCGGTGAACGTGCAGAACTCGGCAAAGGGTGCCTCTGGTGCCACGTTGCCACAGCACCAGAGCCGCCCCCACGCGGACCTGTCGAAGGTGACCGAGGTGAAGGTCTCCGACGGCCGGGACCGGCTACGCGCCGACGGCTGCTTCGACGGCCACGTGCACCCGGGGCGAGTAGTCCCCTCCCCGTCCCGGTCTGGTGCCGTCGTACTTATCCGCGACGGCACCAGACCGGCACGCAGCAGCAGGCCAGAACTCACCCGAACACCCTTCGACTTCGAGGACCCCGATGCCCGCCCCGGACACCCGCCTCAGCGCCCAGCGCCTCGCCGACCGCCTCCCGCCTCTGCCCCCAGCCATGCGAGGCAACGCAGGCCGAGAACGTGCCCGTCACGCCTTCGTCACCCGCACCCTCACCACACTGCGCACGGACCGGAGCATCACCGGTGACCGCGCGGAGGACTGGCGCCGGGTGGCCTCAGAACTCGCCTTGCTCGGGCAGATGGCCGCCCCCGGCGACAATTTCCAGGTGGCCGTCTTCGAACTGGAGGCGCTCGCCAGGCTGACCGCCGGTCTCGAACCGGCACCCGCAGGTCTTCCCTCCGGCACCGGCCCCCAGGGAGGAGACCTGATCTTCCCCTGGCAGGCCGGCGAGGACGACTGGATCTCGGTGCCGGGCGGGCTGGCAGGGCCCTTCGTGTCGACGGTGATGGCGATGCCGAACCAGGTGGGTATCGCCCGGACCGTGGTCGTGGTCAGCCAGCGCCACCGGTACCACGCTGGTTCGTCGCACGCCGATGTCCACATCGAGGACGGAACACCCATCGAGCGTCTGGACGCAGAGGTGGAGCGGGCCCGGGCCCGGGAGCAGTGGAACGAGGACCACTCTGCTTGGCACGACCGCTGACCGCGGTGGGCGCCTGGGCTGATCAGCCGAGCGGCGAGAGGCGACGTGCCCCGGGCCATGCGGTCACCGCGCGTCGTCGTCCGCGTCCTCCAGGGCGGGGGGCTCCTGCCAGGTCAGGGTGTCCAGTGGCCGCGGCAGGTTCCTGGCCGCGCCGGGCACCGCTCTCGTCACCGCGGACGCCTCGTCGCTGAAGAGAGCGACAGAGGCGTCCGTACAGCCGGGCACTGATACTGCCGGGCTTGAGGTCTTCGTGGTGGTCATCTCGTCCCCCTGATTCGTCCCGGGCCGAGCCCGGCTGGAAGTCGGCGCGCAGGCCGGCTGCGAAAGCGTATACAGATTCCGAACTGCGGCCCGAGGAGATTTCCTTCGGGCCGCATTCCCATGTCAAGCCTCCCTCGCTCCCGACCGCGCCCGCCCGCCCGCCGCTCCTCCTCGCACGCTCGCCCGTGCCACGTCCGCCGATGCGAACGCGTCGGCCACCGCCTCCGGGCCCGAACCGTCACCGCTCGTCCGCCGCTTCACGCTCATCCCTCGTACCACCGGACCGGTCGCAGTGGCCGACTCGGCTCATACACCCATCGGGTGGGACCAGCCAGCGCCGCGGAGGCGGGCTCGGCCGCCTTGCTGGCGACGTGGGCCATCTCGTCCATGAACAGCATGGTGGGCGGCACCATGATGACGTCCACCGCCGGTCCCCGCTCACGGACAGCGCGCGTCAGGTGGTTGAGCTCGTCGTGGCCGGGGTGCCGGTGCCGGATCTGGTCCTCGTCCACGAGCACGGTCACACGGCCGTCGGCGGTGTCCGCGAACGGTCCGAACTTCTGACCGGCGGCCTCCGGGCCGAGCTCGCGGCATTCGACGGTGTGCAGGGCGCGCCTGAGTACGGCTGTGTACTGGTCGGCGTCGGCGTCGCCCGGCAGCGGCGCCTTCCCGCGTCCGATGGGGCCTATAAACGTTGTCGGGTCCGGCAGTTGATTGCTCATGGTGCGGTTGCTCCTTCTTCCAAGGACCGGCGGGGTTCAGGCCTGGTCGAGGTGGTGTTCGTACCAGGCGGTCAGCTGGGCGGGGTCCTGTGGGATGGACCTGACCAGGCGGAGGAGCCGTTCGCGGGTGGGGCGTACCTCCGTGCGGGCCAGGGCGGACAGGTCGGTGGTGCGCAGGGCTGCGAAGCCGGCGAGGTGACGCTCTTCGAAGGTGCGCGCGCCGGCGAGGGTGTCGGCGGCGGCGAGGTAGCGGGTGACGAACGGGTCGAGCGCAGCGCGGTGGGCGGCGAGGTGGCGGAGGTAGTCGGGGCTGTCGACGGTGGCGGTGTTGGCGGCTTCGCCGTGGTGGGGTGAGGGCAGCGCGCACCAGTCGCTGATGAGAGCGGTGAGGGTGGCCGGGGTGTCGGAGAGGGTGTCGGTTCGCCAGTGGCCGTCGGCTGCTCCCTGGGTGGAGCCCACGCGCTCGTGGAGGCGGCCGAGGACGCTGGCGAAGGTGAAGAACCCCAGAACGTAGTCGGCTCCGGCGATGACGGACCGGATCGTCGGCTCGGCCGACACCGGCGCGGGCAGCAGGAGGCGCTGCTTGCGGTGTTCGCGCTGGAAGGGCAGGCAGACCGCGGCCTCGATCGCGGCGTGTTCGGCGAGCAGGACGGCGGCGCTCTGCGAGGGCGCGGCCTCGCGCTCCCATTCCACGGTGTCGTCCTCGTCGGCGAGGTCGCGCAGTCCCAGTGGGTCCAGTCTGACGCGGTAGACGCCGGTGGTGGTGGCGGTCAGGGTCAGGGTGCCGTCGTGGTCGGGCAGCGGCTGGGTGTGCTGAAGCGTGCCGTCGGTCCTGTCGCGGGTCCAGTCCGGCCGGTTGGCGGGGCGGGTCGCGACGGCGAGCGCCCAGTCAAGAAGGTGGACGAGCTCTTCCCGGCCAGCGCCGACGAGGTCGGCGCGGGAGGTATCCGAGGGCCGGCTGGAGAAGTGCTGGCCGAGGCGCTGGACGGCTTCCTCGGGGAGGTCGGTGACGGCCTCGGCGCCGGGCGGGAGGCAGGGGTCGCTTCCGTGGACCGTGCCTTCGAGGTATGTGCGGCAGCTGCCTGCCCAGCCGCCGGCGGCGTACACGCTGGCGTGGGCGGGGTCGGCGAGGACGCGGGTGGCGACGTCGAGAGCGTGCTCGGCGGCCTGGACCAGAACAGGGTCCGCACTGAGGCCGGCGATGTGGCAGAGGGCGCGGGCGGCGGGGTGATCGACGGTGCCGGACGGGGCGCGGTCGGGTTCGATCTCGGTGAGGAGGTCGAGGACAGCTGTGCGCGGGTCGGCCGGGCCCGGGGCAGGAATCGGTCCGGCGGGCCACAGGGCCAGGGGGACGGACCGGGAGGTCCACAGCGGCAGGACGGTGGGGGTGGCCTCGCATGCCTCGATCAGGTGGAGGACGCCGTGGTGGCGGGTGGTGAACAGGTGAACGTGACCGCTGATACGGGTGAGGGTGTCGAGGAGCCGGATCCGGCGCAGGGTGGCGCACAGGTGGTCGGCGAGGCCCGCGAGTTCGGCGTCCTGGGCGGCTGCGTACTCGGGTTCGCGGCGGAACTGGGGGATCCAGTGCGGCATCAGGCTGCTCTGGTCGGCGGACCGGCGGCCGAGTGCAGCACGCCAGTCGGTCTCGCTGATGCCGGCGAGGAGCATCCTCATCCCGGGCAGCGTCAGGGCAATCCCCTCTCGCAGGCCGGCCCAGCGCAGGCCTGCGACGCCTGTCCCGCCCGGCCGGTGGCCGAGGGCGTCGATCCACCGCTCCAGCTGGGCGGGCGCGATCCGCACCACCAGTTCGTCGGGGCGGGGGGTGAGGCTGCGGATGCCGAACGGGCCGCCGGTGAGGGTGGGGCGGTGACGGCCGTAGGCGGTGATCAGCGCGTGGAAGATCCGTGCCTCGCCCCGGGCCTGTTCGGGCGTGGGCGTCGAGATGAGGTGCTCGAAGTCCGCGAGCTCAGCTCGGGCCGTCTCTTCGGTTTCGCCCGTGGCCATCTGGCGCAGGGCGACCGGGGAGACGGCCGCGTCGGTCGCGCGAAGGCCCTGCTGTAGCCGGGGCGTGTACGGGGTGAGGGTGTCGGTGTGGGTCACGTGCTGCTCCCGCTGTGAGGTCCGCTGTCACCTGGTACAGGTGTGCGGACGGCGCGCGGTGTGACAGTCAGAGCGGACGAGTTTCCGGGATCGTTCGGACGCCGGGCGAAGGTGTCCTCTGACACCGAACTTGGACCGATTGCCAGGGAAGTCGGACAGCCGCTACGCATGGCGCGTGCCTCTCCGTCCCCGCACCATGGAAGAGGTGGCGAGAGGATGTGAACGTCATGGGGTCGTGCGGCCATCTCGCAACGAGGCTGGACAAGTACATGCTGCGAGACGCGATAAGACACGAGGGGGAAGACTTGCGGAATATTCCACCGCTAGATCCCGAGACTCTGCGGGGGCGCCTACTTGTCACCTATCTATTCCCGGGCGAGGAGAGGGACTTTCGGAAGGGTATGGAGGGTGAAGTTTATGCGACAATCACCCCCTACAGTCCAGAGGATGCCGCTCGCCTACTGCAGCTTCCACAACCCAAAAAGCTGCGCAAGTACGTGGCACTAATTGATCCGCGAAAGGTTCCCGTGATTCGCGGACCGCGGCTCCACGAGGCCGGGGGGATCGAATTCCTCCTTTCGGAGGGCGTGCCCGCTAGAGCCGTGCAACACCAAAGCGAGTGGGAGGTGCGATGACTCTCCTCTATCGGGCACAGGACGATGAAGTACAGAGCGCTGTCTCGAAGGCCGTGGAGCACGCGGTCAAGAACCATGGGGTGGGGAACTGGGGTGTGCATGTGGCAGGAGCGTTCCGCCATGGAGCTAGGGAATGGGTAATTAGAGAAGGTGAGCAAGGCGAGGAAGTGAAAGAGGTGTCCGTTTCTGTCGTAATGACAGACGGCGAAGCGGCATTCTGGGAGATTCGGGGAATTTGGCGTCGGCCTGGACAGGCGGTGGAAACGCAAGTTCTCAGCGAAGGTGAGGATGATGTTGTCCGCAGCCCAGATCGCTTCGACCCAATCATCGTCGATGCTCTGCGGAAGATGGAAGCTTGATGGGTTGGTCAGGCGATATTCCGAGCCGTTCCTTCCTCCGTGATCGGTAGCGCTTCGTCCGGCAGGAAGCCGAGCACGTCAGACGGCTCTGGGACCTCTGTTCGGGAAGCGGGATTCCGCAGACCGGACAGTCGGCGGGCTGCTGACGTGGAGGAGCGATAGCGACTTGGCAGGAACGTAGCGGTTGTCCAACTTTCCTGGCAATCGGTCCAGATTCAGCGTCACAGGACAGAAGGCTCCCCAGTGTCACCGAGCTGGCGGACGCGGGAGTGTGTGCGAGCCTTGATCGCGCAGGCGGATCGGACTCGTGTCGGATGTCAGTGCAGGGCTGCGTCGAAGGTCGTGCGGTTGGCCAAGGTGTAGGCGTGCTCCCGTTCGGACCACCGGATGCGCTCGGCGATCTCGTGGTCGGCAGCGACGTGCGGAGACGGGCGCATGAGGTGGTGGCGCCACCACCGGGCATTGCGCACCTGGCGGTCGAGCGCGGCATCGATGAGACGTGAGCGGGAGGCGTCGTCGAGCCCGTACGCGCCAGCGAGGATGCGTACCTGTGCGGCCTGACTGGCGGCGGGTGGAGCGTCAGGCTTGGAGGAAATGCACCAGGTCCATGCCATATAGCCGAGGTCTTCCAGCGGATCACCGGGGGCGGCGGTGTCGAAGTCGATGAAGGCGACCGGGACGTCGTCTGCGAAGACCGTGTTGTTCGGCCCCGGGTCGTGGTGGCAGATGACGGGGTGCCGACCGGCCAGGCGGCTCGCGCGGGTGGCGTCGTGAAAGGCGCGGAGCAGGGAGCCGGCGGCAGCCACCTGAGGGTCTGTCCAGCGCTGGAAGCGAGCGGGCACCCAGCCGGGAAGGTAGCTGAGGATCTCGCGGTCGGCCTCGTCGAACCCGAGGTGACGCGGAGCGCCAGTGAAGCCCTGCCGTCGAAGGTCACCGAGCAATTCGGCGATGAACGCGGACGACGCGGTGACTGGCCGGCGGACGGTATCGCCGACCTTGACCACACCTGAAGTGATGCGTCCACCGGATAAGGGCACTTCGTTCTCCATGGCTCCATCCTGCACGCGCGGGCCATCGACCAGTCCTCAGTGAGGTCAGGATTCGGTGTCACAGGACGAAGGCAATGACGTCCCGCTGCTCTTGTTGGTGTCCTGTCTCGCTCAGTCAAGCCGTCTTCTCAACGAACCAGGTCGGGGGGCATCTGGAAGCGTTCGGCTACCTCGTCAAGCACGTCCCTGGCCAAGCCGAGAAATGCGTTTCGCTCCGCTATGAATCCCATTCCCGCCTCGTGCACGGCGTTGTCCCCGTTGCCGGGGCTGTCTGCTGCGGCTGTTTCCGCGTACTCCCGAACGTCTTGGACCAGAGAGGACAGCTGATCGACGAGGTTCTGGGCTGCCTCTGCTACAGCCTCGGGACCTTCCAGGGTCACCACGAGCCCCGCGCTCTCGGCGTCCTTGAACTTCGTCCTGATCGCGGCGATCCGTGTCTCGTCGAGCGGGACCTGAGAGCGTCTGGCCTGCAGCTCTCGGAAGAAGGTTTGGTTATCTCGGTCAGCAGTCCCCAGCGCTTCGAGGAAGGCAAGGTAGGCAGCTTGTCGGCGTTCACGGCGCCATCGCTGATGCTCGACCCACAGTTCATTCAGCTGCGCCCGGTTCTGTGATCTTTCTCTGCGCTGTTCCGTACGGGCTGCAACGAAGGCGGTGAGGGCGGCTCCCAGGACCGTGCCCAGCACGCCCACGACTGACACGAAGATGGTGGTCATACCGGCGTGTCTTCCCTGAGGAGGCGCGCGCGTACGCTCAAACGGGTCAAGGAGCCCATCGGGCTGTCTGGTTGCAGCGGATCGAGTCGCGTACTGATTGGACGGACATTCAGGGGGTGGGTGGCGCAGTGGTTCGATGTCCGTGGGCGTGGCTGAGCAGGTACAGCGCGGCCTGGAAGATGAGCGCGATGCGGTGCTTTGGCGGGGTGTCGACCAAGCCGTGGCAGACGTCGTTGCGCAAGTTCATGCCGCGATCGGGGTCGACGAGGAGCAGCTCCAGGGCGCGGCTCCAGTCCCGGGGATAGCCGGCGGCCGGCATGCTGCGGATGAGCCCGCCCATCTGGTCGACGGTCCCGGGGGACTGGCCCTTGGCCACAGACACGATCGGTACTCGGGGGCGCAGGAGCTGTCTGAGGATCTGCTCGACCTGGGGCAGCGCGATGCACACCGCCGCGTCGAGTTCCCCCAGCCAGAAGTACCCGAAGGCATCGGCCAGGATCCGGGCGCGCGCCGGCGGCAGGACGGCTTCGTGGACCAGGGCGCCGATCAGCTCGGCCTCGTCCGGTTCGAATCGCTCGTGGATGCGGTCGAGCTGCTCGGCGGCGAGCAGCCCAACAACGTCCATCGCGAGGACCTGCAGTCCGACGACGTGGTCGTCGTCGGCTTCGACGGGCGGGGCTACCTGGATGGGGCCGGCGGTGTTGATGCGCGTGCGCGGGATCCGGAGCAGACCGTCCAGTGAGTGCGCGTCGTCGCTATCCTCGCGCATCGCCGGGTGGACATCCAGCGTCGTTCGCCACAGCGCGTCTGTCAGGTCGGCGGCGGCGTCGATGTGTGCTCGCGCCCCGGCGATCAGTCCCGGCGGAAGGATGAGTGGGCGACCAAGTCGGCTCCAGCCCAGGGAGTCCGGATCGGTCTGTTGCAGGGCCATCTCGGCACGCACTCTCAATTCGGACAGACCTCGGTCGCGGGCTACGGTCGCGGCCCGGGTCAGCAGGTTGTGGCGACGGAACCCGGTGTCGGCGTCGGCGGCGTCGAGGAGGGCGTTGACGATCGCGGTGTCGATGCCGGGCCAGTGGTCCTCGGGCGCCTCCTCCCGCAGCAGCTTGAGGAAGTCGACATGGGTGAGCACATCGCGGGCGTAGCGATGTGCGGCGCGTTCCGCGAGGTCCGTGATGTCGTAGTTCTGCACGCGCAGTCCGTCCAGAAGGCCAGCCACGATCCCCGAGTCGTCCTCGGGCGCGGCTAGGACGCGTTCGGCCAGGGCAGCCGTTTCGTCGGTGACGCGCTTGCACAGGTCGATCTGGTTGAAGGTCCGGGCGAGGTCTCCGGCCCAGCGCAGGCACTCGGTCGCGCCCGCCAGGCCAGCGAAGCGTCGGGGGGTGGCGAGCAGCAGCGGTGCCGCGTCCAGGTACCCGGTAACTGCGCCCCGGATGTGATCGGGCTTGCGGCCGTGTCCCGCGAGCAGAAGAAGGTGATGGAGGCGGCCCCGGACGAAGGGGTGGCTGACGGCCTCGGCGTATGCGCTCCAGATCTCCAACTGGTCGTCGGTGGCCTCGGACAGGCTCGCCAGCCACCCCCTGAGCGGATGGCCGGGGAGCGGCGCAGCGAAGTCCTGAGCCTTGCCGGTCCCGGAGAGCCGAAGTCGCAGCGCGGCGAGCAACGCATCGCGCTGCTGTGCGGCGGTCTCGTTCGTGTCGAGGTCGACGGCCGCGAGCACGACGGCGATGGCCTCGTAGGAAGCGGCGTCCTGCGCCGCTTCCATGAGGGCGTCGAGAACACTCGGTTCGCCCTGTCGCACGGGAGCCTCACTTCCTTCGTCGCCAGTATCGGCACGACTCGGGACCGGGCCCACCGCTTTTCTCCGGTTGGGTCTGCTGGGGGGGCGTCTGTTCACGGGCGTTGCCGGTCGCGCCCGGGCATTTCGCTGCCAGGCCCCCACCGCGGGCGGTGGGACCGGTCCGGTGTGAAGTACGCCAAGGTTCAGCCGCTGGCGTCGGAAGGCGTTCACGTACCGTGGCGCGGACCGATGTGTCGGCCCGCGGCCGCGGGGTCGCTGCCGGGACAGGCAGAGCATGGCCGAGCGGGCTGTGTTCGTACAGGGGGAGGAAGCGGTGACGGAGTCCAAGAAGCCCTCGGACAGCGCGGTGCACCCGGTCCTCGACCCGGATGCGGAGCTCTCGGACGCTACCCGGAGAGCCTTGCGGCAGGCCATGGAGGACCCTCGCCGCTACGTGGACCGCCCGGCCTACCCGCTGTGGGCGGCCGTCCCGCTTCTGGCGCGCGGCGGAGCGGGGGTCACGGTTGCCGCCGTGGGGTGGTGGTGGACCGGTGGCCTCGAGATCGCGGACTCCGCCGCGGACGCCTCCACCCTCGTCGGCGCGCTGGACCAGAAGCTGCAGAAGGCCGTCGACCTGGTGCACACGCTGCTGGCCCTGTGGCCTCTGGCCGCCGGCGTCGTGGCCGTGCTCTGCGCCGGTCTGGTCGCCGACCGGGCGCTCTACAACGGGCAGCTGCGCCGGCTCGCCTCCGCCCAGCAGCACCTCGTGCATCCGAAGGACCTGACCGCTGACGCCCAGGAACTCCTGGCCCGGGCCCAGCGGGCGATGACGGCCGTGCTCGACTCGAAGGTGCACCGCGAGAAGTGGCTCGACGCCCAGCGAAACGAGGCGGCCTTCCCCCGTCAGGAGTGGGCGATCGCCCAAGACCTGCGGAACTACAGCCGAGTGACACACAAGGATCAACGGGCACCGCGGGAGACGGACAACGCCACGGTGGCCGAGCTGCTCACCTCTCGCCGACGTGTGCTCGCGACGAGCCTGCACGGCATCGAGCGGCGGGTGGCGGCACTGGAGGCTTACGCCGGACAGGTCGCCGAGGCCGACGCCCGCTACGCCGAGGTACGGGAGATCGAGCGGCTGGCCGCGAGCAGCGACGAGCTCCTCGACCTGCTTGCCCGCACCGCGGCGGACGACCTGGCGGTCGCCGAGATCGACAGGCTGACCGACGAGGCCGCCGTCGTCGCCTCGACGTTCACCAAGGCGCTGGAGTCCGCCAAGCAGGCCGCCGCGGCGGCCCGCCCCTTACGGGGCCCGGCATAGCCCACCCCATCGCCGCCCCCGAGGTCGGCTCGCTCACCGGGCCGAGCTGCGCGGCTAGAACAGGGTCAGCGGTTGAGGAGGGGTCGGCGTGGTCTGGTGTTCTCGGATCGCGTCCCGAAGCTGGGCGGCGGTGACGCGGGCTGCGTCGAACGTTTCGGTCCAGCCGTTGGGCATCTGGACGGCGGTGAGGAAGATGCCGTGCCCGGCGGCGCGCAGGCGCCGCAGGATCGTCTGCTCGACGGACAGGGCGTCGTCGCCGGTGGGCACGTGGTGTTCGTAGAACAGGGCCCATCCGAGGCGGCGGTGCTGGGCGATGCGGTCGTTGCGCTGGAGAGCGCCGGCGACGCCGATCTTGACGGCGCCGTGCTGTGCATGGGTTACGACGTAGACGCGGGCGGGCGCCGCGCGATCGAAGCCGAAGCGGGCGCAGTACTTGCATCTGCGGCCGCTGCGGATCTTGGCCAGGGTGGGGGTCGAGGTGCGGCCGCAGGTGGTGCAGCGGCAGCGCCAGGGCGTCATGGTCGTGGTGTAGGGCTCTAGGGGCTCGAGACCGGCCTCGCGCATGGAGGCGGCGGCGCGGTCGGGGTCTTCCCGTCGTGCGGCGGCGGAGCGGAGATCGGCGCAGCGTCGGCATCCGCTCTGGCCGGCGAGGATGGAGCCGAAGGTCGGTGAGGTGATGGTGCCGCAGCCGTGGCACAGGCACCGCCAGGTGTACTTGACCCCGCGGTACGGTTCTTGGGGTTCGAATCCGTGCTCGCGCATCTCGGCGACGGCCAGGTCCTCGTCGTGGCGCTGTGCCGCACCGGTTGCCCGGTCGGCGCATGGCTTGCAGCCTGGACGCCGGCTCTGGCCGGTCAGGGAACCAAGGCGCGGGGAGACGATGGCTCCGCACTTGGTGCAGCGGCTCTTCCAGGGGAACGCGGTCCCGGGGTACGGCTCCAGCGGCTCCAGGCCCGCCGCCCGCATCACCGCGGCCGCGGTCTCGGCGTCGTGGCGCATCGACTCGTTGGCCTTGCGCCGGCCACAGGGGTAGCAGCCGCCCTGCCCCTGCCGGATGGAGCCCAGTGTGGGGGTCCCGGGTTCTCCGCACGTCCGGCAGCGGACGGGCCAGGGTGTGTCCACTCCCGGGTACGGGCCGAGGGGTTCCAGGCCCGCGGCCCGCATGTCGGCCGCGGCGACGTCCGGGTCGACCGGCGCGTTCGGTGCGCACCACCGGCAGGGCCCGGTACCGGAGTTGATCCGGACGTAGGTGGGTGTGACCTCGCGTCCGCACCCGAGGTGGCGGCACCGCCACTTCCGGTCGCTGCCGGGATAGAGCTCCAGGGGCTCCAGGCCGGCCGCCCGCATCACTGCGGCTGCGGCCTCGGGGTCGATCCGGGCTCGCCCGGAGCAGTACACGCAGCCGCGCTGTCCCGTGGTGACGTTGCTCAGGCGGGGGGTGACCTCCCGCCCGCACGCCGTATGGCGGCACCGCCACGGGGCAGAGCTGCCGGGGTAGGGCTCCAGCGGCTCCAGGCCCGCCGCCCGCATGATCTCTTCCGGCTCGCGAGGGTCCTTCCGCGGTCTGCCGGTGCGCGCCATGAGTTCAACTCCCCGCGTTCCAAGGGTGAGCGGGGTTTTGCCTCGCTGTGCGGCGCAGCATAGAGGCGGCCACTGACATCGACGCCGGGTGTCGTAATTGCCGCCGGGGGAGTGGTGCCGGGGGCCGGCCGGCTCAGTTCACGGCCTCGGGTACGGCATCGGCAGGGGCGCAGGGTTCGTCGCCGGTGCCGTTCGCTCCTGTCAGGTCCTCGCAGATCTTCAGGTGCAGAGTGGTGGCGACGGCATCGAGGCGCTCCCACTGCTCGCTCGTCAAGTCGGGCAGCAGTGCACCGAGGTGGTGCAGTGCGAAGGCGACGGCTGCGGGCACCGCGTGACCGAGAAGGTTGTCGATGCCGGCGCTGTGAGCATCGTGGTGGAGGTCGCGGCCGCCGGACAGCCCGTAGGCCAGGCCGTACTTGTAGGCCGCTTCCTCGGCGAGAGTGCTGTTCGCGAGGGCGCGTTCACCGTCGGAGCAGTCGACGGTGGCAAGGAACTGGTCGATCACGGAGCCGGGAATGATCTCGCCGGAGACGGTGGTGGCGTCGTTCACGTGGGACTAACGGCGGACCGGGGCCGGGTGACACGCCGGAGCTCGGTGATTCCGGTCCGGGCCGGCGCAAGAGGTTCGTGGCGGGTTCGGCGAGGTGTGAGGAACGCGGTGAGAAGTGCTGTGGCCGGCCACAGCACGGCGCCGGCGGCGATGAGGGTGAGGGACGGAAGGCCGGCGTGGTGAGCGACGAGCAGAAGGGTGGCGGTCTGCAGGGCGCCGGCGGTCGAGGCGAGGTCGCCGTGCCAGGCCGTGCGGTGGAGCGTGTGCTCGACCAGGCGGCGCACACCGCTGGCGCAGGCGACCATGGCGGGCCCGCCGAGGACGCTGATGACCAGGGCGGCCGCCCACCGGGAGAAGTCGGTGACGAGGACGGCGAGCGCCGCGCCGCCGGTGAGGAGCAGGAGGGTCATGAGGGCGGCCGTGGTGATCCTCAGCTGCCCTGGATGCGGTGGCTGGGGCGGGTCGAGCAGGTAGAGGACGGCGAGCAGCAGCCCGGCGAGCGTGCCGAGGCCGGTCGTCCAGGGAGTCGGCACGGTGGTGGTGAGCGAGAGGGCGCCCGTAATGGCGGCCGCGGTCAGGCCGGCCGCGCACACGGTGGTGCCCCGGGCGCCTGGCTCACGCTGGCGGCCGGCGGGGCCGGCGGAGGTCGTGGTGGCGACCAGCGTGGGCGGGTGCCGGGGCGCTGTCGCGGTGGGTGCGTCGGCGAAGGCGGCCAGCGCGGTGTGCAGCCGGATAAGCCGCGTGCGGGTGTCGGCCGCGGTCGGCCGGCGGTCGGGGTCCTTGTCGAGGAGCTCCAGGACCAGCTGCTCGAGCTCGCGGGGAACACCGGGGCGCAGGGCGGACAGCGGGGCCGGCGCGTCGTGGACGTGCTGGCTGAGGACCTGCCAGCCCGTGCCGGTGAAGGGGACGTGGCCGGTGAGCAGCTCGTGGAGGAGGCAGCCGAGCGAGTAGAGGTCGCTGGGTGCGCTCAGGGTGGTGTCGCCACGGGCCTGCTCGGGCGACATGTAGGCGGGGGTGCCGATGGCGACGCCGGTCACGGTCAGGGTGTGGTGGGTGGCCTCGGCCAGGCGCGCGATGCCGAAGTCGCACAGTTTCGCGGCGTTGCCGGCGGCCTGGTCGAGGAGGATGTTGGACGGCTTGAGATCGCGGTGGACGATGCCGCGGTCGTGGGCGGCCTCCAGGGCCTGGCTGATCTGGATCGCCCAGGTCAGGGCCTGATTGACGGGGAGCGGGCGGCCGGTGAGCGTGTTCAGCGGCCGTCCGTCGACGAGGCCCATGGCCAGGAAGAGGATCCGGCGGCCGTCGAGGTCGGCGGCGCCGTGGTCCCGGACGGCGACGACGTTCGGGTGGGACAGGCGCGCGGCGACCTGTGCCTCGCGGCGGAAGGCCGCTTCCCGAACCGGGTCCCCCTCCCCCACCGGGATGATCTTGAGGGCGACGCCGTGGTTCTCGTGGAGGTCCTCGGCGCGCCACACGGTGCCCATGCCTCCGCTGCCGATCGGCTCCTTCAGCCGGTACCGGCCGGCGACCGTCGTGCCGCGCATCAAGTCCTCCAGCCCTGCATGTCCGGGCGCTGGGGCCGGCCGGCTCCAGGCGCACCGCGGGCGAGGGCCGTGCCCGCGGTGCGGGGGAGCATACGAAAACGCCTTGCCGGTGCCGGGTGAAGTGATGTCGGCGCCGCGGCTGCGTCCAGCTCTCCAAGGGAGTCTTTGCAAGTCAGCGCCATGCGATTGTGGCTGTGCGGGCGTGTGCGGCAGGTGGCGCCGGTGCTCCCAGACGGTGGCGGTGCTGTCATCGGATTCCGGGGGGATCCTTCGGATATGGACGACAGATGCGCGTGGTGTGGCGCCGAGCTGCCCGGTGGTCGGCGTCGCCGGTACTGCCCTCGTCCGCGTTCCTGCCGGCAGGAGGCGTACCGGGAGCGGCGGCGGGCGGCAGCTGCCCTCCGGGCACGGATCGCTCTGCTGCAGATCTCGCGCGAGATCCGGGCCCGATGCGAGGCCCTGGAGCTGCTGGTGGCCGACGCGGTCGGCAACGAGCGGGCCGACGCGGGGCTGCACAGCACCGCGGCCGCGGACTTCCGCCACCTGACCAGCGAGCTGGTGCGGTGCGCGGTGATCGCGGATCGGGAGGTGAGCGCCACCTGGGAGCAGATCGGGCGCCCGCACGGTCTGAGCGCGGACGCGGCCAGGGCCCGGTACGGCCGGGCCCGGCTCCTGTGGCCTCCGCCGAGGCCGGAGTGACGCCAGCCTGTGAAGAGGGGCCCGGTCAGCTGCGCCGGAGGTGGCGAGGAGATCGTTGGCGCCCTGGCGCCCGCCGCCGCCCTGGCATCGCATCGCCCCGGCCAGCATCGTTCGCCGGGGTGACGCATGGCCCCGCTGCAGCCGGGCCCGGCTGCATGCCGGGCCCGTCAGTCAGTAGCGGGGACAGGATTTGAACCTGCGACCTCTGGGTTATGAGCCCAGCGAGCTACCGAGCTGCTCCACCCCGCGTCGGTGAGGCCACTCTACACAGTGATCTTCATGGGCGGGGCGGCGCGCGTACGGCCGTCAGCCCCGGACGATGTTTTCGGCCTGGGGGCCCTTCTGTCCCTGGGTCACATCGAAGGTGACCGCGTCGCCCTCCGTCAGCTCGCGGTAGCCGCTGCCGGCGATGTTGGAGTAATGGGCGAAGACGTCCGGGCCACCGCCGTCCTGGGCGATGAAGCCGAAGCCCTTCTCCGAGTTGAACCACTTCACGGTGCCGCTGGCCATACTGCGTGTCCTTCGATCTTGCCGAGGAATCCCGGCTGGTCTGGAGTCGGAGCCCCCTGCAAACGGAGGGCACCCGGCGTCCGTTCTACCCCGTCGGCGCCGCAACTATCCGGGCTTGACGCAGTGCTCGCCTGACGGAGTGCGACTTGGTGAAGCCAGGTCGCGGTCCTGGAGTGGTCACGGCACGAGTGAGGGCGGGGTTACTTGCCCTTCGCGGCTTCCTTGAGCTTGGAACCTGCCGAGACCTTCACGCTGTATCCGGCTGCGATCTCCAGCGGCTCGCCCGTCTGGGGATTGCGGGCCGTACGGGCGGCACGATGGGTGCGCTCGAAGGTCAGGAAGCCGGGGATGGTGACCTTCTCATCGCCCTTGGCGACGACGTCGCCGACGATCTCAGCGAAGGCGGCCAGAACGGCGTCGGCGTCCTTGCGGGTCACCTCGGCGCGCTCGGCGAGGGCTGTGACCAGCTCACTGCGGTTCATGCGGTACTCCGTGACGTTCGGGTTGTCGCGGCCGCTGCGCGGACGCGACGCTTCTGACGCCATCCTGTCACCGGGGTCCGACAATGCTGCACGCGGCACCAGAAGCGGAGCGCTCCGTAACGCGTCTCGTACGCGGCCCGGTCGGTGTCGTCCAGACCCGCCGGGTACAGCCGGGCGAGTTCCAGGGCGACCTGCCCATCGGGTTCGGGATGAGCACCAGGCGGAAGGCCTCCGGGGGCCAGCCCAGGGGAGGCGCACCGAGGTACACCTCCGGGCCCAAGTCACCGGCGCTGCCAGAACCTCAGGACGAGCGTCAGCCGGTCCAGGTAGTCGAGCAGGATCATCATGGTGCGGCGGGCAGCGGTTCGGCGGTAGGCATGGCGCGACCATACCGTCGGCAGGACCACGCCGATGTACAGGAGCAGGAACAGGGCGAACATGGCCGCGCCGACCGGGCCGAGCGCCTGGACCGTGTCGCCGCCGAGCTGCCTGAGGATGTCGGTGATCGACATGTCGTGACCTTCCTGAGGAGGCCCCGGCCCGCTGCCGGGGTTGATGTGCTCGACGCTCTCTGTCCATCGGGGTGTCCTTCAGCCGTCCCTGCGGTCCTGGACGATTCCCCGCCGAAGGGGCTGGTCACGGCCTAAGCTGCCTGGGTGTCCAGGAAGGGCGCTCTGGACAGGTGGACATCGGGCGGGGGCGCACGTGACGGGCAAGCAGGTCAGCAGCCAGGAAGAGGAGTTCCGGGCGGACCTGCGAAGGCTCGGCAATCTCTACCGGACCCATGTGGCCAAGAAGGTCTCCCAGCGCCAGCTCGGCCGCGTCATCAACGCCGTCCCAACGACCGTCGGCCAATGGCTCAAAGGCAAGGTCGTCACTCCGCAGGAGGAGAAGCTGGTCCAACTGGTCGAGTTCCTGGCGGACCGGCTGGAAGGGGCGGGGGTCGAGGTTCCGCCCGCGGATCTCCGGCTGCTCGATGCTGACGAATGGCGCAAGCGCCACACCGCCGTCATGCGACTGCGAAACCAGACAAGCGGGGCGGGCGTACGAGGCGCTCACGCCCGCACTGCCCTTGATGCCTCCGCCTCGCGGACGCGACTGGGTGAACTCGCCGACAGACCACGGCCGTTCCCCGCATGGAAACCGGAGCAACTCGGCATTCACCCCGCGATTCGCGGTGACTCCATCGTGGTCCCGCAGTACGAGTTCGTACTGCCGGACTACGTCGAGCGTGAGCACGACCGGCACCTTCGGGCACGGCTCGAAGCGGCGAAGACCAGCACCCACCCGACCTTGATCGTCGTGCGGGGCGAGTCCTGCACAGGGAAGACGCGCACCGCGTACGAAGCAGTCCGGGCGTGCCTGGCGGACTGGGACCTCGTCTACCCCAAGGGGGTCGACAGCCTGCTGACCCTCCTCGCAGCGGACGCCGTCGCGCCGGAAACCGTCCTGTGGCTGAACGACGCGCACCGCTTCCTCCGGAACACCGAGGGTGAGGCCGCAGCGGCGGCGCTGCAACGCCGCCTCGAAGGCCCAGGACCCACCGTCATCATCGCGACCATGTGGCCCGCCGATCACCGGACCCTGACTGCCGCGCCCCAAGGCGGCGTGGACGCACTTGGCCTGCATGAACACGCCCGCGCACTCCTGGACCCCGTGGCACCGGTCGATGTCCCCCCGTCCTTCACCGAGTTGGAGCTGCGGGCGTTGCGAACGAGCCGCCATCCGTCCCTGGAGACAGCCGCCCGGACCAGCCCGACCGGCGCAATCACCCAGACCCTCGCCGCCGCTCCGCAGCTGGTGGACCACTACGAAAGCGCCGTCGCGCCGGACGGCCCCTATGGCAAAGCCATCATCACTGCCGCGATGGACGCTCGCCGCTTCGGGCTGACCTCCCCCCTGACGGAGGCATTTCTGGAAGCGGCGGTACCGGGATATCTGACCGACCAACAGCGAGCCGCCGCAGATCCCGACACCTGGTTCGCCGGCGCCCTTCGCTACGCCCGGACGAGAGTGATGGAGGTGACGGCGGCACTGGAAGCGGTGGCCCACCCCAGCGGCATGGGCTCACTCTCCGGCGTGTACCGGCTCGCCGACTATCTTGACCACTACGCCCGAACCACCCGCCAGTACCGGTTCCCTCCCCAGATCTTCTGGAGCGCCGTCGAACACCACGTGCCCACCGCTGAGTTGACGGGCCTCGCCTCCGCCGCGGAGGAACACGGCCGGCGACGCATCGCCGCCGCCCTCTACCGGCGGGCCGCCGGGGCCGGGGAGAGCGCCGCTGCCGGGCGGCTGGCCAACTTGTTGGAGCTGGCCGGGGACAGCCAACAGGCGGAATCGCCGTACGAGCTGTACCAGGAGGCCGCCGCTGCTGGTCATCCCTGGGCGTGGCGGGCGCTCGTTCGGCTTGAGGAGGAGGCCGGGAACTCAGAAGGCGCCGAGGCCACGCTGCGGCAGGCCGCTGCCACAGGCGATCTCGGCCTCCTCCACGATCTCGTGGAGTACCTGGAACGAAGAGGCGAGCGGGACGAAGCCGAGTCACTGGCCCGACGATTTGGTGTCGACGGTCACACGTGGATCTTGGTGAAACTCGCGGATCTGCGGCGGGCGCTCGGCGACTCCCCGGGAGCCGAGATCCTGCTGCGTGCAGCAGGTGACGCCGGCGACGGATGGGCGTTGCAGAAGCTCGCAGATATGCGGGGGGCGGCCGGGGATCTAGTGTCGGCGGAGGCATTGTTGCGGGAGTCCGCGGTGGGGCGTTCCGAGGCCCTCTACGCGCTGATGGAGCTGCGTCGCGACCTCGGCGATCATGAAGGGGCCAGGGTGCTGCTTCTGGAAGCCGCCGAGGAAGGGAGCATCTCCGCGCTCTACGACGTGGCGATGGAACGAGAAGAAGCCGGCGATCAGGCAGAGGCGGAGCGGCTGGCCCGGGAGTCCGGATCCTACGGTTCCACTGGCCTTCTCCAGGAACTCGCGTCGCTGCGTGAGGAGACGGGGGAACACGAACTCGCTGAACTGCTGGCCCGCGACGCCGTTGCTGCCGGGGACACAGACGCCCTGCTCGATCTGGCACTGCTGCGGGAGGCGAGCGACCGCGAAGGCGCGGAGAGGCTGGCCCGGGAGGCCGCCGCCAGCGGACACCCTTCCGCGCTTCAGACGCTGTCGCGGGCACGTGCAGAGGCCGGAGACAGGGAAGGCGCTCACCGGTTGGCGTGGGAGGCGGTCCGCGCCGGAGAACCCGGCGTACTGCGCGACCTGCTGGACGAGCAGATCGAGGCCGGGGACCGGGACGGAGCCGAGCGGTCGGCCCTCCAGGCCGCCAACTGCGGGTACCACTGGGCGCTGCCGGAGCTGGCCCTGTTGCGAGCGCGGGCCGGGGATCCAGCGAGTGCAGAGCTGATCCGGCGGTTCGGTCTGGAAGCCGACGGCTCCGTGTGCCCTGGTTTCTGACCGGTCACGCCGCGGAGTCGGCGCGGAGCCTCGTTTCGGGTCAGCGGTCGCCTTTCGTCATCCCGTTGGAGCCACGCACGGTTCGGGTGAGGCGGCGGGCGCGACCGCTCCTGCTCGGTTGTTGCCCCTGCCCGACAGTCAGCCGGGCAGGAGCCTGCGGTCTCCTCCATAGAGCTGAGCACGAGGATTCCGCGGTGCCTTCCAGAACCTCAAGGCGCGATGCGTGTCCATGATGCCTCAACAGACAGGGCGCGGTGGCAGGTTGGGTCCTTTGGCAGACCCACTCGGGCCGGGAGTTGTATCAGGCGTCGTTGCCCCCTGATCACACCCTTCACCGCATGCGCCGGCTGCCTGCCGTCGAGGTCCGTGCACCAAACGGTTCAGCTGCTCGCCCGGTGCAGCGCCCGTCCGGAACGTCGGGAGCCCTTCGGCTCCCCACCCCGTGCACCACGCTGCCCCCAGCCATGGCCGAGGGCTCGCGGGACGTCGGACAGGTCAGAGTTCGAGCGGGGGAAGGCCGACCAGGCCGGTGTCGAGCATGATGCGCTCGACCGTCTCGTCGAGCTTGCTGTTGGCGTCGATGACGGTCTCGACTGCGCCGGGCAACAGATCCAGTTCCCGGTACCAGTCGCGCAGCTGCGCCTCGTTTACGTCGTTGGCGATCGGCTTGGTGGCGTGGCGGGCGAGGGTCTCGCCGAGCGGCACATGCAGGTAGTAGCTGTGGGTCGGGCCGCGGTGGTCAGCACGCAGCTTGGCGAGCATGTCGCCGTAGCGGTCGGCGTACAGGATGCCTTCCACCACGACGTGGTATCCGGCGTCCAGGGCGTAGCGGGCCGTCAGATCGATCAGGCCGATGTTCGCCGCACCTGGCCGGTCCCGCTCGCGGAGCACGATCCGGCGGAGGTTGTCCTGACCGACGAGGGCCAGGCCACGGCCGAACCTTCCGCGGAGGCCCTCCGCGACGGAGCTCTTCCCTGAGGCGCTGTTGCCACGTAGTACGACCAGCCGCGTTTCGTCGGTGCCCACCATCACGGCGATCACGCTACCGGTAGCCACCGACGTCGCCTGGGGCGTTTCCGGCAACCGTCGACCGTCGGGTAGCCAGGGCACGTTGCCGTGCCCCGGCTACCCGACCACGGGCGTACGCCGACGGCCCATGCCGCGTCGTTGGTGCTCGTCAGCCGTACAGCCACTTCTCCCAGGCTTTGCGGCCGGTCAAGGCGGTGGCGGGGATGCCCAGTTCGGTCAGCGCGCCGGGGTACACGCGCTCGTAGGCCGTGTTGTAGGCGCTGGCGAGGGCGGCGTCGCCGAGCAGCCACGGCGCAGGGGCGTGGTCGAGGTCGAGCACGGCGAAGTCGCCTTCGTAGCGGATGCGGCCGTGGAGGAGGCCGCGCTCGAGCAGGGTGTGCCAGCCGCGCCCGACGCGCTCGACCTCGGTCATGCCCTTGGCGGTGTCGATGACGGAAGCGACGTCGAAGCGGCGGGGTGGGATGCGGGCATAGAGCTTCGCGATCATCCAGGGCAGGCCCAAGATCCGGAAAAGGTGTGTGCGGTGGGCGCCGCCCATGGAGACGTTGTAGAGCGGTCCGGCCGGCCCGTTGATGACGCTGAGGGAGATTGGAGGTTCCTCGGCAAGGTGGTGGCGGAGGAACGCGGCGAGTTGCTCGGGCTTGGTGGTGAGCAGTTCGCGGGTGGCGCGGGGTATCCAGCTGGGGCCGCGAGACGCCTCGGACCGGTCGAAGTCGCCCCAGACCTTGTCGATGGCCTGCACGATGGCGTCGGTACGCACCCAGGCGGCGCTCTCGCCGGCTGCCCAGTCGTGCTCCCGCTGGCGGTTGTAGAGGTTGAAATGCGGCGACTGCGGCGCACTGGTCTGGAGCTGGGTGGTGGCCGCGCGCACCCGATCGCTGATCTCGTGCTCGGGCCAGGCCCGCTGGAGTTGGGTGATGGCGGCGACGGTGGCGTCGAGCGCGGCGCGGTCGGCATCGAAGGCGCGCAGGACATCCATCCGACTGATGCCGGGTGGGTCACTGCCCGCGGCGGGGGCTTCTGGCCGTTCGCCATGCAAGGTCAGGGTGATCTGTGGGCGGTGGCGGCTGGTGGCCTCGAACGACTGGAGAACTTGCTCGGTGGCGTCGGGGGTGGCGCTCCAGCCGCGCACACAAAGACCGTCGTCGCGGTACGCGGTCAGGTTGCCGTCACTGTGCCATGTCGCTGCCCAGGTGCCGCCCGGCCGGTCAAGGTGCACGGGCCGGCGTGCGAGGTCGGCTTCAAGTCGCTGAAGGTCGCCGCGGCGCCGGGCACGGGCGAGCAGGCTCGGCGCGGGGCGCAGCACACCCGCCAGGAACTCTTCGTCGAGCGGATAATCTGCGCGCTCGCCGTGCCATTCACGCAGGAGTTCTCGTGCCTGGGCGATGCGGTGTGCGGCTTGCTCAGCTGCGTCGCGAATCTCGTCGCCGTCGAGGTGGCCCTCGACGGCGACCGCCGCATGCCGGCCGGCCGCGGCCACCACCTGGTCCCACAGGTACAGCTCGTCCGTGGTCTGGTGCCACAGGTAGCCCTCGCGGGCAGACGTGTCCGACTCCTGGACCGTGGTGAGGGACCGTACGATCTGGGCGCGTTCGGCGGGCGGCTGGCCGCGGCCGCGGCGTACGGCGAACTGCAACAGGATCGAGGTGAAGCGGCGGGCGAAGTGCGTGGGCCGGGGGCGGCCGTCCTTCGTGGTGCACGTCGTCATGCGCGAAGCCACGCACGTGGGGCATGTCCAGTCCAGTGCATCCCAGTCGGCCGCCACGCATCGGTCCTCTCGTCGGCGATCAGGTCAACCACCCCCGCAATGGGGATGGTTGCAGTGTGGCAGCGGGGACTGACACAGGAGCGCGAATATGCCGCAGCGTCGGCGCGATCCGCTCGCTCCGGCACGCGCCCGGTCCCGGTTAACCCCGGACCCGCGCTTCTGCTACGTGGTCGTGGCAGTCTGGCGGCGCTTGGCGCGTTCGACCTGCCGCAGCAACAGGTCGGCGAACTGAATGATCTCGGCTGCCTCGATGGGGTCGTCGAAGTCGACGGTGCGGTGGCTGGCGGGATTCTTGTACGCGCCCATGGCACCGGCGAACAGCGCGGAAGCGGCCTCCTGCTCGCCTCCTTCGGCTCCGGCGTCGGCGAGCGGGCCGCCGGCCTTGCCGTTCTGGTGCGGCTGGAACGCCTTGCGCATCAGCGGCACGCCGACCAGGGAGTTGTCGAGGCCGGACGCGTTCCGGACGGCGACTTCGACCGCCTTCATCGCGGCGAAACACGCGGTCTCGTAGTCGCCCAGGTCGAAGTTGGTGCGCACCGTGTCTTCCAGCGCCGGGTGGAGCGGGCCGGACAGCCGCTGGCGGGCCTCGAACCGCGTGATGCCCTCGGGATCCTCCGCCAGGTTCCTGCCGTCGCGGGACAGCTGGCGGAAGGCTTCCGACTGGCTGGGCACCCGGGACAGCAGCGCATGTGCCTCCAGCCAGGCCCAGGCATCGGAGAGGCGGTCGACGAGAACCTCGGTGTCCGGCTCGTCCTGGAACGTCTGGCGGGCCGAGCCCATCGTTCCGCCGTACTGCAGGAAGCCGGTTCCGCCGGCGAGGTGCTGCAGGAGGAGGAGCGCAACGTCCCGGGTGGGCAGCTGCCGGATCTGTTCCGCCGGAACCGGCGGCGTGAACGTGTACCTCATGGGCGCACGCTACGGCGTGGCACCGACAGCCGAGTGCCGTACCTCGGCAGAGGGACACCGATGGGCCGAACCGGTGACGGCGCGCATCGGTGCTCGTCCTGCCGGGTGGAAGGTAAGGCCCTGCAACAGCCCAGAGGCATCGGCAGGGAGCGGCACGTGGCGTACGAGGTGATCAGGGTGGGGTTCCGTACGGAGCTCCACGCCCGCTGGTCGGTGTTCTTCGACCATCTGCGGGTGCCGTGGGCGTACGAGCCGGCGACCTTCTACGACAGCGAGGGCTCGCCGCGCACGCCGGCGTTCTGGCTGCCGGAGCAGCGGATCTGGTTCATGGCGGAGGTCGAGGCCCCGGTGTGGTGGGCCCGGTTCGCGATGGCGGCCTCCGGCTGCGACGAGTGGTTCGGGGACCGGGACGAGGAGGCCGACAGCTGCCTGCCGGTGAAGGTTCCGGAGGAGTGGCAGGGCAAAGCCCTGTTGGCCGAGGGTCCGTTCTTCCCGGACGACACGGCAGGCGTCGACACGTGGGGCCGCCCCGACCCGTGGAACGGGCCATGGCGGTTCCACGAGGCGAACGGGATGAGCGTCTACGACGACGAGCCCTACCAGTGGACGATGTGCCCGCAGTGCGGGGCCTTCGGTGCCGAGTTCTGCGGATACGCCGAGCGGCTGCCCTGCGGCTGCCTCGATGACCGCGAGCACCACAAGGTCGCAGGCGGCAGCGACAAACGCCTGCTGGCCGCCTACCGGGCCGCACAGCTCGAGCAATGGCATGCCGACGACTTCACCGACCCCCACGCGACCGCGCTGTGGCCCACCGTGCGCGAGGCCCTGGTCCATCAGCCCGGCGCCGCGGCCGCCGCCGCGAACTGCGCGGGCGAGTGCCGGTCGCTCGCCGATCAGCTGCGCCATGAGCTGTGCCCGCCTGCCGCTGGGGACAGCGAGGGCCTCGAAACGCTGTGCTCGGCATGCCCGGGGTTCGTCTGCGGACAGTGCGGCGAACGGCCAGCCCCCGCAGCCGGTGTTCCATGCCGGACGTGCGAGCCGGTCGTCCTGCTCACCGAGAACCAGGCGAGGCAGCGGCTCAACTGGAAGGTGGAGCAGCTCGCCGCCGCGACGGGCATCCACGGACGCCGGGTCAACGGCATCGTCAACGACTCGATCGGGGCGAAGACGCGGTCAGGGATCTCGCTGGCCCAGCTCGGCGTCGCGCTCACCAACGTCGAGCGGTGGCTGGAAGACCCGTCGTCCATGCCGACCGGACTCCCCGCTCCCTCCTCCGAGGATCTCGACAAGCTGCACGGGGCCGAGCTGCGCAAGCTCCTCGCCACCTACGTGGGGCCCCTGGCGGGCGCGCTGCGCGAACCGATCCCCTTCGTCCAGAAACAGCTGAACGAATGGATGGGCGCGCCCAGCCGCGCCGAGGCAACGGACGAGCAACTGCGGGACGCCATCATCCAGGCCCGGGCCTGGATCGAGAACCCCGACTCGTACCGCGCATACACGCACCCGGAGCCGCCCGAGCCCGACGGCCTGGCCGCGCCGATGCGCACGAAGAACGCCGTCACGGACTCCTCCTGCAACCTGTGCGCCGCGCCGGTGATGGCCGGCGAACTCATCGGCCGGATGCCCCATCCGCGCCGGCCGTACGTTCCGATGGCCTGGCTGTGCGCCCACTGCCTGTTCGACCGACGGGCCAAGCCCCGCCTCACCGACGTGCTTCTGCGGGTCTTCCACCACACCTTCAGCGGCAGCACCACCACACTGCTGAACACCACCGAGGCCGCGGTGCTCCTCGAAGCGCTGCTGACGGTTCCCGCACCGCAAGACGACGCGCACCTCCAGGAGGCGATCACCGCGCTCCGGCAGGGGATCGACGCGCCGGAGCCCGTGATGGGGCTGAGTTACCACCCGGCCCATGCCGCTGTGACCGCGCTGCACGCGGCGAGGCCGCAGGAGGCCGCGGCTGGTGACGCCGCTGTCCTCGCCGCTGTCGCTCAGCACCTGGCCGAGTGGCAGCACAACCCCCAAGACATCGACCAGGCCTCCTACAAGAACCGCACCCTGTGGCGGCAAGCCGTCCTCGAGAGCACGCTCACCCCCACCGTCCTGTCGCAGCGCGGCGGCCCCTTCTGGGTATGACGCCACCGGCGCCGTGATCCGCCCCGCCTGACCAACCTGGAGGAACACCCGATGCCGTACGACGTCACCCGCGACATCAACGCCGGCCCCCTCGTCCTGCCCGGCGTCCGCGGATCCGTAGGCGCCGTCTACTCCGAGCACCGCACCGACAAGCCGGGCTACGGCGCCGCCGTGGAGCTCCCCGCCGTTCTGGAACTCCTCGCCGCCATCGAGACCGGTCAGATCACCGCGGCCCAGGCCCAGGAGGCGTTCGCCCCCTTCCTCCACCGGCTCGAAGAGTACGACCGCGAGATGGATGACCGGGCCGCTCGCTACGAGTACAGCTGAGGAGCAGCAGCCATGGCCGACGCCGAAAACTGGCGCACGCACTGGACAACGTTTCCACTGGACACGGGGGCCTGACACTGCCGGAGCCACATCCCCACCCCCGAGGGCAAGGGCTGACTGGTCTCCGCGGGCGGTCCTCGACTTGGCCCTCGGCTCTAGGCCCACCAAAACCATTGACCAGCCCTTTCGTTGGAGGTTGGATGGCGCTCCCAGCGATCAAGGGGGCGCCATGGCTCACGTGTCCATCCAGCGCAGTAGCGACCTGCCCTCCTGCTCCCGATGCAACGGCCCGCTCATCCTCGCCGCGCAGATGCCCCAACTCGATGCGTCCGGAAAACCGATCAGCCTGGAGTTGTGCCGAACCTGCGATGCCGGGGACACCGCGGCTGGCGCTCTGGTCCGCTTCTTCTCCTCCGGCGCGGGCAACGACACTTCCCGAGCCAAGGAGGGTGCCGAGCTCATCGTGGAGTTCCAGAAGGAAGTGATGGCCGCACACGGCTACGTCCTGATGGATAACTCGCCCCCCGGGTCCTCCGACTATCCACCCCACATCGGAACGCCCCCCAAGGGCGTCGGCTGACCGCTTGCTCATGCGCGCGGGCCGCGCGTCGGACGCAACTCATCACCGTCGGCCTGTGCGGTGGGGAAGTCGCACGTCGGGGAAAGCCGCCGGGCGGCGCGGCAAGAGGTGGGCGTACCTCGTTGCCGGATGGGGCACCGGCCGTTGCGCCTCCTTGACTGGCCGCCGGGCTCCCGATGTCATCAGCTTGGGCAACGTGAACGCCCGGCCGCGCGATGGAAGAAGCCCCCGCAGCTCCTTCGCCGAGGACCGGCCAGAAGTCTCACCGCTCGCACCACACCGACAGGACCACCGTACTAAGCGCTCGCCGCCGGGGGTGATGAGGATCTCTGAAATCGGCCAGGGACGCTCTTCCCTCCACTTCGGTGCAGTTTGAAGTGAGTGGGGAATCTGGGGAGCGAAGAGCGCGTGTGAGGGCCCGGCGACCGAAGGTCGCCGGGCCCTGTTGATTGGTGACGGTCAGTTGAAGTCGTTGCCCGCGGTGTTCACGGAGTCCGCCGCAGGGATGTGATCTCGGGAACCCTGCTGGCGATGGTGGGACGGGCCGCTTCCGGGGTGGCCAGCAGGGCGACGATGGTGACGGGCTGATCGCAGTGCGGGCAGTTCCGGACGGCGGTGGGGGTCAGGGCCTGCTCCTGCCGAGCGGAGCCGGCTGCGGCCGTCGCAGTCTGTCGGGGCTGCTGTTCGCCGAGTCGGATGGCCCGCAGTTCGTCGCGTTCCTGGTTGCGCTGCTTCTCCGCGTCGCGGCGGCAGTTGGGTGAGCAGTAGATCTGCCGCAGGCGGGGATGGGCGGTGAAGACGCCCTGGCAGACGGGGCAGGTGTGGGCTGCTGGGGGTGCGGGCGGGAGCCGGTGGGCTGCGGATTTGCAGCGGGGAGAACAGTAGATCTGCCGCGGGTGGGGAACGAACTTGCTCTGGCAGACAGGGCAGTTGGTGGATCGGGGACTGAGAGAGGTGGTGCCGCTGTCAGGAGACACGGGCGTTCACTCCCTTGCGGATGGTGTCGGCCTGGGTCTGGTGATTGCGGAGCCGGTAGGAAGGCCCGTCGATGCCAGCGACGGCCGCCCGGTGCAGGAGCCGGTCGAGCATGGCAGCGGCCACGGTGGCGTCACCGAAGGCTCCGGCCCAGTCGGCGATGCCGACGTTGGTCGTCAGGATCGTGCTCGACTTCAGATACCTCTGGTTGATCACCTGGAACAGAGCGGAGGCACCGTCCTCGGGAAGCGGGAGATAGCCGAGCTCGTCGATGATCAAAAGCTTCGGGCCTGCGAAGAAGCGCATGCAGGTCTTCCAGCGTCCTTCGAGGGCGGCCTTGTGGCACTTGGCCGCGAGCTCGGCGGCGGTGGTGAAGTAGACGCGGTGGCCGGCGTCGACCGCGGCCCGGCCGAGGGCGACGGACAGCATGGTCTTGCCGACGCCAGGAGGGCCGACGAACAGGACGTTGGAGGCGTCGTCGAGGAAGCGCAAGGTGGCCAGGTCCCGGATGAGTTTCTCGTCGACACCGGGCTGGGCGGCGAAGTCGAAGTCGTTCAGCGTCCAGGGTTCGGGCAGGCAGGCGAACCGGAGGCGGGCGGCGAGCCGACGGGCTTCGGTGGCCTCGACCTCGATCTCCAGGAGTCGTTCCAGTGCGGCGGTCAGCGACATCCGTTCGGCGCGGGCCTGGTCGAGCACCCGGTTGAGTGCTTCGGCGGCGTCGTTGAGTTTGAGGTAGGAAAGGTGGCCTCGCAGCTGCTGGAAGCGGCGTGCTTCGCTCATCTGCATCGGGGACGTACTCACTCCGTGTTCTCCTCCTTCGGTGAGGGAACGGTCCGCAGCCGGTCGGCCACGGCGGCATAGTGGGACAGGTCGATCACGACCCGTTCGGCAGGATCACCAGCGGCGGCCTGCTGGCCGCGCAGCCGCTCAGCTTCCGCCCGCGCGGCCTCGGAGGGCGGCCTGCGGACCTTGTTCTTGCAGGGAGCCCGGTCCGAGAAGGAGGCGAGGACCTCGCGTTCGAGGGCGACGACGTGTCCGGCATCCCGCACTGTCTGGCCGGCGCCGCGCGGCGCCCGGCGGTGGCGGGCAACCACGGCCCGCCCGGCGGTGGCGATGTCGAGGTGGCTCTCACCAAGCCGGTGCAGGACCCTGACCTGGGCGCCGGCGAGTCCCGGCGGGACGGAATACAGATTCCCGTCGAAGGAAACGAGGCACTGCGGGCTCACGGTCCGCTCGACCTCCAGCTCGGCCGGGAACGGTCGGACCGGGACGTCGAGCAGCATTTCAGCGGCAGCGAGTTCACCGACGGTGACCTTGATCCCGTCCACCGACCGGCGGCGTTCATCCATGCGGACGGCGAGCTTGTCGATGCCAGACTGGGCTTGGACGACGGTCAGCGCGTCGGGAACCGTGCGCCACCAGCGTTGGGCTGCCGAGTGGTTGGCCTTCTCGACGACGCCCTTGCGGTTGCCGCGACGAGGCGGGCAGATGTCGACTCCGACGCCGTAGTACTTGGCGACAGCAGCGAACGATGCGGTGACCTGCCCGCTGGAGGGGTAACAGACCGTGGCCATCCGGTCGAAGCGCCACCGCCTTGCGGTCCCGCCCAGCTTGCGGACCACCTGGTCGAGGGCCTGGACCAGGTGCGGGAGGTCCTCGGACTCCGCCAGCACCGCCCGCCACCGGCCCGAATGCGCGAGTGCCCCGACCAGCAGGTGAGCGTGCTCGCCCACTCCCCACGACTCGGGCGCGTCCGGAAGCTCCAGCCAGTCGAACTGGATCTCCTCGCCCGGCGGGTGCGCGATCACCGCGACGTTCCGGCCCGTGGCGGCGTGACACGGTTCGCAGTGCGGGCGGACCTGGTAGCGGCGAAGCGCACGGGTGAAGGTCGAGTAGCCGCCTTCATAGCCCAAGCCCCTGACCTCGTCGAACAGGGTCGAGGCCCACAAGTGCGGGTCATCGGCGAGCCGCTGCCGGCAGTACTGCAGGAAGGGCACGAAGGCGTCCGGGCTCTGCCGTCGTTGGCCAGGGACCTGGTCGCCGTTCAGATAGGCACGGATCGTCTTGCGGTCACGTCCCAGATGACGTGCGATCGCCGAGATCGTCCAACCCTGACGACGCAGTGCATGAGCATCCACGTCTTCCTCCCGCGTGAGCATCCAGGCCCCCGACCAGGCCGAACTTGCGCACGCAGGCTCTCCACGACACACCGATCCCAGTTCGACACGCCGGGCAAGATCACACGATGAGTGGGGAGATCGCCTGAGCAGGTTTGGCCGACCCAGGAGCCGCGGATCGGAAGAGCGCGGTTCCCATCGCACTCCATGCTGAGCCCTCCGATATGTTCTTCCGGGCTCGCGCCGGCGGGTCCCATTCGCATGCGAGGGGGAAACGTGCCTGGTGAACGGCTTGACGCGGAGTGGGTCCGGTCCTGGCGGGAACAGGCCGACGCGGCGCTGACGAAGCTGATGCAGTCCTTCCTCCCGACGCACGGCTTCCCGCCCGGTCACAACGCCGTGACGCTTGCAACCGACGACAGCCACCAGGCGACGGACGCACTCGTGGACCTGACACCGATCCCATCCGACCTGACCACGCTCTACTGGGTGATCAGCGAGGCTTCCCTGCCCGATGTCGACAACGGGTACTTCATCCACTCACCTGCGACGGCTGCGGAACACTTCCGCGAGTACGGCCCCGCTCCGATCGACGGCGAATCAATCGCACTGGTCTTCGCCAGCGACGGCGGGGGCCATCTGTTTGCGATCGGAGACAGCGGACAAGTCTGGAAGTCCACCACCGCCTCCTGGTTTGACGACTTCGAGGTCGCCGCGTCCAGCTTGCAGGAGTTCCTCGAACAGCTCGGCCGGCGGATCGCGAACCAGCCCTGATCATCGGCCGAGGAACAAACCGGCCCCCTGCCCCACGGAGGTCATCTCACTCCAGACTGGGGAATCGCGAGCAGGTGTGGGGCCACCCCTGAGCAGGGGGTGGCCGATTTCAAAGAGCGTCATCAGGGGGCCGGTCCGGCGCGGAAAAGCGATCATGCCCCCTCTGGCCGCCTTGGCCTTCACCGAAGACCGCCGCCGCAGCACCGGCGAATCCCACCAGGCCCTCTGCACACTCCTCGGGGAAAGCGGCCAAGCGCTCCCTATCCCCGCAGCCCGTCACCCGGAGCAGGCGCAGCTGGAGACCGCGGTCTTCCTTGCATGCTGCAAGATCGGCGGCCTCTCCGAGCACCCCCTGGGCATCGTCCGCGTCCGACCCAAGGAAGATCAACTGACGATCCGGGTCGTCAACGAGCCGTACGTCGTCCACTACTGGGCTGAGTTCCTCCTCCCCCGCCTGAGCAGCGAAGATGCCTTGGACCCCCGGGACCAGGTCGGCGGCGTGGCCGGCCTCCGCTTTCGTCGTGAAGGCAGCCAGATCTGCCTTCACCGGCCTGGAATGCCAGCCCGCATCATGCTGACCGGGTTCAATCCGTGGTGGTGGCAACGCATCGTCGACCGGCTCACCGCCGACTACGACCTGCTCCAAAGCGAGCCGGACTGGACACCTGTGGAACGCGCCGCCTACGCCGCCACCGCAGCCTCGTCCTTCGAACCCGCCTCGCTTTTCTCACCCTTGCTTCGCCGAATCCGGGCGACCGCCGGCCCCGGCTCGATCAACAGCACCGACGCCTGGAGCGCCATCGGCGGGAACTTCCGCCTGGAGACGACCGACGGTCCTCCGTGCCCGGACCTCATTCGGCTCCTTGGGAACGGCCCCACCGGACTCGGCTGGGAAGTCGACGACAAGAGTTGCACCTGCCTGTGCGACCACACGCACACAGCCGTCGGATGCAATATCGACTTCCGGGAACCCGCCACCGGACGGTTCGTGTACTACTCCAACACCAAGTGGGGACGCACACTCGATGACCGCCGCCGCCAGACCATCTCCGAAATGAACCGCGCAGCCTTCACCTGAACCTCAGGTCCAGTCGTCGGGTACGCCGTAGGTCGTCCGCGAGATGAGCTCGGCGTGCTGGCGTATGAGCGATGAGGCTGTCTTCTGCGGCGATGAGGGCCTGGGCGACGGAGGCGGTCATGCTGCGGGCGTTCTCCGATGGCTGTCGCATGGTGGGTATACGTGCCTCTCGTGCTCGGGGCCCTTTCGCCGGCGGAACCCCGGGCCTCGGTGGGGTGGGACGTTCAGCCGCTGATCGTGGCCTCGGGTGTCTGTGGGTGGCGGGTGAGGCCTGCGGCGGTGACGGCGTGGAGGTGTTCGGGGGGCAGCTCGTCCCAGCGTTTGCGGAGGTTCTTGAGCCACTGACCGACTTTGTACTCGTCACCGTCGAGAGTGACGGTGTCGCGTTGGCGGATGTGGAGGTGGCCTTCGCGGTCGCGGAAGGCGGCGACGGCTGCCAGGCCCTGGTCGAGCTGCCGCTGCTGGCGGGCGGCGCGGCCGGTGGGCTGTGGCGGTTCGTCTTCGGCGGGTTCGATCAGGGTGATGCCGAGTTCGCGCACGAGCCGGAGCTGTTCGGGGTGGAGGGTGCTGTAGTCGGTGCTCTGGGTGCGGACCCATTCGCCGAGGGGCTCGTCGTCGTCGGTGATGAAATCGGCGGGGAGGTCGTCGAGGGTGATGCTCGCGTTGGCGTAGGTGCGGGCGGTGTAGTAGAGGCGCTGCCAGGTGATCGGCCACGGCGGGTTCCAGTACGGGTCGATCTCGGTGAGCGCGGTGTCGGTGGGGTCGGGTTCGAGTCCGCTGTCCGTGCGCGTGCGGGCGGCGGCTCGGCGGTTGGTGAGCCAGCGGCCGAGGGCGAAGTCGCCGGCCATCTCGCTGGTGGGGGCGGCGAGATGGCCGTGGCGGTTGGCCCAGTTGCGGGCGTGGAGGAGTCCGCGTTCGGCGGCCTGGGTCTGGAGGTTCCAGATGATGCCGAGGTGTTCGAGGGACTTGATCTGGGCGGGCTTGAGGGTGCCGGCCGCGTACGCCTTGCGTGCCCGGTTGATCCAGCGGCCCAGTGCGAAGCCGTTCTCGTCGTCGTAGAGCCGGGGGACGTCGAGGTGCCCGTGGGTCTGCTGGTAGGCGGTGGCGGCTTCCAGGCCGCGGCGGAAGGATGCCTCGCGGGGGTGGAGGACGCGCAGCCGGAACGCCTGGGCGATGGTGTCGGCGGGGAAGGGCCGGTCGAAGACGACGTCCACGGGCACGCCCGTCTCCTCGTCCTCGTCGTCCGGGACCGGGTGGGCGGGCTGCTGGGGGACGGCGAGACGGTCGGCGATGCGGTCGTCGTGAGCACGCAGGGCCTGGAGGACGCGCCAGAGCGGCCGGTACAGGTTGGAGCCCATGAGGTCGTCGGCGTCTTCGCCGGGGGCGACGTACACGGGGACGATGAGGGTGGCCTTCTTGCCCTGGCCGGGCTTTTGGCGAAGGGCGCGGCCTACGGCCTGGACCGTGTCGACGATCGACTCCTTGGGGTCGGCGAAGACGACGGTGTCGATGCTGGGGATGTTGACGCCCTCGCCGAGAAGGCGGGCGTTGGCGATCAAGGTGCGGTGGGCGGGCTCGATGAACTCGCCGGGGCGGCCGTCGAAGCGGTCGAGGAGTTCGCGGCGGTAGGCGGGGTCCTGGGTGCCGTCGAGGCCGGTCGCCCACAGCTCGCCCGGGTCGGGGCAGCTGGTTCCGGTCTCGTCGAGGGCGTAGAGGAGGGCGGCGGTCTCGCGGAGGGTGCCGGCGAAGGCATGGGCGTCGGCAACGCGGTGGTGGAAGCTCACGACGCGGCGCAGGTCGAGCTCGGCCATGGCGCGCAGGACGGCGATCTGGAGCGCGGCCTGGCGCAGTTCGGCTTCGGTGGCCTTGTCGGAGATCCCGAGCCGGGTGCGGATGGTCGCCTCGTGGACTTCCATGACGACGACGCGGTAGTCGGCCAGGAGGTCTATGTCGATGGCCTCGGCGAGCG
Source organism: Streptomyces sp. NPDC006458 (assembly GCF_040612135.1). Lineage (NCBI taxonomy): Bacteria > Bacillati > Actinomycetota > Actinomycetes > Kitasatosporales > Streptomycetaceae > Streptomyces > Streptomyces sp. NPDC006458. The sequence continues at coordinate 146,536 of NZ_JBEXPR010000016.1, read as the reverse complement.
GGAGGCGGAAGCAGGTGTCGCCGTACAGGTCGGGGTTGTCCATGGATGCGACGAGTGAGTCGTCCTCGTCGTCTCCGGGCTCGCCGGCCGACCAGATCCTGGGGGTGGCGGTGAGGTAGAGCCGCTTGTGTGCGGGGATCAGCTCGTCGTCGTGGACGGCGGCCCAGCGTTTTCCCAGGTCACCGCTGGTGCGGTGGGCTTCGTCGATGGCGATCAGCGACCAGGCGGGCAGGGCGAAGCGGGCGTGGGCGTCTTGGACGCGGTGCAACGAGTGGTAGGTGGCGAACACCGTCAGGCGGGGGTTCTGGTGGACGGTGGCGGCCAGGGCTGCCGGGTCGGTGGTGAACGCGACGGACTCGCCCATGGTGTTGGGGCGCTTGGAGCACAGGGCGAGGACCGGGCCGCTCATGCCGGCGGTGCGCCAGTCGTCGATGGTCTGGGCAAGGAGTTCCAGGGTGGGCAGCAGCACCAGCCGGGTGCCCTGGGGGGCGACGCGGGCGGCGGTGCGCGCGGCGACGTATGTCTTGCCGGTGCCGCAGGCCATCACGACGGAGGTCCGGGCGGTGTGGCGCAGCGCGGTGTGCGCGGCGTGGACGGCCTTGGACTGGTGCGGGCGCAGCCTGATCTTGAGCGGCGGGGTGGTGATGGTCGCGGTCACCGGGTGGCCGGTCCTTTCAGCCGGGGGCGGTCGGCGGTCAGGTGATGCTGAAGCGGATGTGGTCGATGCCGGTCAGCTCGACCTGCTGGAGGGAGGTGGCGCGGGTGCCGCCGTCGGTGAAGTAGTCGTCGCGCAGTCCGTCGGCGACGATCTGGGCGAGGTCTTCCTCGGAGGCGCCGGCCACTTTGGCTTCGAAGAGGGCGGCGGCGACGGTGGCGTCCAGGCGGCGGGTGAGGCGGCGGTAGCGGGGGTCGTTGGTGGTGCCCTTGGGGGACGTGAAGCCGAACTTGCCGCGTACGTCGACCTTGATGCCGCCGGTGGTGATGGCGGCCTGGAGCTTCTTCGCCTTGACGATCGGCTGCCAGAGCTTCTTGACCTCGGCTTCGACGACGGCGGCGGTCTCCGGCTTCGCCGTCTTGATCTTGTCGTCACGGTAGCGCTCGACGGTGCGCTGGGACTTGCCGATCTTCTCAGCGACCGCACGGGCAGCCTCGGCACGGCTGACACCCTTCTCCTGCTTCAGCAGGAAACGGATCCGCGCGCCGAGGCTTTTGGGGATCGGCTGGGAGTAGGCGGTCTCGGCGGCCTCTTCCAGGCGGTCTTCGATCAGTCCCACGGTTAGTCAGTTTCCTTGGTCTCAGGCCACGCGGACGAGCGAGGCGTCCTTGATCTCGTTGGCGATGTTCACTCCGTCGGCGAGCAGGTCCAGCGCCCAGTCGATGGTCTGGGAGCCCTGGTGCTTGACGGAGCCGGGGTTGACGCCGAGGCGGAACCCGCCGCGGATCGGCTGGCCATCGGGGCCGAGGAGGAGGGGCAGCGGCGACAGGCTGTCGGTGGCGTAGACGACGCAGTCGTTGTTGACCGCGAGGGGGTAACGGCCCGCCGTGGTGGCGAGGTTGTGCATCTTGCGGTGCATGTTGGTCCGTGCCTTCGACAGGATCATGGCACGGATGTCGGGCCGCCACGTCAGCCTCTTCAGGGCCGGCCACGGGTCTCCGAAGACGTGGTCGACGCCCATGTTCGGGCGCTGGCGCAGCTTGCCGATGCCCGACTTGGCGGTGGCCTTGATCGCGTTCGACAGGGTCACCAGCAGCGGGTCGCCGTCCTTGTAGACGGCCATGGCCGCGAGGAAGTCCTCGTCGTCGAGGTCCTTGGTGACGCCGAGGTCGGCCATCACGGTCAGGTAGGCGTCGCGCAGCGTGTCGTACCAGGGCTGGAGGTAGGGGCTGTGGGTCTCCCGGACCCATGCCTCCATCGGGCGGACGTCGGCGCCGAGTTCGACGGCGTAGGAGACGGTGGGGGTGGCGTACCAGCCGGGGCCGTCGGGGCGTACGCCGCTGGAGGTGAAGGGGCTGGGCAGGCGCGGGTCGGTCTCGACGTGGGAGAGGTCGAGGTACCAGGAGCCGGGCAGGTCGGGGTCGAAGTCGGGGTTGCGGGGGTAGTGGATGGCCGGGCCGGTGCCGACGTGCAGCCGGCGGCACGCCGCCAGGAAGGCCACCTGCACGTCTAGGGCGGCGACGTGGGTACACGCCCGCTCGGCGTCGGTGATCAGCTCGGCGGGGCGGACCCAGATGCACGCCTCCTCGTCGAGGGCCTCACTCGCGGGCCGGGAGCCTTCCTCCGGGTAGTCGGCGGCGACGACGGGGTGCTCGTCGGGGGCCTCGGGCGGGGCGGGGTCGACGAGGGTGTGGAGGGTGTGGGGCACCTTCGCCGAGACGTACTTCCCTTCCTTCTCGCTCCATTCGGCCTTGGTGGGCGGGCGCAGCGAGGTCATGAGTTCCTCGCCGGTGACGGCGACGGTGCCGCGGGGGGTGATGACCAGGCGGGCGTAGGTGCCGAGCATCCTGGCGAGGTCGCCCGCGGGCAACTCGCCGGCCTGGCCCCAGACGCGGTTCTCCAGGGCGCCCCAGGGGGTGAGGAAGAGCTGGATGCAGTGGCGCTTGCCGTCGAGGCGCTTGAAGATCCGCGGCCACGGGCCGAACCCCGCCTTGGTGAGTTCCCATCCGGCCTTGGTGAGGCTCTTGAGGGCCTTGTGGTCGGCCGGCAGACGAAGGTCTTCCTGGTCCGCGAGGTCGGTGGGCAGGCCGAAGTGTGCGACGGCGCCCTCGGTGAGGATGATCAGCGGGTCCTGGTCGAAGCCGTTGTCATGGACCTTTGCCGCGCCCAGGCGGATCTTCCGCTTGTCCAGTGCCCACGCGGCCAGGGCCTGGAGGGACTTGGCCGGGCACGGCACGGTGCGGCCGTCGGCGAGGTACGCGGTCAGGGCGCCGTCGGTGATGTCGAGAACGGCCAGCGGGCCGTCGGCGTACTCCGGCGGCACCGGCTTCGCAGCCGGCTTCTTCGCCGTGCGGGTCGTACGGCGGGAGGCCGGAGCGGTGGCCGGGCGGCGCGGCGCGGCCGGCGGACGCACGGAGGGTGCAGCGGCAGCGGGCAGCGCCGGTGCGGGGGTGGCCACCGGTGCGACGGGGGCTGGGGCGCCCACGGCGGACGCGGGCGCCGTCGTCTCGGTACGCGGGGTGGAGGCGGGCTCGGCCTGAGCGGTGGGCCGGGTGCCGCAGCGGGGCATGCCCATGGCGGCCATGGCCTGGAGGTACACGTGGCGGGGCTGGCCGTCTACGACGGACGACGTCGGGTGCCCGCAGCGGATGCACAGCCGGGTGACGCCCTCAGGCAGGTCGATCCAGGAGCCGGGCGCGTCGAACTCGGGTACCGCCGTCTCCGCGAGGGCCGGGGCGGGCTCGGAGTCCGGCCAGGCGAGCTCGGGAGGGTCCTCGATGTCGAACTCGAACTCGAGAGGAGTCGCCTCCGCGGCGACCGCATCCGGCTCCCACTCGGGCTCGCGTTCGGGCTCGGGTTCCAAGGTGGCGGAGCCACCCTCCGCGCCGGCGCGAGCAAGCTCGGCGGCGAAGTAGTTGAGAATCCTCGCGTACCGCTGCCCCTTCTCACCGCGCGGCGTGCGGGGCGGGTCCGATTCCCAGGTCCACACCGTCTCGCGGCGAACGTCGTTGGCCTGGCCCATCTGTGTCACGGTCCAGCCGAACGCCTCGCGCAGCCTGACCCGTTCCGCCGGGTCAGGCAGTGGCGGCACCGGGCCGTCGAACGAGATCCGGTCGAGTACAGCGGCTACCGGGTCGCTGCCCCCCATCTCCACCTCCACCCTCAGAGTTCAAATCTAACGCGAATCTAACGCACCTGCCCCGACGGATGCAAGCGTCTTGTTGATGTTCCAGTATGTATTTTGATTGTTGCCTGATTGGATTTCAAGATGTATTGTCATTGATCGTTTGGCCGGGCCGCCCGGAGAGAGACGAGAGGGCGGCCGTGTCCGCAACGACGCGGCAAGCGCCGGGACTTGCCCGTCTCCTGGCCCGCCGGGATCTGCCTCCCGCGACCGACATGACACCTGAGGAGAACGACAGCCATGCCCTATCTGTCCCCCGAACCAGGGGAGCCCGCCGCGCCGGGCTCGCGGATCGTCGTGGAGGCCGGCGACATCCTGATGCGCCGCAGTCTCACCGATCACGCCCCCGCGGCCCAGGTGCACGTGATCGAGGCCGCCAAGGCCCTAGAGGACTTCCGCCTCGGCCACGGCACGGTACTGGAGCGCGCCGAAGTCCTCCTCGACCGGGCGATCGCGACGTTCCAGGAGCGCACCGGCGAGCACGACGAGGCGGCCTGGCAGGCCGCCTCGGTCTACATGGTCGAGCTGTGGGCGACGCGCTACAGCGGGGCCCGCCCGACCGCCTTCGACCCGGCCCCGCCGCCGCCGTCCCGTCTCACCCCAGCGCATCCGCTGCGGCTGGAGACGGTCAGCCGCGAGGCCCACGACCTCCTGCTCGGCGCCGGCCGGTCCCTTGAGCGGAGCGCGCGCGGCCTGGACTCGATGGACGTGGTCCGCGCGCAGCACGGCATGCACGAAGCCGCCCAGCTGCTCCATGACCAGCTCGACGGGCTGTCCATGCCGCTGTGGGTGCTCATCTGCCGGTTCTGCGCCGAGATCCAGGCGGAGAACCTCCGCATCCTCAAGGCTCCCGCCTCCGGGACCGCGGCCTGAGTCCCCCGTTCCTCCGCTCGCCCCCGGGCGCCCGCCCGGCACCAATCCTTCGCCCCTGTTGAGGAGTTCCTCATGAGCACCAGCCCCTCCCCCGTCTCCTCCGCCGTCGGACCCGTCCGGGTCGGGCAGCTGTGGCAGGACATGGCCCCCGACATGGTTGACCGCGAGCGGATGCTGCGCGTGCTCGCCCTGACGGACACTCACGCCGAGTGTGTGGTCGAGCGCGACAAGCAGGGCACGGCCGGCCGCAAGGCCCGGCCGCTGGCCATCCGGCGCTTCACAATGCGGGCGTTCAAGCTGATCGAGGACGTCGTCGACGACGCCGACCAGGCCCTACGCACGCTTCCTGGCGGCCATGACGGACGTGCAGGGTGCCAACCCGTCGCCCGTGGCGTACGCGACCGCGGCACTGCGCGTGCACCACGAACTCACCGCCGAGGCGGCGAAGGCCCACTGACCGGCCCCCCGCGAAGCGCGCTTGCCCAGTTACGGCCCGGCCCGCCTCCGAGAAAGCGGGCCGGGCCGACGGCTCGCGGCTTCGAGGGCACGCGAATGAATACGGAAGGAAGCTGGGAAGAAGTGGTGACGTCTAATCAGGCCATGCTCTGGACCCCCGACGCTCCGCCGGACGGCGGGATGTTCAGTGCCGGTGAGATCGTGGAGGTCGAGGGCCGGCCGGGCGAGTGGGAGCTGATGAAGCCCGGGCCGGGTCCGGGTGTGTGGACCGTGGAGTCCGCGCGGCTCGAGGACCGCGTCAGCGCGAAGGTCTCGGTGAGCGCGCTCCAGCGTCTGGCGGATGCCCCTCACATCCGGCGGGGCGACCTGGTCATGCAGCGCTACCCCGAGCAGGAGCGGGCCGCAGTGGTCGGCGCCGTGGTCCGGCTCGGGCAGTGGGTGGCGGTGAAGTCGTACACGCTCCCTGACGGCGGTGTCTGCCAGGCGCTGGACTCGGTCGACCGACTGGAGGTGGTCACGGCGGAACAGCTCGCCGCGGCCATCCGCCTGGATGTCGTCCATGGCACGCACGTGGGCCGGATCGTGCAGGCGGTCGTGACCGCGCGCGCCGGGCAGTTCCGGGTGGTGTGCCGGTGCGCGCCGGGTGCCGGCGAAATCTGTCGCAATGGACGCAAGGTCACCTGGTGCCCCAGCCTGGACAGCGCCCACCAGTTGTGGGACTGGCACGTCTCCGGACATGCCGTCGGCAGCGTCGCGTAATGTCCCTGTTTCCTTCCTCCTGAACGGATCAAGGTTCCCCCGCCGACCCCTTCCTCGTGGAGATCTGGGGTTCGGGTACGGCCGCTCCGCCGCCTTCTCCACGATGGACGACGCCTACGCAGCTGCCCCGGCAATCCGGGAGCAGGCGTCGACGGGAGAGGCCGTGGCCTTCACCAACCGGTTTTCGGGCACGAAGGCCGCTACCGGGCGCTCGGCGTCGGCGTGCGGGCCGTAACCGCCTGACGAGCAGGCTGCTCGTTCACGCCCGAAGCTGGCACCTAGACGTCGAGTAGGCCGGTGCGCTGCTCGCGCTCCCCGACGACTGGTACGACGAGGTCCTCCCTGAAGACTGGCGCAGCTCGTAACGCCTGCCTCCCGCAGCGGATTTCAGCCGAAGAGACACGTCCTGGTGAACCGGCCCGCAAGACAGCAACCGAACTGCTGCCCGATCGGTAGAGGTGTACGTGAGCAGCACGTACGTTCGCGCTGCTGGTCTTCGATCCTGGGAGCAGCCCGTGACCACCACCGTTTCTTCGTCGTCGTCCGCCGTACGCCAGGGCGGCTGCCTGTGCGGGGCCGTCCGTTTCGAGGTGCCCGATGCTCCTGACGCGCCCCACCTGTGCAGTTGCCGGCATTGCCAGAAACTGAGCGGCGGCCCGGTGATGTCATGGGTCTGCTTCCCCCTGGCGGGTCTTGTGTGGATTGGCCGGGAGCCGGTCTGGTTCTACACCTACCCGCAGGAGACACGGCGCGGGCGCTGCCCCGACTGCGGGAGCCAGCTGTGCGCCCTGGACGACGGCGCCACGAGCATCGCGTTCACCTTCAGCGCCCTGGACGACTCCTTGGACCTCGTCCCGGCGTTCCAGAGCTACGCCCACGACGCGGTGCCGTGGCTCAGGCCGGTCACCGACACCCGGCCGGCGGCCGCCGCGGGCAGCTGACCGCCGACCGGGCACCTGCCCGGCGTCAGGCGGGCTGGTCGGGCGGGCCGCCCGTTGGCCGGACAACGCAGCGCCTCGGCCTGGCGGAGGCGAGAATGGCGGCCATGTCACTCTCCCTGGCTCGCTGCGTGGAAGCAGTTGCCCGCCTGCTGGATGGCTGCGGCCCGCTGGAGCCGGTCCGGCTGTGCATGAGCGAGCGGGACGTGCAGGTGGAGGTATGCGCGAGAAGGCCGGCCGCCTCGGTGAGCATGGCGCGGCTGGCATCGGCGACGGGCGGCGAGGTCGCCGGGCGGGCGGACGACCGTCACGACGGTGTGATCACGGCGGATCTGGAAGACGAAGTGGTCCTGGTCGCCGCTGTGGACACTCCGGTGCGCGGGGCCGCGCCCAGGCTCCGCGCGACGTCGACGTCGGCGGCGGCCGGGCTGCTGCGGACGCTGGCCCCGTGGACGGCCGCACTGGACCAAGAGCTGCTGCCGGGGGCCCAGTTGTGGGTGGACGACGACGGCCAGGACTTCACGGTCCGGCTGCTGACGACAGCCGCGTGCGGCGACGACCTGGAGAGCGTCGCCGCAGCCGCCGGCGCAGGGCTGGAGCAGGTCCGGACATGGCGCACCGACAGCGGACTGGACGGGCGGGGAAGCCTGCCGTGCGGCCAGACCGTTCACCTCGGCGTCGTCTGCCTTTCCTGACCACCAAGTCGACCGGCGGCCACCCCCGCGATGTGCAGCGCGCGGGGGCGGTTGAGGCGGCTCCGGGCCGCGATCAGTACGCGTCCTCGCTCCCGGCCTGAGCGGCGGTATCTCGAATGCCCCCGTAATCCGCCGAGAACGGGCACAGTGGATCGCTTCCCCTGAGGGTGACTCCGGGGGGCTCACCCCTCCCCTTTTTGTTGCGTATTCGCGTTCCAATATGTAATGTTGACCGTGTTGAGGATGACGTTCCCTCCACCCCACACACCTCTCGGAGCCGCACCGCCGCTCCCCCACGCCCTCTTCCGGAGAACTCCCATGACCGAAGCCGAAGTTGCCAGCGCCGTCATATCCCGCCTCGTGACCTGTGCCGACGAACCCCAGACCCAGCTCATCCACGAACTCGCACGACAGGCCGGCTACCTGTGGCGCTGCGGCAACCCGGCCTGCCCCACCTACAACAACCGGGGGCAGCGCTACTGCAAGGGCTGCGGATGGGGCCGCAAGGGCAAGCCCGTCGGCGACCTCCACCCGTGCATGTACACCGAGCGCCGATGGGCCGCACTGCGCCGCGCTCTGCTCCAGCACTACGGCCCCGACGCCCCGATGCCCGACGCCGTGGTCTTCGACTACTGGGGCGGACCCGGCTGGCGCGGCGCGGAGGTCACCGAGATGTACGGCGGCAGGGCCGAAGAGGTCACCGGCGGATTCCGCGACCGGGACCGCTTCGCGGACATCGCCGCCGCCCTCGACTCCCTCACCAGGTGGTCGGAGCCGGGCTACGGCGAACACATCCGCGTCGTCCTGGCCTCCTGAACCTCACCGTCCCCGGGGCCCGGTGAACCACCGGCTCCCGGGGCAGCCACGAAGGCGAGCCACGCCATGTCCACTCTGCTGATCGGCCGCTGGTCGAAAGACAACACCACCCTCAGCATCACCGCGTCCCACCCGATCGACGACGAGGACCAGGCCGCCGTCGATGCCCTCACCCGGCCTGCGTTCGCCAACAGCGCGAACTGGGCGTGCACGTTCCCCGTCGACACCCACCGCCACGCCGTGCAGCGCGCGTACGAGGAGTTCGCCCGCGACGACGACGCCTGGCTCGACGACACCGTCGAGCACGTCGAGCCGGTCACCCCCTGACCTCACCCACAACCACGCACGCCCGGCTCCGCGCCGGGCGCCCTCTCCCCCTTGTCCCGCACCCGCACCTGAAGGGCTCTCCCATGCTCGGCAACACCGAATTCGAGTGGGTCTCCGCCAACGCCACACCGGTCCTGCTCTACCCCGGCTTCACCTCCGACGACGCCCTCGTCGAGCCCGGCGAGATCGTCGCCGCCGTCTACGACAGCACCGACGGCATCGCCCTCTACGGCAACCGCGACAAGGTGCTCGACCTCCTCCTCCGGCTCGCCGACGCCGTCCGCAACGCCCCGCCCGTCCCCACCACGGAAGCGTGCATCGCGGCCACGACCGACCCCACCACTTGGGAGCCCGGCGCCCTCACCGCCCCGCTGGCTCCTCCAAACAGGGGCTGGACCCTGTGCGGCGCCGAGTCCCTCCAGCCCATCGCGGCAGATCCCCGCCTGGCGACCTGCTCTGGCTGTGTCGGCACCTTCAACGAGCGCGGACCACAAACCCCCATCCGCCTCGTCCACTTCCTCCCCGACAAGCCCTGACATCACCCCACGCCCTTCCGGTGCCGGGCCCGCAGGGCCCGGCACCCCAACCCAAGGCCCCTCATGAACCCCACAGACGCAGCCGCCGCCCTCCTCGACGCCCTCCTCGCCGAAGCCCAGCAGTGGGCGTCCGACGACACCGAGGACCGGGAGCAGCTCGACGCGATCGACCGCGCCGACACCCCGCACGGCAAGCTCGCGCTGCTGCAGAACTCCAGCCTCGTCCCTTCCCACCTGGCCTCGGCCATCGCCGACGCCCTCGTCGCACTCGACCCCGCCACCTACTCCCCCACCCCCGCGCCGACGACCCCTGGAACCTCAATGGCCGACCCCGAACTCCACCGCATCCGCGACGCGTCGATCACCGTGGTCGACGCCTCCCCCGAGGACAACACCCCCAGCGACGTATACGAGATCCAGGTCTTCGGCGTCAGCGTCCTCATCCGCCGGCGCGCCCAATGGGGCCCCGCCACCGACGTCCCCTACATCCACATCGAGGACCAGCGCGACGAGGCCGGCCTGCTGCTCGTCGAGGTGAACAACAGCGGCGAACACGAGCACCGCACCGGCGCCGAGGAGACCCCAGCATGACCCCCGACCGCGCCTACGCCAACGCACGCCAGCTGATCGACCCCAACGCCGACTACACCGTCCGCGTCCGCACCGAAACCGGCTGGACGCAACCCGCCGACCCCGACCACCGGGAACTGCCCGGCCTGGACGTCCTCCTGGCCGCCCGTCGCCTCCTGCGCGCCCGGCCCGCCGGCCACGTCGGCAGCACCCACCCCGACACCCTCGACATGCACACCGGCGACGGGCGACTCTGGCTGCGCTTCACCGCCACAACCCTGGGCGACGACGACCCGGGCCCCGCCGAGCCGGCCACCGACGACCGGGCACCGCAAGGGCTGTGGCGGCTGCTCGGCCTCTCCGGATCCTCGCTCGTGCCCCTCGCCCGCTGCGATCTCACCGACTCCGACCTGGTGACACTGGCCCGCACCTGCCTCACCCTGAGCCAAGCCCACCCCCTTCCCCAGCCGGTCGTGCCGCCCGAAGCCGCGCTGCTGCTGGAGCGCCTCGCGAGCAGCACGGAGGCCCTCGACAGCGGCCTCCCCAGCGCCCCGGACATCGACGACGACTTCTCCCGCACCGAGCTGCTCACCCTCGCCGACACAGCACTCGCCCTGTACCGGACCCACGGAGACCCCGACGACCTCCTCAGCCGCCCCGAGGTCCTCCTCCTGGCCCACCTCGTCTACGACGACACCCCGCCCTAACCTCCACCAGGCGTCCGCCCCTTCACTCACGCAAGAGCCCGGTCCGCGCTGTTCAGCGCGGACCGGGCTCTCTGCCGTTCAGACACCGAGCGAAAGTCCCGTCCGGAGGCGGTGAAGAGCTTCTTCTGCCGGCTAGCCGCTTCGAATCGGTCACGGACCTGCGCCGCCCTGCCACCGGCCGCTCCCCCGCCGCCGGCGGCACACAACGCGTGGGCCGCCGCGTGCAGCTGCACGTGCCCGTCACGCAGAACAGCCTGCGCGTCATTGGCCTGCAGCATCCAAGAGCTCACGCAGCACCGGCTGCTCAGCCGCCGCCACCGGCCGCAACCGACGTGCCGACGGCAGGCGTTCGCCGCGGACCCCACGATCGCCACCGTAACGACCAACGCCGAGACGACGGTGCACAACCCGAAGCCGGCCACCGCCCAGCTCAGCGTCGAGGTCCGTCTCCAGACCAGGGACCGAAGGCGTCGACCCCGAAGTCCCCGCCCACAGGACCGCGAACACCGCTGCCCGGCGGGCAACCAGAACAGGCCGCAGCCTGAACGCGTACGGCAGCACAAGGTGGACGGCGGCCACGACCGGCCGACGCATGTGAGTGGCTGCCAGCCCCTGGGATCTGCAAGTCGCAAATTCCTAGGCGCAGTCATCAACGAACCGCTCCCCCCGGCAGTGAAGAAATTCGAGGCGACCGGCGAAGCTCACCCAACAGCATCGGCGAGTTAGGCGCTGCGTCGCCGCTTGACCGTTCCTCACTCACAGAATTTCTCGGCTCACCTGCCAGAGTGCCGCCCAAACAAGACGTCACGTCTCGCCTGAGCTCATCCTCCCGCCATCCAGCCAACCTTCAAGAAACGGCAAAGTGGGCTCTGACCTGCATGTTTCACAAAATCACATACATCACTCACTTACTCACTCCGATACTCACCTAGGCAGGTCCAGGGCTCCATAATCACCTGTCTTCGAAATACTCTGCGTGCATAAACAGAGTTTGGGTCAATACATTGCTGGCATTTCCAGGCTCCTAGGGGTGAGAAATACGGAAGGTAAAGAATGATCTTGTGGGTCGCAACACGCCGCAAGCCACGTCGATGTGACGTGACGTGACACGAGCTTGCTGCCCCGTGTATGGTCACGCCCGAGCATGAAGGGACACGCGGGCCGATTGCGGATCAGAGCATCCACTGTGGGCTAGCCAGCGCGTGGTTCTCGTGACCATCTCGCGACGGCGGAGAAGCCTTGGAACTTTACGAGTACAACGAACTGCAGAGTCGCCTCGACGCGATCGCCGAGTTCGACGACATGTCAGATGACGCCATGCTCGCGGCGCTCGTCGAGCAACTGCGCCCATACCTGCGGAACGTCATCGGCTCCACCATCGGCAAGGGCGGCGAGGGAAAGACGACCTTGGCCACCAACCTGGCCTACATGTTGGCTGAGGAACAAGCCAACCGTCACAGCCAAGGGAAGTCCGCCCTACCGGTCCTATACATGGAGATCGACGCCAACGGGGACGGAAGGACCGACCTGGGTCTGGACGCAACGGTCTTCAATGACCACGGGAAGGCCCTCCGTGATGCAATCACGCACGACGGCCCCCTGAAGGTCGTCAAGAACGTTCGGCCGTTCCTGGATGCCACGATCTCGGGTAAGCACTGCTCCGACATCGCCGGTCGCATCAACAAGCTCGCCGACACTCACGCCATCGCCGCCTACCTCCTGCTGGCTCTTCTTCTGGCACAGATCTCCCACCTGTACCGCTGGATCGTGCTCGACTTCTCACCGGGCGACAAGGCCATCCAGCGAGCTGGCCTGGCAGCGTCCACTCATCTCGTGTCGCCCATTCACAACACGGACAACGCTGCTCTGCGAGGTCTGTCCACCGTCACCCGGCTTATTCGCGCCAACCGTCGTCTCAACCCTGAGGCGCAGCTCACCGCGATCGCCTTCCTGGGTTTCCGAAAGGTCAAGGGCGAGGCAACCACGGAGCTGACCAACGTTCGTGCCAAGATCGAGAAGTTGCTTACAGACGCTGGCATGGACCCTGGACTGATTCTGGACGAGTACGTACGCGATGCCCGCTCCATCGCTACCTTGTGCCGCAACCACGGTCGCCCCGCCCGCGAGTTCGCGCTGGCGGCTACTGGCCAACTTCGAGACGAGAACGGCGAGTTGGTTCCCCGGCCTCGGGACGAGAACGGGCGCTACGTGGATGCACAATCGTCCGTCAATCTCGCGGACGACTACTCGAACCTGGCACGAGGAGTGATCACCCGGGTGCGCCAGCGCAACGCCGAACTCCGTGAGAAGCAGATGCAGGGAGCGTCATGAGTAAGTCCACCGCCGGCACGACGGGCAATGGAACCGGGCCCAAGGCGAACGCCAAACGGGGCGAGGCAGCGGACAAGAAAGAGCATCTCATCGTTCCCGACCTGAACCTCGGGGGCGACGACGATGACGAAGACGAGGACGACTTCCGTCCGATCCGGGCCTTCGTGCCGCCGACGGCGGCGAAACCGACCGCTGCTAAGGCTGTTGTCCCTCCGCAGCAGGGCGAAGAGACGGAGCGCGGCCCTATTGCCGACGGGCCTGAGCCTTCGTCCACTACTAGCCGTGTCACCGTGCCTTCGGCTCCGGTACCCGGTCCCGCCGCTCTCCGCGGTGAGCCTGAGCACCCCGGCAGGGATTCCGCTGAGAATGGGCGGGAGGCGGTGCACGGGTCGGGGGAGCCGAGCGCCGGATCAGTAAGTGACCCCCTGTCGTTGGAGGGCGTCCCCAGTCGGCCCGCAGCCGAGGCTCAGGAAGCTCCCACCGAGCGATTGGCGGAGCTGGCCAGGGTTGACCGGCATGCGGCACCTGCCTTGCGCGCTTCAGCTTCCTTGTCCGGGCTTCCCGCCCGGCGGCCTGGCCGACGGAGGCCCGCCGAGCCGTTCAACCCGGACGAACCGCGCCAGCGCAATGAGCAAGCGATGGTCGAGTTGTCACAGCAAGCACCGGGCTATGCCTCGCTGTTGACCGTGTACAGCGCCTCTCAGCTGAACGCCGTTCCGTTCGAGAATCGCAACATCAACCTCTACGGCCTCACTGCAGACCAGGTTGGCACCCAGCGCACTGCCGACATGGCTCTCTTGAAGATGTTGACGCTCCAGCGTCCGAAGCTCACTCCGGCGCACTACGTCGATGCCGCGCTGGAGCCGGTGCTGCGGCCGCTCGATCCGGATGGCATCGACATGGACGCCATGGAAGACGAGCGGGACTACGTGTGGCAGCTCGCCCAGAAGGGTCTTGCCTACCGCAGGTACATCCTCAGCGATCCCGAGAGCGCCAACATGGACAACTACCGGCCCGTGTGCTCCCTGCGAAAAGATGTCAACGCTCGCCTCACCCGCATGATGGACCTCATGGACTCGATCCAGGGGATCCAGGCGAAGCCCTTCGAGATCGTCAGTGCCTGTCTTGCTGAGTACGTAGCCGGCCTGCCTGGTGAGCGTACGCACCTGTCGGAGTTCTTCCAGAAGCACCTGGTCACGACGATTCAGTAAGCGTCGGACTCAGTCCGCCTGCTTCTCTCTCGGCCCCCGCCCTCAATCTGTGGGGCGGGGGCCGAGTGCCTGCCGGTGCACTGCCCAGGCGCGTCGGGAGCCCCATCGGGCAATCCCTTCGCTACCGAGAGTCACTTTTACCTTTAACCGGGGCCGCATCGGGTTAAAGGAAACTGTCACACCCACGCGTCGAGCTCGGGAAGATCCCACTTCGTGTACGTCAGTCGGCGCTCGGCGCCGTTGATCAAGTCGAGCACGTCGGTGGCCAAGTAGGCACGCGTCCCGCGCTCCACCTCCTTTACCTGCACGACCCCGGCCCCAGCCAACTCCTCCAAGGCGTTCGAGGCCGAGACAAAGGAGATGCCGAGCAACGACTGCGTAGCCCTCGCGGTCACAATCGGCACGCCAGGGAGCTGCTCCATCAACCGCACGACTGCAGCACCTTTTCGGGGTTGCCCACGGAGTCCTTGGCCCTCCCTGTAGTGGGCAAGTTTCGCATACCAGGCCCTGCGCATCTGGCTTAGCTCGTCGGTGAAGCGCCGAGCTTCTGCGACGGCATCGCGAGTAGCGGCCAGGAACACACGAATCCACGCATCGACGCCGACGGCCGCGGCGGAACTGTCGGGCTCACCCACGTATCGGAACGCGTTGAGGCCGGCGATGTACTCGCGAGCATGAGCCAAGAGAGACATGGAGATCGGCAGGACATGTCCAACCGCGAGGCCTTGCCTAGCGAGTGCCGTGTGAATCAGGGCCCGCCCGGTTCGACCGTTGCCATCGTGGTAGGGGTGGATCGTCTCGAACTGCGCGTGCACTAGCGCGGCCTGGACGAGAGGCAGTGGGTGATCTTCAGAGATGAAGGCGGCGAGATCGTCCATGAGAGGACCTACCGCTTCAGGGGTGGGTGGCACGTACTCCGCTCCGTGGGGCCCGTAGGCGTTGCCACCGACCCAGTTCTGAACGGTCCTGAGGAAACCCGATGACTCGTCTTGCTCTGTTTCCACCATCAGGGCGGCTTGCAGGCCGTTGATGTCGTCAACCGTTACCGCCTCGGTCTCTGACAGCGCAGTGACAGCGCGGCGTAGAGCCAGAACGTTGTTAACCACCTCGCGTGCACTGTCGCTGATGCCGCGGTGGGTGCGCTGATCATCGCCGGCCTTGGTTGCAAGCATCAACTCGAGGTGGGCGATTGCTCGGGCGGAAGCCACCACGCCTTCGATGCGCGAGGACGCCACCGCCTCCGATCGGAGAAGGAAGCGGGCCAGAGACTCCAAATGGGGGCTGGTCGGCGCGGCGTCGTTGAAGGCACGAACCAGCCGGTCCACTTCGGCAACCTCTGCAGCAAGTTCGGCTGACAGGCGGAGCTGGCGCCCCCGAAGTAGATCCGGCTCGTACGCGGCGAACGTCCGGAGGTCCTGCTCCTCCACACCAGGCATCGCGCCAGGCTGTGACGGCCAGGGCCGTTCCGAAAACCTTGCCACTAGACACGCTCCAAAGGTTCAGCCTCAAGCAGATCCATTTAAGGATAGTGTGTGCCCCGTGATGTTTGGTGTGATGCATGGGGTGGTTCCGGAGAGTCGGGCTCGCGCTCTTCTCGCCGGATGCCGGCCTGTGGGGACTCTGAACTCACGGGCTTCGAGCCGGTTCGAGGCACGCCATGCCTCGGCGGGATCCACGCTGGGACCGTCGCCACGGTCACACCGCGGTCTTCAGGCTCTGGGCAAAAGCGAAAAGGCGACCCAACGGGTCGCCTCACCGGGTGACTTCGCCAAGTCACCCATCACCACCGCTCGGGGTCGCCACCTCGAGCATTTCCGTGTCTGCCACATCGAGCCGACTTGGTCGGCGTCACTTGCAGCCTGCGGTGCCACCCGCATGCCGCAAGGGGAGGAGAAGCCAACGGCAACCTGACCTGACCCTTCCGCCCTCAAGCGGATCTCAACTTCACCCCCGCTGACCAGGAATTCTCCGTCCATCGGTCGAGCGGTCGGTTGCGTTGTGCCTTCATCCCTATGCAGTTCTGGAGCAGATCATAGCCGCCAGCCATAGGGCTAGTCTTCCATTGCCAAAATCTGGCTCCTCCGCGTCGCGGGAAGATAACGCCCGTTCCAGTACAAAGAAGACCATTGGTCCCACGAGGCACTCCTCATCGGCGGCCTCCGTCTCACCGAGCCATCCACTGCAGCTGGGGCGCGGCATGCAGTTCCGGCTGTTGACGGCCGTCCGCGCTCTGCTTGCCGATCCCAAGCTCGCCGGCCGCAAGGATGTTGTGCGTCTCGGCATCCTCGTGTTGATGGCGAAGGCCAGTTACGGCAGGTGCCGCGTTGAGATCACGGCACGGGAGCTGGGTCGTTGGCTCGGGGTGTCGGAGTCGACCGTCGACCACGAAGTGCTCAGCGTTCTCCGTGAGGTTGATGCTGTCGCCGCACGTGTGCTGCGGGGCGGCGACGGTCTGCCGACCGGTGTCGAGTATCGAGTGGAGGCTCTGTGGGAGGCCCGAAACGACGTCGGCGCACCCTTGGGGTTGTCGAAGGCCGAGTTGGCGACGCTGCTGCGGCTCCTGGAGGGGTTGTTCGCTCCGGGTTGGGGTGAGCAGTGCGCCACGCCTCCTGGTCTGCTGGTGAAGAAGGGGCGGCGGGGGAGGGGTGCGGCGTCGGATCGGCTGGCTCTGGTTCTGCTGGCCTTGCATGCACGGCCGGACGGGCGGGTGCCGTTGGTCGGTGGTCCGTTGGCGAAGACGGTGGCTCGGCATGGCCGGGAGGCGGTGACGCTGGCGCGGATGCTGGGGTGCCGTGTGCCGGTGGCCGCGACGGTGCTGGGTCGGCTCGTGGCAGCGGAAGCGGTGGCGGTCGCACCGGGTCGACTTGTGGTGCCGGCGGTGGCGGCCGCCCATGGGTCCGCGGCCGCGGTCCCGGACACTGCCGAGCTCGAGAGCTCCACATCTGCTGATTCGGCCGCCGGTGATGCGGCGCGCTGCGTTCGGTGTGCCGGGCACGACGAGGCCGACGTCCTTGTGGTGGAAGGCGATGGGTGGCGGCAGCTGTCCTGGGATGACGTTGAGGGCGCCGAGGAGGGTTCCGGAACTGCACCCAGGGATCTCGACGACGCTGGCAGCGATCTTTTCGCAGGTCAGACCGTCTTTGAGACGTTCGAGGCGAGTCGTGCTGCTGCAGACCCTCACGCCGACCACGCTGTTGTGGCTGATGTACGTGGTGAGGGTGCTGGAGGTCTCGGGTTTTCCGGCGAAGCCGCGTCGGGGTACTGCCGTCAGCCGGTACGCGCGTGCGAGGGCGGGAACTCCGCGGCGTCGCAGGATGGTCTCCACGTTGACGTGACGGTCGTCGACGGCGGGGCCGACCCGCTTCGCGGGGAGAAACCTGATCTGCTGCTGGCGGAGGGGGAGTCGGGTTCGTCGGCCGCGGTGTCGACGCTTCAGGCGTGGCGGGATGCGTCGGGGGGGCCGCCGCCGGTGTGGGCTCAGGTGCCCAAGGGGCTGGAGCGTGTGCTGGAGCCGGTGGCCATGGTGTGGGGGCGGCTGGACCGGCTGACGACGCGGCGGTACGTCACGAAGGTGGTCCGGGCGCGGCTCGGCGAGATCTCGGGGGCGTGCGGTCCGCAGGTGGATGCCGAGCGGATTCTGCGGGAGCGGCTCAAGCGCCGGTTGACTGAGCAGGGCACGGTGCCGGTCACCGACCCTGTGGGCTGGCTGGTCGGCCGTGCTCTGCCGCGCCGGGCGGTGTGTCCCGACGGCCGGTGTGACGACGGACGGCGGATGGACACCCGGGCCGACTGCGCCGCCTGCCAGATGCTGGTCCTGGACGGCCGGGCGCTGCGCTCCCGCGCCTTCGCCAAGGCGACGGAGAGCTTGGCCGACGGCCGGGTCAACCGGCCGGTGTTCGAGGCGGAGCTGAACGCGTGCTGGCAGCGCGAGGCAGCCGCGGCGGCGGCACGCCGCGAGCAGACCGTCCAGGAGCGGCACGCCCGTGAGCGGGTGTGGACCGAGCAACGGGCCCGGCACGCGGCCCAGGAGGCCGCCCGGCAGGCGCTTGCCTGCACGGTGTGCGGGAAACCGGAGACAGCCGGTCTGTGCGGCCGGTGCCGCGACGAGCGCCGCGTCGAGGAACTGGTGGCCGAGGCCGTCGACGTGGCGGTGGCCACCTGGGGCATGGGCGGTGAGGCATACCGGCTTGATGCCGTTCGCCGGACCGAGCGGGACATGCGGGGCGCGGTCGACCAGGCGGTGACGGACCTGCTCGCTGCGGGCGGAGGCGTCTTCGCCGAGTCGGTGGCGCTCGCGGCGCGGCTGGCCGCGGAACTCCAGCTGGGCGCACTGCGGCGCCGGGCTGTCAGCCGGTTCGCCTACCAGCCGCAAGCCGAGGCCGAGTACGAGAAGGTCTTCGCCACCGAGATGCGGCGCAGCCACCTCCACGGCAGCCTCGATGAGGCCCGCGAGGCCGCTGAAGAGGCTGCCCAGACGGCCCGGTTCAACACGGCGCACGCACTCCTGGACGACCGGCTGCGTACGCTGCGGGCCGCCCGGCCGGTGGCCGAGGCGGATGCCAAACCGGACTGGTATGCGCAGGCGGCCGCTCAGGTCCGTGGCTTGATCCGCCCCGCGCCGTCGGAGCGCGCCGTGTCCGTACGGCGGCCCCCGGCCTTGCCGGGCTCGACGGCGGGTGGCAGCGGGGGGCAGGCGGGGGTGGGGGCATGAACCGTCCCGTACGCGCCGTCGCGCACCAGCCTGTTCGGCGGCCGTCGTTGACCGAGTGGGTGGAAGGGCTGCCGGGTCTGTCGGGGCGGGCGCGCCGACTGCTGCTGGAGGGCGACACCGAACGCCGGTACGCGGGCAGGACGGCCGCCGATTCCGGCTACCGGCTGACGATGGCCCTGGCGGTCGCGGTCTCCCAGCCCGGCCGGGAGTGGACCCTCGCGCAGTGGTGGGAGGCCCTGGTGCTGCGCCCGATGGTGGGCGGCGCCTGGGCGCGGTCCCTGCGCTCGCGCAAGGGGGAGCGGTACGCCGAGGGCAAGCTCGCCGGGATGCTCGACAAGGCGCGCGCGTTCGTGGGCACTTCGGGCGCGATCGTGTGCCGGGCCGATGCCATGGTGGCGATCGCCCGCCTGCGGGCCGCCGTGGAAGCCGTCGTATGGCCAGGGCCCGGCGGCGGCACCGACCTCAAGAACCTCACCGCGCGACTGCAGCTGGCCGAACAGGCCGGCGGACTCGAGCACGAGGTCTCGGTACGGCAGATGGCCGAGCTGATGGGCTGCGCCCGCTCGACCGTGGAAGCGAGCAACGCCCGCCTGCGTGCGGCCCGGTGGCTGCTCCTGGTCGCGGCCGGCACCGGGGAGCACAGCTCGACCTGGTCCCTGCGAATCCCCCCGACAGAGCCTGAAGATCAGGAGTCGTGTGCGCGCCCGGGACACCGTCCAGCCCCCGGGGGAGAGGGGGGCAGGGAGTGTCCCGGACGTGCACCACGGGCTTGAGGTGAGCACCCGCGCGCTGGGCGCCGTGATGGGTACCGACGCCTGTCACCACTACGCCCACGGCACGTCCGGTGCCCGGATCCTCGCCGCCCTCGACCCGCTGGACGGAGCCGACGTTGCGCACCTGGCCGCGGCGACCGGCCTGCATCGCACCACGGTGCGCCGCCGCGTGGACAAGCTCGTCGAGGACGGTCTCGCCGAGGAAGCCGACGGCCTGGTCTACCTGCCTCACCACCTGGCCGCCGACGAAGGCCTTCGTCCCGATGCCGACCAGCTCGAGCAAGTCGCCCTCGCCCGAGGCACTGCCGGCCTGGGGGCACGGCGCCGTAAACGGCACGGCGATCAGCGGCGCTCCTACCGGCAGTGGCTCACCGCACGGACGCAGCACGCCGTCGAGCGTCGTCGCTCCGCCAGGCCGCGGCTGCGGCTGGTGCCCGAGGGGGTGGTCGACGAGAGCACGGGCGAGCTCCGCGACACCGCATGGCGGGGCTGGATCATCGATGACCCGTACCGCCCGACCTGGCCCGACGACGGATCACCCGAGGTGGTGTGTGGATGACCTCGCCACCAGGACGGCACAGACGGTTCGGCCTCAGGACGGACCTTGCTGTCCTAGCGTGGAAAGCATGACGGTACTGATTGTGGGCGGCAGCGGGTTCCTGGGCGCTGAGCTGGCCCGCCAGGGACGTGCAGCGGGCCGGGAGACGGCCGCCACCTTCCACTCACACCCCGGCGAGATCGCCGGAGTGACGTGGCACCGCCTTGACCTGCGCAACCCTGCGAGCCTGCGGGAGGTCCTGGATGCGGTCAGCCCAACGGCGGTCGTCAACGCGAGCAGTGGCGGATCCGAGTGGGGAGTCACGGCCGAAGGCGGGATGCGCCTGGCCCAAGCCGCGGCTCAACGGGGCATCCGCCTGGTCCACGTCTCGAGTGACGCCGTTTTCTCCGGCCGCCGCCACGACCTGTACGACGAGACGTGTCTACCCGACCCGGTAACGCCGTACGGGGCGGCGAAGGCGGCGGCCGAGACCGCCGTGCGGCTCCTGGACGGCACCGTCGTCGCACGGACCTCGCTGATCATCGGCGATGGCCAGTCCGAGCACGAACGCATGGTGCACGCCCTGGCCGCCGGCACGCGGGACGGGGCCCTGTTCACGGACGATGTCCGATGCCCAGTCCACGTCGGCGATCTGGCCGCCGCACTGTGGGAGCTCACCTTGTCCGATGCGGCTGGCGTCTTTCACCTCGCCGGCCCGGACGCCGTCACTCGCCACGAACTCGGCATCCTCATTGCGCAGCGGGACGGCCTTGACGCATCGCTGTTGCCGACCGGCCTTCGCGCCGACAGCGGCCTCCCTGGTGGACTCCGCGTCCACCTCGACAACCGGGTCACCCAGGCATACCTGGCCACCCGCCTCCGCGGAGCCCGGGAGTTCCTCCGGTGCCAAAACCCTGACCGCTGATCCGACGGCGCGGGGCCCGCTCTTCCCCGCCTGCCTTAACTGGCAACGCGACCTGCTTGCCGCCACCACCGACGACAACCCCCAGACCCTCGCCCTGACTACTGACTCGGGCCAGCCGGGCCGGCGAGTTCGGTGACGGGCTGGTGAGGGGCCCGTGGGGATGCCGAGGGAATCTGGCAGTAGGGCGGTCTCAGAACGCTGTGCGTGCATCGCTGCGGGGATCCCCGACGGGGGTCCGTCCCTCGTAGAGTCCGGCTCGCGCAGTGCGCCGCCACGGGCGGGCGCAGCGAACGGCCAGGTCGATGTCTTCGTCCTGCGAGTCGAGGTCGATGTCCGCGATCGCGAGGGCAGGATGTCCGTCTGCGGCGCAGCGCGCCAGCCACCTTCCGCCGGGCGCCACGATCCCGGACGGGACTGTAGCGCTGAACTGGGCCGGGATGGAGTAGCCGAGCCAGTAGTTGTAGAGCGTCCCGTACGCCTGGGCGACACGGGCCCGGGGCGCGTCGTCGACCATCACCGACAGCAGGACGCAGTCGACGTCCAAGCGCTCGTACTCGGCGAACACCTCCGGGAAGTTGGCCTCGATGCACAGCGCGAAGCCGAACCGAATCCCGTCCACCTCGACGACGAGCGGCTGGTGTCCTGGGGAGTACAAGTAGGACACCTCGGTGTGCGACAGGAACCGCTTGTCGTACCGTGCGACCAGCTGGCCGCGGTCGGAGACGATGTAGAGGCTGTTGTGCGGTCGGTTCGGCGGTGTGAGCGGGTGGATCGATCCGAACACCGTCCACAGGCCAAGCCTTCCCGCCAGGACGGTGATCGACTCCGCTTCCTCGCGCAGGACATCCCACGCGGCACGGCTCCAATCAGCCGGCACCAGCTCGCCCGCCGGGCCCGCCGCCATCACGTGCTTGCTCGGATAGGTGACTGCCCCCTCGGGGAACTGCACCAACCGCGCACCAGCCTCGGCGGCCTCAACCATCAGGGCCCGGATCTCCTGCCCGGCCGCCCGCAGTGCTCCTCGATCAGTGGGGTCTTCCGGCACCGTGCTCTGTGCGACTGCCAGCCGCAATGTCCTGGCCACACTGGGGCGTTCGTCGGGTGCAGAAGTCGTCGTCATCTCTCTCCGATCGGTGAGTGCTTGCTCGTGGGCGGTGAAGGGTGGTCGGCACGGGGCTGCGGTGTCAGATGGTTAGCGCGGCGGAGTCGCCCTTTGTGGGGCCGGGGGTGAGGCGAGTGAAGTACTCGGTTTGGATGATCTGGGTGCGGTCGGCTTCGGGAAGGCGGGCGAGGATGCCGGGCAGTGGCCGCTCGCGTGCGACCTCACCGCGGTGCGCGAGGATCGCGCGCCACTTCTGCTCCAGCCAGGGGGAGACGTCGACGGTGGTGGTGGCGTACGCGTCCGGCACCGCGAGCGCGGCTTTGCCGACGGACTCCAGCAGCGGCCCGAGTTCGCCGACACCGGACTCGGGGTGCGTGGCGCAGTACACGGCGCGCGGTTGCCAGGGCTTGCCGGCCTCGGGGTGAAGGTGCGGGAGCCCCGCCTCCTGAGCGGCGAGGAGAGCGGCCTGGTGGGTGCGGCGGTGGTCCGAATGACCGGTCAGCTGGCCCAGGGCGTCGTGCGTGACCACGATGTCGGGGCGGAACGAGCGGATCTGCTGGACCAGGGCGGCGACCACCTCGTCGAGTGGCGCGTCGACGAGCCGGGGACGGCCGGGAGCCGCCTGCGGGTTGCGGGCATCGCCGTATCCGAGCATGCGAGGGGCGCCCGCGCCGAGCGCCCGCAAGGCGTCGGCGAGTTCGGAAGCCCGCGGACTGTCGGGCGCCCACGTCATGGTGACGACGGCGGTGCGCGCGTGCGCGGCGGCGTGCTGGGCGAGGACACCGCCGGCGAGGAGGCTCTCGTCGTCGGGATGGGCGAACACGCCGAGCAGGGACGGCATCGTGGAGGACGCCGCCTTCTCGGGGATCAACTCGTCGTAGTCAGGCACGCTGTCCCCCTGCGGTCGAGAGGCTCAGTGCGCCGGCGGGGGTCCGGCCCCGCCACTGGAGGACAAGCCGTGCGCTGGGCTTGTCGAGCACGTCGCCGGGCGGCAGCTGGTCGTCGGGCGTTGCGGCCGGGTGGACGGTCATCGGCGGATAGCCGCTCTCGCGCACCTCGCGGTCCCAGACGCGCACGCACTCGGCGAAGCGCTCTGCCACCTCTTCCGCTGCTGGGCCGTAGGCGTGGATGAAGAACTCCGTCATGCGGTCGGCCGGCTCCGGGGCATCCCTGACCTTCCGGTAGGTCAAGTAGGCGAGCGAGCCGTCCGCCAGGATCGCGGCCGCGTCCTGCTGCTCCACGAACGTGGACCCCTTCGGCGCGGACAGACGGCAGAACCCCGGCAGGGTCGTCGCGGCATAGACCTGCAACGTCTCGAAGTTGAAGATCCCCCGGACGACCAGGCCCGTGGAGCGCTCGTGCCGGGGCCCGCGCAGAGCCTCGTCGAGACCGGCGGTGTCGGCGGGCGTCCCGTCCTCCCACCGCACCGTGACCTTGCCGTCGGCCAGCCGCACGGCGGGGGCGGTACGGGCGGCCGCACCGCGGTCCCGCACGAAACCGCAGTACGTCCAGTGCTCGCAGTGCAGCACGTCGCCGCGCCGGACCAGGGTGAGGGAGCGGGTGTAGCCGCCCATCTCCAGCGGCACGACCAACCGGGCCCCCTCGGCAAGCTGCTCTCGCCATGCTGGTGCGATGTCGGACGCGTTGTGCGTGATCACGATCCCGTCGAACCCGTTGGCCGGGACGTGGCTCGGCGCGCCAAGCCGGCCGTCGCCGAGGACGGCGGTGACCCGACCGCTGCCCGCCTCCGCGCACAGCCGCTGCGTCCGGTGCACCACGTACGGGTCGACCTCCACGGTCACCACGCGCCCGCGTTCCCCGAGGACGTGGGCCAGGAGTTCCGCGTTGTATCCGCCAGAGCCGACCTCCAGCACGGTCATCCCAGGCTCCAGCCGGAGTTGCTCGATCATGTCAGCCTGCAGCCAGGCCGCGGAGACGGAGCTGAGCGCAGTCTGGGGCGACTCCCGGACCGTCACCACGGCGAGGTCGTCGTGGTAGGCCGTCTCCAGCCGGGTCTCCGGGACGAACCGGTGCCGGGGCACCTCACGCAACGCGGCCTGGACCTGCGGCGAGGGCGCCCAGCCCTTGCTGATCACGATGTCCGCCATCCGCTCGCGCAGCCGGACCGCCTCGGCTGGCTCCCCGGGCACCGGAGGGACGGCGGCGGAGCACGCGTAGGAATGGACCGGCGGGAGCCCCGGCAGCACCCCGGGCCACACCGCGGTCAGAGCCAGGGTACTGGGCGCGAAGATCTTTCCGAGGGTCACCAAGGTGTTCAGGTCGTGGAACTCCCAGCGTACGAAGCGGTGTGGCTCGGGCAGAGCGAGTTCACCGTCCCAGCGGGAGATGCGGACCACGGCGGTGACGCGGCGTACATCCAGGCGGTCGTCGTGCAGCACGGTGATGACGTGAGCGTCCTCCACGCGCGCCGTCAGCCCGGTCTCCTCGTTCAGCTCCCGCACGGCGGCCGCTGGTGCGGCCTCGTCTGTCTCGATGCGGCCGCCCGGTAGCTCCCACATGCCCCGGGTTGAGCGCCCCAGCAGAACCCGGCCGAACGTGTCGGTGACCACCACTGCGGCACCGAAGACGGCCTGCGGCTCGGGCCGCAGCTTCTCCTCCGCGCTGAACGATCCGGCCGGTCCGCGCAGGACCAGCACCGCCAGGCCCTCCGCGTCAAACTGCTCAACGTCCTCGAACCCGTCGGTGAGCGCGGCGAGTTCGTTCTCGTCCAAGGCGATGTGGCGCCGCTCCTCCGGCGTGTTCTCCACGATCGGCGTGATGATGACCAGCACCCCACCCTCGTGCAGCCGGGCGGCCAGACGGCGAAGGACACGGGCGCGATCGCGGATGAACGCGATGCACAGCCGCAGCACGATCAGGTCGTAGCCGTCCTCGTCGAGAGCGGCCAGGTCGTCGCGCTCGACATCCAGGCTCAGCCAGCGCACCCCCTCCACCCCGGCGTGCTCTGCGCGAGCCCGCTCGAGCGCGCCCTCGGCGAAGTCCGCGCCGTCGACGGTGTAGCCGATCGAGGCGAGGTAGACGGACATCTCGCCGGTCCCACAGCCGATGTCGAGCGCGCGCCCCCCTTCGGGTGCCGGGGCATGCTCTACGAGCAGGCTCTTCTCCTCGTCCCCGAGCCGCCGGAAGCCTCGCCCGCCGTTGTAGTGCTCGGACCAGTCAGTCCGGGTGTATCCCACAGGTCGCTCCTCGTTCGTGAAAGGCGGGGGTGGTGGTGCGGTGTCAGGGCAGTTCGATGGGGCCGTAGAGGGCGGCTGGCTGCTGGGTCTGCAGCGCCCAGTACCGGTCGCCGAACGACCAGTGCCACTCGGTCCCGTAGTTGATCAAGCCTGCGGTGGACAGCGCGCCGCCCAGGGTGGCCCGGTTCGTGCGGGCCCGGGCGCTCAGGTTGGGGGCGTCGGTGTAGCAGGCGCCTTCGGACTCCTCGGGGGAGGCGTTGACGCGCGTGCCCATGTCCAGCTCGCGGCCCTGGTGGTCGATCAGCGTCACGTCGACGGCCGCGCCGGCGGAGTGCGGCGCGATCTCCGGCGGTGACACGAAGCGGCTGGCGGCCTCCCGGAGCTCGGCGGCCTGCCAGTCCGGGTGGGCGCGGGCGAGCTCGTCGGAGTACTCCTCGAAGTACCGGCGCTGCAGGGACGGGGGCCGGTAGCCCTCGATGAACAGCAACTGCACGCCGACGGGGAGCAGCGCCTGCGCCTGCTGGAGCCGCGTGAGCACGCCCTGGCGGACGTGGGCCCAGGCGCCCGCAGCGTCCTGTTTACGGTCGTCGACCATCAGGCCGTGCACGCGGGCGTCGAGGAGGACCTCGCCGCTCTCCTGGACAGGGATCGCGGCGACTCTCCGGTCGGACATCAAGACGATGCTGCTGATGGTCATGCGTTCCCCCAGGTGTCGACGTATGCGGCCACGCCGGTGCGGCGGGCCTCCTCCACGGCGCGCAGCCGCGCGAAATCCCGGGCAGGCATCAAGGCCTCCCAGTCGGCCAGGGGCAGGACGCGGGCCTCGTCGTGCTCGCGCGGGTTGAGGGTGAGGCCCCGGATCTGTGCATCGGTGAGGCGCCCGCCGTCGAAGATCAGCTGCAGCGTGCTGTACGGACGCTGCGCCCGGGGCTGCCCGTACACGGTGGCCAGCAGCCGGGGCGGACCTACGGCGGTCATTCCGGTCTCTTCCCGGCACTCGCGCACCACCGCGTCCCAGGGCCGCTCGCCCAGATCCATCGCGCCGCCGATCATGTGCCAGGGGTGGCCGGGGGAGTAGACGGAGTGCAACTGGAGCGGCCGGTCGTCCTCGTCGGTGACGTAGAGGCACACGTACGCGGCCGCCCGGGGCAGGGCGTCGGCGTACTGCTGCGGCGGCACCCACGTCGAGTCCGGCTGCGCGCCGGGCACGGCACCGGCACGTTGACGGTGGCGGGTCATCCGCATCAGCGCCGGGTTGCCGCTGAAGCCGAGCTCCCGGTACAGGGGCGCGGCCTCCGGGCTGGTGTGCAGCTCGAACAGCGTGACGTCCTCGACGTCGACGAGGTGGTCGAGGAGTGTGGAGACGACGGCCCGGGCGTAGCCGCGGCGCCGGTAGTTCGGGTGCGTGGCGACCATCTGCACGCGGGCGCCCCGGCCTCGGGGGTAGGCCGGGGCCGGGAGCACGGGGTGGATCAGGCCGAGGGCGCAGGCGGCCATCGTGCCGTCCGGGGCGTCGACGACGAAGGCCCGGACGTCTCCCTCCGGCGCGAGCCGTGGCGCCAACTCGTCCGTGCACTGCCGGACCCAGTCCTCGGTCAGCGGTGAGGACAGGACGTATTCGGAGCGCATCCTGGTGATGGCCTCGGCGTCAGCGGCGGTTGCCGCGCGGACCGGCGGCCGCCCGGCGGCGTCGCGCGGCTCGGCCGCGGCAGTGGGTGCCGTGTCGGCGTTCACGTCGCATCTCCTGTCGGTGAGAGGGCTGCACGGTGCTCGGCGCGCAGCCGGGCCAGCGTCCGCCGGCCGCGTTCGACCAGCTCGGGGTCACCGTGGGCAGCGCCGTATGCGATCCCGCTCACGGAATCGAGCGCTGCGTCGATGACGAGGCGGGCCTCCTCGGCGGCGGTCAGGGACCTGCCGTACCCGGCCAGAAACGCCTCGAACAGGTCGGGGCGGCCGGCCCAGGCGTCGGACAGGCGGACCAGATCCCGTACAGCCGGCCCCGGCTCACTCCGCTCGAGGTCGATCACCGCCACGAAGACATCAAGGTCGTCCGTCTCGTCCGCGGCGTCGGGGGTGTAGAGGATGTTGCGGAGCTGGAAATCTCCGTGGGTCTCCACCCACTCCAGCGGTTGCAGGTCCTCGGCCTGGCGGACGAGCTCGCGGACGAACTCCTCCTCACCCGGGAGCAGATGCGCCCGCGCCCCGGCCAGGTGTCGGTCGGCCTTGGCCACGGCGGGGCCGCTGCCGGCGGGAGCGGGCCGTGGGGGAGAGGACTGGTGGATGCGGCGGGCCAGCGCGCCGATCCGTTGGAAGACCGCCCTCTCCCGCCCCGGTGCCAAATAGGTGCCGTGCAGCGGGCGGCCCGGCACCGCAGTGAGGACCACCGCCCGCAGTGTCTCGTCGGCGGCGACCAGCCGGGGCGCGGCCGCCCCCAGCTCCGGCGCCCACGTCCGTAGCCCTCGCACCTCCCGGCCGTGGAAACGCTGGTTCTGGTGCACCTTCACGTACCAGGTGCCGCCCTGGACGCCGTGGACCCGCCACACGCCGCTCTCCTTGCGCGCCCATGACGTATCCGTCCACTGCGCGATCCGGCCGACCGCCCGCTCCGCGAACTCCACGACCGCGGCGTCGGGACGGGCACCAGACGCCTGGCCGGTCACGTCCGGCACGAGGCGCAGCCGGTCGGCGCCGGGGTCGAAGGCGATGCTGTCGCCGGGCAGTTGGAAGTGCACCGCGAGGCGCACGCCGGCACTGTAGGCGTCCAGGCCGGCACGGCAGTACGCCACCAGCTGGACGGGCAGGGCGGTAAGGGGTGCCCAGTCCATCGCGTCGCAGACGTCCGGCTCCGCGATCCCGGGCTCGCCCTTCCACCGCCGGACCTCGAAGAAGTGCCCGGTACGACTGGCGCCTCCGGGGCTGCGGTGGTGCACGGTCACGGCGGACCGCACGTCGGCCGGGTCGATGACGACACCGGTCTCCTCCCACGCCTCGCGGATCAGGGCGGTGACCACGTCCTCGTGCGGACCGTCCAGATGCCCCGACGGCAGGTGCCACAGTCCTGCGGCGTACACCTGCCCGGCCCGCCGCGACAGCAGGACCTGCGGCCCGTCGGCTGTCTCCCGGCGCAGGATCAGGTGGACGTCCACCGGCTCGGTGTGCCGCTGCCCGCCGCTCACCGCGTACCACCAGGGCGCCGGGCGAGCAGAACCCTGAACGTCGCTTCCTCGACCAGAGGCCCGTCCACCGCGTGCGCGTGGAGAAGTGCGAGGGCCTCGTCCTCGAACGCCTGGTGCCGCTCTGCGAAGAGATCAGCCCCGGCGAAGGACGTGGTGCGCAGGTAGCCGAGTACCTCCTGCGGCGCCCACGTGCGGGTCACCGGGAAGAGATGTTCGGTGACGTCGTTGAACGCCGAGGCGGCGAGGTCCTCCTCGTACGAGCGGCGGGGCTCGGCGTAGGAACTGCGGGCGCCCGCCCGGCGCTCGGGGCCCAGGTAGAGCTGGATCAACTCGCGCAGCGCACGGGTCCAGTCGGCGTCGTGGGTCCACAGGCTCCCGTCGCCCATGATCGCCACTGCGGCACCCGCTGTGGCGACCCGGTCGGCCATCTCCAGGACCGCCGGACCGTTCATCCAGTGGTAGGACCGGCAGCAGGTGATCAGGTCCGGGCCGGAGCCCCGTTCGCCGGGCAGCGTCGCGAGCGGCTCGTAGGCGTCGGCCGCCGCGTGGACCAGGCTGAGGGTGCAGTGGCCGAGCACGGGGGTGAGGACTTGCCTGGCCTGATGCAGCATCTGCGGGCTGACGTCCACGGCTTCGATGTGCGTCAGTTCAGCGCCGGCGGACAGGAGCGCGAGGGGCACCTGTCCGGTTCCGGTGCCCAGGTCGAGCAGCACCGGGAACGGCCGGCCCCGCAGCGTGTCGGCGAGCAGGCGCACCGCCGCGTCCGGCAGGCCGGGGCGGTGGCGGGCGTAGGTCAACGCCGCGCCCTCGAACATGGTCTCCTGCTCCGGTGAAAGGCCCGGAAGGGGCCCGTCGGGGTAGGTCACGAGGTGGCTCCCTCATCGAGCGGGCGGCGGGCGGGTAGTTGCCAGGACAGGCGTCCGCACTCGGACGCGGCGCGCTGCTTGCCGTCCGCGTCGAAGTAGAGCCGGTAGCGGTCGGGGAAGCGTGCGGCTCGCCACCTGTCGGTGAGGTCCTGGATCTCTTTCCAGATGTCCCGCGGCCCTTGGACGGTGACGCTCCAGCGCCGGTGGCCCACCGGCTCCGCGCGCATCCAGGATCCGCAGCCGGGTGCGCCGATCGCGAGGTGCTCAGACCCGAAGTCCCGCACCAGACCACCGCCGAGGAGATGGTCGGCCGCCAGCCAGAAACCGCGGTCGCTATCCGCGGGCGGCGCCAGCATGCTCCGCTGGGTCCACGTGCCCGGCTCGGTGGCCATGCGCTGCCGGAACTCCTCGCTGAGCCAGATCCGCGCCATGCCGTACCCGGCCCGGTGCGCGAACTCCACGGCCCGCAGCTCCGCCGTGAGCCGCCCGTCGGCGGTGCGCCCGACGACAGCGAGGCCGGGCCAAGACGGGGACGCGCTGGTCACGTGCGCCAGCAGTTTGCCCTCAGGCGCGAGCTGCTCGACCAGGGCCATCGGCACCCGCTCCACCGTGTACGACACGAAGATCCGGTCGAACTCCCGGCCCGGCACGCCCTGTTCGCCCGAACCGCACACCACCTGCGGCCGGAAGCCGAGGTCGGCCAGCCGGGCGGCAGCCGCGTCGGTGAGGTGCCGGTCCCGGTCGAGAGTGACCACCCCCTGGTCACCGCAGACCTGGCAGGCCACCGCGGCGGTCACCCCCGCGCCCGTCCCGACGTCCAGCACCCGCAGCCCCGGACGCAGATCCAGCTCCTCCAGCAGCGAGGCGGTCAGGCCCATCACCGTCGACATCGACGTGATCGACGCCCCCGACCGCGTCCCACGCGCCCGGCCCAGCAGCGGCTCCCCGTCATGCTGGACGAGCACACTGGCCCCGCCGTACAACAGCCCGAGCAGCTCGGGGCGGTCCTGCGGCGCCGACCAGTCCAGCAGATCCCACCGCGGCGACTCCTCGCCCGGCCCGCTGCGCCGTACGTACGCCTGCGGCATCAGCACCTCGCGGGGCAGCGCGAGGAGGGCGTCGCGAACCGGGCCCGGCCCCAGAGACCCTTCCTCCTCAAGCCGGGCGACCATCGCCGCCCGCGCCGCTGCCGGATCCGCTTCCGCACCCGCCGGCGTGGCTCCCCCGACCGGGCCTGGGCCTGCGGTCCGCTCCGGTGCCTGGTCACCGGCGGCGGGACAGGTGTCCAGAGTGCTCATCGCTCGCCCCAGCCCTGCTCGGAGTACCGGCGCCCCCGAAGAATCCCGTCGATCGCCATGCGGGTATACGGCACGACCGCGTCCGGCAGGTCCTGCGGCTTCCACCACCGCCACTCCACGCACCGGTCGGGCTCCAGGACCTCCGGGTCGCCGGTCCAGGACCGGGCCTGGAAGACGAGCGCAATCCTGGGCCGCACGTTGGGCGAGTCGACGTGGTGCACCGTGTGCACAAGGTCGACGTCCTCAGGCGCGATGGTGAGGCCTGCTTCCTCCTTCGCTTCCCGGACCAGGCAGTCGATCGCGGCTTCCCGCTCGCAGTGGCCGGCCAGGAAGTGCCAGGTGTCCGGCGCGAAGGCGGAGTCCGGGTGGCGCAGGCCGAGGAGGATCCGACCCTGGTCGTCCTGGAGATGGAGGTGGACACCGACGATGTGCAGCTCGGTCCCCCGCGGGGCCTCGCCGGGCAGCGGATCGGTGTCGTCCGGCGGTCCCTCGGCCGCGGGGTGCTCGGCCGCGTGGCGCCGGATCAGCTCCCCGAGCCCGGGGCTCAGGCGCAGCCGGTCGAGCATGCCCACGGTGCACCACGTCAGCAGGACACCTTCGCGGAGCTCCACCGCTGCGGCATCCCCACTCCAGCGCCCGGCGTAGACGCTGATGGGCACCGCAAGGCCGTCGATGCTCGTCGCCTCCTGGACGGCGAACGGCATCAGGCCCGTGGGTTCCAGGCCCGGCGTCTCCTCTGCCAGCTCGCGCCGCAGTGTCGCCTCGAGGCTGGCATCGTCCCGCGACCGTTTGCCTCCCACGAGGGCCAGGACCCAGGGCTCCCACATGCCTTCGCGGTCATCTCGTAGATGAAGGAGGTACCGGCCAGCTCCGTCGTGGATCAGGGCGTTGGCGCTGACGGGCTCCGGGCGCCCATCCAGGCCGTGCGGCTCGGCAGCGAGGAGCTTGGCCCGCAGTGTGGGCGAGCGCACGTCGGCGTACGGGAGCCACTGGGCCCCGGCGACTTCCTCGTCCTGCAGAGCGAGCGCGGGCGGTTGCTCGGCAGTGAGGTAGAACGCGAAACGGACATCGAAGTGCTGGTGAGCGGCCTCGCCCTTGGCCGCGTTGGCGTCGATGTCATGCACATCCACGTCGATCGGCTCGTCGAGGAACTGCGGAGTCAGGCACAGGTCGCCGGGACGCAGCCCGGCCTCTTCGCACACCTCGCGCACGGCCGCGGCCAGGAGCGTACGGTCTCCCGCCTCAACGTGGCCGCCTGGAGCGAGAAGCAGCCCCGTCACCCGATGTCCGATGTGGAGCACCCGACGGTCGCGGTCGATGACCACCGCACTGCAGGTGACGTGACCGGGCAGCGCGGCCCGGCTCGATGGCTCCCCGGTGCCGTCCAGGACTGTCAGCAACCCCTCCAGAGCGTCCCGTTCCTCGGCATGCCGGCTGAGATAGGCCTCGACGGTCGCGCGGATATGAGAGCGGGAGGGCGGCACGTGATCACCTCGGACGTTGAAGGGCAGGGAGTTGGTGCTGAGCAGGAGGGGCGCGCCCGATGGCGGGGCCGCCGATGACGGCTCCGGGCCAGGGGCCGTGTCCGGGTTCGTGTTCACGGGCCGCCTTCCGAAGAGCGGTCGTGCCGCACATCCACGGCGACTGCGGGATTCGGGACGATCGGCCCCGACTGCGTCGGAGGTGTGACGGCTTCGGCTGAAGGAGAAGCCACGGCGGGTGAGCTGGGCATGTCCTTCAGACTGCGCAGCGGGGAGCGGTAGAGAACCGCCAGGGGGACGACGAGGAGGCAGGTACCGGCGATCAGGGTGGGGCGCACGCCGATCCAGGTGCCGAGCCCGCCGGCGAGGAGCGCGGCCACCGGCCGTGCACCGGAGGTGAGCCAGGTACTCACGGCCTGCATGCGGGCCTGCATGCCGTCGGCGGTGACGACCTGGCGAATGGTGCGCTGGGTCGTCCCCGCCGCCCCGGCGCAGGCCAGCTGAAGGAACAGGGCTGCACCGATGGCGAACTGCCAGACCAGGCCCGGGGAGGCGAGGAGTAGAGGGATCTGGGTGAGCGGGGTGATCGCGAGCGCGGCGAGCATCATAGGACCGGGCCCGTACCGCGCCGCGAGTGACGGGGCCGTCAGAGCCCCGGCCGCCGCGCCCAGCGCTCCGAGTCCCAGGACCACGCCGAAGGCGGTCGCGCTCATCGCGAGGGACCGGAGCAGGTACAGCCCCCACAAGGTATTGAGGAGCGCCAGAGCGAACGACGTCGAGGCGTTGACGAGGGTCAGTGTGCGCAGCCGGTGGTCGCCGTTCACGTAGCGCAGGCCCTCACCGATCTCGGTGTGCAGCCGGCGGCCTTCCGCTGCCGGCCGAGGGCTTTCGGGGGCCTGGATGCGGGCGGTGCACCAGGCGCTGACGAGGTAGGACAGAACATCCCCGAGAAGCGCCCGGGCCGGGCCGAGGAGCGCGGTCAGGGCGGCGCCGAGGTTGCTGCCCGCAGTGGCGGCGACGGCGAAGAGCCCGCCGATGCGGCTGTTGCTCCGCTGGAGCAGGGACCGGTCGACCAGGCTGGGCAGAAGACTGATCGCGGTGGCATCATGCAGCACGCCCGCCGCACCCTGCACGGCCGCGACCACCATCAGCTGGGTCAGGGAAAGCCGGTCCAGCGCGGCCGCCACCGGCACGCTGCTCAGCGCGGCGGCGCTGACCAGGTCACCGGTGATCATCTGTTTCCGCTTGGAGTGGCGGTCGGCGAGGGCCCCGGCGTGCAAGGCCAGCAGTGCGGGCGGCAGTTGGCCCAGGAACGTCAGCCAGGCGACCTCGGCGGTGGTCGCGTCCAGTTCGAGCACCGCCAGCACGGGGATCACCATGGCGCTGACCGAACTGCCGGTCACGCTGGCTGCCTGCCCAGTCAGGTAGCGGCGGAAGTTGCGGTGCCGCCACAGCGACGGCCGGGCGGCGGCGCCGGTCGAGGAGGGGTCAGCGCAGGAGGTCATGGAGCACCTCCTCGGCTTCCGGCAGGCGCTCGCACAGCTCGACCATGGCCGCTTGCCGGTTCCGGCCGTACGCCTCGAGTTCAGGGGTGACGGCCCCGGGGTCGTCGACGGGCTCGGACAGGGGATACACCGAGCAGGCCAGGTAGCCGGCCGCGACCCGGGGCACGACAAGAAGCTCTTCCGCCGGCAGTGCCGGGTTGGCTGCCCGGTAGGCGGTGATCGCGCTCGCCAGGCCGGTAGGCCAGTCTGGTTGTGCCAGGACCGTGCGCGGGTCGAGGACGATCCGCCCGAGCTCCCACACGGGACTGCGGTGGATCGGCGGCCGGAAGTCGATCAATGCCGCCACGCGCTGACCTCGCAGGAGCAGGTTGGGCGAGGCGAGGTCGCCGTGGACGGTCTGCACCGTCAAGGACGCCGACAGCGCTTTGAACATGGCGGCCACGGTGGGCAGCGCGTCGAGCCGCTGCGCGGCGGTCTCCTGCGCCCAGGCGGCAAACTCCGAGGTGGGCGGCTCCTTGGTGAAGCGGGCGAGCAGTCGTTCGAGGCGCTGCCGGGCCCGTTTCACATCGCAGACCTCCCGGGCGGCTGCGCGACGAGGCGGTCCGGAAGGGTGGCGGGCCAGGGTTCGGTGCAGGCGGCCGACCGTCTCGCCCACCGCGGCCCACCGGTCGCCGGACAGGCCGCCCTCCGCTGTCTCCGCGTTCTCGACGTACGCCGCGACCGACACCGCCATCCCGCCGGCGACCGCGACGAGACCGCCGTCCAGGGTCCGCCGCACAGCCGGCACCGGCACTCCGCCGAGGCGCGCGAACTGGCCGAGCTCCAGCGCCTGTCGCTCCGCGTCCAGGTCAGTGCCCGATGGGTAGGCCTTCACGAACCACCGGCTGCCGTCGCTGTCCCGGGCCACGTAGTTGCGGGTCGCGGTCCCCGCCGGGCCTTCACCGACCGCGGTGGGGACGATCCGGTAGAACAGCGGCAGGATCCCCGCCACGACCATCACATCCGACTGGGCGCTCATTGCCGCACCCCCGACCGGCTGCCGGGGTCGTTCAGCAGCTGGCGTAGCGCTCGAGTATCCGCCTGCAGCTGCTCCTCGTTCTGGCGCCCGAGATCGAGCATGTCGAAGGGCAGCGGTCCGCCCGGGGCGGGGTCGATACCGGCTTCGCGTCGCGGAACGCAGTGCCAGTGGGCGTGCGGGATCTGGTTCCCCAAAAGCAGGTAGTTCATTTTCAGCGGCTGGTAGAGCGCCTCCAGAGCGCGGCCCAGGGCGAGGACGTCGCCCCAGAACGCGGCCGCGTCCCGCTCGTCCAGCTCGGTGGGCTCAGCGACATGACCTCCGGTGTAGATCACGACGCTGTACCCGCGAACTTGGCCACTGCGCCACAGGTAGGCGTTGCTGACCTCTCCGCGCCGCACGAGCAGGCCCCAGCCGATGTCCTCGGCGGCGAAGTCGTTCTTGCACATCGGACAGCCAGTACCGGCCCGGTGCGTGGTGAAGTCCGCCGGCCAGGCGCCGCCGGCCGGCAAGGGCACGGGATGGGGCTGAGAACAGTCGGAAGTCATGCTGCCTCACCGGTGGTGCGCTGCTGGAGTTCCCACAGGGAGCGGAACAGCCCCGGCTCGCGGGTGAGCTCCTCGTACGAGCCTTCCTGGACGATGCGCCCCTGGTCGAGAACGATGATCTTGTCCGCGACGGCGACGTTGGCGAGCCGGTGAGTGATCAGCAGGATCGCCCGGTCCTTGGCCAGGTCACGCAGCCCGGTGAAGATGCGATGTTCGGCCCGCGCATCGAGAGCCGCGGTGGGCTCGTCCATCACCAACAGAGCGGCCTGCCGGTGGAACGCCCTGGTGAGCACCACCCTCTGCCACTGGCCCCCGGACAGTTGCTGGCCGCCGAACCACTCCGACGTCAGCAGGGTGTCCAGACCGGACCGGAGGCTGGGCAGCATGTCCGTCGCCCCGGACGCCTCGCACGCGGCGAGCACAGCGGCGTCGGCTGTATCCCCCTGCCCGAACGTGATGTTGTCCCGCAGACTCAGGGGCAGGTAGGTGTACTTCTGCGGGACCAGGGCGACATGCTTCCACGCCTCCCAGGGATCCGTATCGGCCGTAGTCGTGTGGTCCCAGGCCACCTCGCCAGCCGTGGGCAGCAGCAGACCGCAGATCAACCGCGACAGGGTGGACTTGCCCGACCCGTTCTCTCCGACCAGCGCAACGATCTCCCCGCGCCGTACCTGGAGGGAGACCCCGCTGAGACTGTCCTTCGGGGCGCCGTCGTACCGGTAGGTGACGTCGCGGACCTCGAATCGCTCCGGCGGGGCGGACAGCATCGTCGTGCCCCGGGAGGCTGTCATAGCCTGCCCGTGGGCGTTGTCGAGGAAGTTCTGCCAGTCCTGCACGTACCAGCCGGTGCGCACCAATCGGGCCCCGCCGTTGATGATGCCGCGCACGGAGCTGGTCGCCGTCTGCAGGGCGAACACCGCACCGCCTCCGGCCGCAAGGCCCATGCGGCCGGAGGCCAAGAGCCACAGCAGCGCGGCCCACACTGCGGCCGCCGCTACTCCGCCGGCAACCGCGCCGGCCAGCCCCATCCACGCGCCGGTATCCGCGGCCTTGCGCTCGGCGGTGTTGACCGAGGCCGCGAGGCGCCGATACCGAGCGGTGAGGAAGGGTCCGGCCAGGCAGGCCCGCATCTCCTCGCTGGACTCCATGTAGGCCATGTGCCAGCGCAGCTAGTGCAGCATCCTGCGACGCCCGGAGGTCTCCAGACCCGCCAGGTACACCACCCGGGCGGCACGCACGTACGCGGCGGCCTGTGGCAGACACGCCAGGAGAAGCAGAGGAAGAAGAGCGGGGTGCAGCACGGCGAGAACGGTCGCGCCGGCGGCAAGCGTAGCCGTGGCGGCCAGCACGTCCTGCGCCTCGTCCACCAGGTCCGGAGTGACCTGGGCACCGCGGTCGGCGATGTCGTAGAAGTCGTTGTAGCCGGGCTTGTTGTTCGCCGCCAGCTCCGCGCCAAGCGCGGCCTCGATCATCGTCAGCTCCGCCGCCCGGGCGAGCACCGGCCGCAGCCGCCCGGTCAGCCACGTCACCGTGATCCCCAGCAGGGCCCGCAACCCGGTCGCCGCGGCGACGACCGCAAGCTGTGGCGCCGCTTCCCACAGGCGTTCGGTGATGTCACCCGACGAGATCAGGGCGGTGATCGTCCCCGTGACGGCGAGCAGCCCCAGCGCGGCGAGCACGCCGGTGCCGATCTGGCACGCCAGCAGCCCGGCCGTCGCGCCCCGGTCCACCTGCCAGGCCATCTTCAACGAGCGCAGAACCAGCGCGGGCAGCCGTCGCGCCATGGTGCCGGTAGTCAGCTGCGCACCAGCCTGATGCCTGGACTGGTCCCGGTACAGGAACTCCTCGTCCTGCCCTCTGCTCGTCTCGTCCGAAGCACCCGCCTTCGATGTGTCGGAATCCGGCTGGTCCTGTGTGTTGGCCGAGGTCAACGTGGCCCCCCTTGACGGTCGCTGCGGCTGAGTCGTGAAGCTCAACGACCCGGCTTGAATTTCGAACACATGTGTTTCAGTCGAGCTGAGAACCCCGGAATCGAGCGCACGGCGGAGCATGCGGGATGCACCGACCCTTGGGGTCTACGGGTGGAGCCGCTGAGTGGAGATGGCCGAAACGCCGAGGCTGGTGTCCAGGCCCGCGCCGCGGGCGGCTCGGCAGGGCAGCGGTTGTTCGGCCAGGCCATCCCGGCGGGGTCACATGCGGGTGAGGTCTAGGGTGACGATGACCGGGAGATGATCGCTCAGCCGCTGTATGACGTCGTCGTCGAGCACCTCGTAGGAGTGCAGAGCCGGGGCGAGCGCGGGGGAGAGCAGGACATGGTCGGCTCGGTGGTCCCACTTCTGTTCCGGGTTCATGTGCCCCGCAGTGCGGGGGATGGGCTGCTCGAGCTGAACGGGCGGGTCGACGAAGCCGGCGTGCACAAGCGCGCGGATCGCCCGGCGGTCCGCGCCGCCGTAAGAGCCGTCGGGCAGCATCATGCGGTGCCCGGAGTGCTGGCGCGCCGGGATCAGGCCCCAGTCCTCCGGCTCTTCGTCGTCGGCACCGGGGGTGTTGAGATCTCCGGCCAGCAGGGTGCGCCCGCTCGCGTATTCGGTCAGCCACTGGACTTCCGCCAGCCGGTCCTGTGGGCTGAACGGGTCGAGATGGGTGTGGACGAGCATGACCGGCTCCCGGACGCCGGTGATGCGCAACCGGGCCCGCATGACGGTGTGGTGAAAGTTGCCGCACGCAGCGTCGGGGGAGAACCCCAGGCACCGCACCCGCGGCCACCGGTAGAACGTGACGAGGTGGCACCCGTGACTGCGCGACCGGGCGAGCAGCGGCTGCATCCCCAACCGCTCTGCGGTCTCGTACACGCGCTCGGAATCCTTCTGGTCCCAGTGTTTGGCCTCCTGAACGTTCAGCACGTCCAGGTTCAGGCCACCCAGAAGGCGAACTTGCTCCTCCCAGCGCTCCTGGCCGCCGTTGAGGAGGTTGTAGCTGCCCACACGCAGCTGCCGGTCCGTCGGTAAGGGGCGCGATGTGTCAGTCATGCGGTTCGTATCTCACCTTTCGATTCACGTAGTTGGATCACGTGGATGCCTGGGAAATCTGAGCCCCCGGGCGATCACACGGGCGGGGAAAGGCTGAGCAGGACAGCCAGTCAGCCTGCCTGTCCGTACGTCCTCATCTCTGTTTTGCGGTCGTTGTGAGGGCATGGCTGGGGCTGCAGCGGCGTGGAGCGCGCTGCCTGAACACGGGGTAGGTCTGGGCGGTCGGGGCGTGGGTCGGTCAGGGGGAGAGGACGGTAAAGGCGACGGAGGGGAAGCGGCGGCCGTTGACCTGGAGGGCGATTGAGTACGCGCCGGGCGTCAACTTCACGGTGGCCGTCGAGCGCAGCACGTGGTCCTTGGCGAGCAGTAGCTTGCGGTCGGGCTTGGCGGTGCCGCGCAGCAGGAAGTAGACCTTCTCGCGCGGCTTGCCGGTCGGTGTCGTCGACGAGATCACAAACATCGCGTGCACCGGAACGGCGGCCGTGGTGGTGAGTGCGGCGGAGAAGCTCAGCGTGTCGCCGTCGGCGAGCTCGGTGCGCAGCAGAGTGAGGGGCGTCAGCTCGACCGGTGCGTCGTGGGCGTAGCCGAGGAAGGTGTAGGCCGCCGGCCAGCCCTGCTTCAGCCTGGTCCGCAGGGCCTGCCGCGCGATGAACGTGAAGTGCTTGTCGGCAGTGAGACCGGAGTCTTTCCAGCGCTGAAGGGTGGTGAGTACTAGGTCCGGCTGCGTAACGGACAGGTCGTGGAGGTGGTTGGCGACCGACGTGCGGACGTAGGTGCTGGAGTCGCCGTAGAGCTGTTCGAGCACGGGCAGCGCCACGTCAGCCGGCAGGGAGATGCGTGGGGCACAGGGCAGCAGAGGACGGGTGGCTTCGCTTGCGAGCCGGCGGGTCCGGTGGTCCTCGTCTCGGGCCCAGGTGTCGACGGCCTTCATCGTCTCGTCGGGGAAGTCGTTGAGGAAGTCCCGCACGGCGACTTCGGCCGAGAAGTACCGGGTGAGGCGCGCGAGAGCGGTCAGGGCCTGGTCCAGGTGCTCGCCGGTGCGAAGGTAGCGAGTTACGAAGTCGGAGTGGGGCGAGTAGGTGTGCAGGCCGAAGTCGTTGGTCACGCCGGCCGCTTCGGGGGTCGGCGGCAGTGAGCGCAGCAGCACGTCGAGGGCGTCAGGGCCGGTGACCGGAAGGTAGGTGCGCAGGCCTTCGCTGGTGCGGGCGATCCGGGCGCCCAGCTCCAGCCGGGGGAGGTCGGCCGTCACCGACTGGGTGAAGTTGTCGGCATCGAAGTCGGGGCAGACCGCTTGGACTTCACGGCCGATGCGGGCGATTCGGTCGGCGTTGAGGGCGGTCTCTTTGAGGGGAACCTTCGCGGTCATGGGCAAACCCTAGGGCTGGCTGTGGGGGCAGCCCTCGTGTTCTCGCCGCGGGTCAACCGGCGGAGTGAACACGAGGTCATCGGCTATCGGACGGCGGCGCGATACAGCAGCCGGCGGTGGCGGGAGCTGTCGCAGGGGGAGGCGGTGTGGAGGGTGGCGAGGTTGTCCCACACGACCAGGTCGCCCTGCTTCCAGCGGTGGCTGTAGACGTACGGCGCGCTGGTCGTGTGCTCCAGCAGCTCGTTGAGCAGAGCGCGGCTCTCCTTCTCGGCGAGTGTGGTGATGCCGCTGATCACCATGGAGCCGAGCAGCAGCGAGCGGGCGCCGGTGACCGGGTGGGTCAGGACGAGCGGGTGCTCGACCTCCGGGTGGTCGGTCAGACTCCCGGCCGCGATCGACGACTGGCCGCCGCTGGCCTGGCTCTGCAGGACACCGAGCTGCTCGATGGAGTGCACCGCGCGCATCCCCTCGATCCGCTGCCGCACCGCCGGGTGAAGGTCGGCGTAGGCGCGGGTCGCGTCGGCGAAGCGGGTCTCGCCGCCCTGCGTAGGGGTGATGACCGAGTACAGGATCGTCGCCGAGGTGAGCTCGGGCTTGAAGCTGTTGTCGGCGTGCCACTCCTCCTCGTTGT
Source organism: Streptomyces sp. NPDC006458 (assembly GCF_040612135.1). NCBI lineage: Bacteria > Bacillati > Actinomycetota > Actinomycetes > Kitasatosporales > Streptomycetaceae > Streptomyces > Streptomyces sp. NPDC006458. The sequence goes on along the minus strand of NZ_JBEXPR010000016.1, from coordinate 106,317 downwards.
CCCCGTCGTAGATGCCGATGTGCTTGCCGTCCTCGACGATGTTGCTGATGACGGTCAGGCCCGGGAAGCCGCCGACGGCGTATCGGCGGTCGACGCTGGTGTCCACCGTCCCGAAGCAGGAGGCGACGGACAGGAGATCGGCGTGGGTCAGGTGCTGGCGGGGCACGATCAGCAGCCGGTGCTGATGAAGGGCCGCCGCCAGCTGGGGCGCGAGGTGTTCGACGCCAGTCGCGAGGTTGCAGTCGACGACGGCGCCGAAGCCGCTCTCGTCGAGCGGGCGCAGCGACAGGGACATCGCGGCTCCTTTCCGGACGGTGATCTCGACGATCAGAACTGGGGCGACTGCTGGAAGACGGTGATGTCCCTGACGCCGAAGGCCGCCATGCACAGCCGCTCGATGCCGATGCCGAGTCCGACGCTGCTGGCCGGCACGCGCCCGGCGTCGATCGCCTCCCAGGCCAGGGCCTGCTCGTCGTCGTACAGGTCCACCGCGCGGGCCCGTTCGACGAACGCGGTCCGGTCGGGCTCGTCCTCGTAGCCGTGGACGACCTCGATGCCGTCGACCAGGAGCTCGAAGCGGTTGAGGACGGCGGCTGTGCCGGGCGTGAGGCGGGCGCACGGCTCGTCCCCGCCGACCGGGTACTCGGTCAGGAACAGCGCTGCGCCGGTGCTCTGGGCCTCCAGTTCGCGCTCCACGTAGTGTCCGAGCACCGTCTTGAACGGCACGTCCGCGCTCATGTCCAGGTGGGCGGCCATCTGCGCGGGCAGGTCACCGAGGGGTTCGCGGTGCAGGTCGATGCCGAACTGGTCGTGGATGTGGTCGGCGACGGAGACCTGCTGGGGGGTGTACGGGAGGTGCGGGCCGATCAGCTTCTCGGCGAGCGCCATGAGGAAGTGGAAGTCCTCGTCGGCGGCGTAGAGGTCGAGCATCTGGAACTCGGGCGCGTGCAGTTCGTCCGGCTTCTCGGGCCGGAAACACGCACCGATCTCGAAGACCCGCCGGTGGTGCTCCAGGTTCACCCGCAGGGCCGGGCCGATCATCGCCCGCAGGAACCGCCCGCCGTCATGGTTCACCGGCAGGCGGCGTCCCGGGCCGAGGTCGGCTCTCCGCATCGTCGGGGTGTTCACCTCGACGAAGGTCTCCGCGCGGAGCGTGTCCCGCAGGCTGAACAGCAGGTCGGACTTCATGACGACGGGGTTGAGCACGGATGCTCCTCAAGGCCGGTGTTTCCGCCGGAAGTTGGAGGGAAGCCGGGCCCACGGTGATCTCGTGCGTGGCTCCTCGGCGGGGGCCACAAAGTAGCCGCGCCCACGCGGGCAGCAGAAGCCCTCCCACCGGCCCCGCCGGGTCCAACGGGCCTGATATGCCGCCGATTCAGGACCAGACTTCGGTGTTTTCGCAGCTCAAGCAGCATGTGCGCGCAACGGGCACGCAACGGTCCCGTGCAACCGGCGCAACGGCCAGAGCCGTTGCGGCCCTCTTCGGCCCAGCCCTAGCGTGACTGGCCAAGCGCCCGGCGTGACCGCGCCACGCAACGCTCCTCCACGGATGGACAGGACGTGCTCCGGCGCGGCCTTCTCCACCGGCGTGCGCCCGCGCCACGGCGTGCCGGGCCGATGGTTCAGCACCTCACCGGACCCGCGGCCCGGCAGTTCCACAGCCCGAACACCCGGACTCGCGGATCACCCCGCGACCGAAGAGGGAGAACTCGATGACCGCTACCGCCGGAATGACCCCGGACACCGGCCTGAAGGCCGGCATGCGCCCGGACGCCACCGAGCTGAAGTTCGGGATGCGCCCCGATGCCCCCGTGCTGAAGGCCGGTATGCGTCCCGACGCCCCCAGCCTCAAGGCCGGCATGCGCCCGGACGCCACCGAGCTGAAGCTCGGGATGCGCCCCGACGCCTCCGTGCTGAAGCTCGGGATGCGCCCGGACGCCGCCAGCCTGAAGGCCGGCATGCGCCCGGACCGCGCCCTCGTCGCCGCCTGACCTGCGGCTGAACCACCCTCCGTCGTGCTCCGGCGTCCCCAACGGCGGGTCGCCAGTGTTGCTACCCGCCCGCGGGGCGTGCCGGAGCCCGGCCCATCCACCCGCACCGCATCGACTGGAGAACCTGATGGGCAGCCCCGCCGCCGGCAGGACCCGCAACGGCACCGGAGCCTCCGGCCCTGTGCGCAAGGCTCTCGGGCAGCAGCTCATCGCCGACCTGGAGAAGCTCTGCGGGCGCCCGACCATCGGCCTATGGGACGTCGCCTGGGACGTCATGGCGATCGCCGTCGTCGCGATCGCCGGCCACCTTCTCGGTCACGTGGTCGGTCCCCTGCTCGCCGTCTGCTACATCGGGGTGCGCCAGCGCCACCTGTCCAACCTCGGGCACGAGTGCGTGCACTCCAAGCTCATGGCCACCCGCCGCGCGAACCGGATCATCGGCTACCTCCTGACGGGCCTGCTCGGCGAGGGCTTCGAGCCCTACCGCAGCAGCCACTACGTCCACCACGCCAAGCTCGGCTCGGACGATGACCCGATGTTCCAGTCCTACCGCGCCGGCAACATCCGCGCCGCGGGCCAGGCGCCCAGCCGCCGCTCCTTCGTCCTGCGGGTCATCGTGCGCAACGCCCTATGGCGACTGCCGAGGACCGCGGTGCTGACCCTGGTCACCCGCGCACCGGGGGAGACCTGGCGGGCCCTCGCCACCCGGGCCGTGCTGTGGGCCGGCGTCGTCGCCGCGCTGTGGCCCGTGGGCGGCGTGCCGTACCTCCTGCTCTACTGGCTGCTCCCCCTCATCCTGGTGCGGCCCGTCGTCACTTGGATCACCGATCTCGGCAACCACGCCGGAGTGATCGAGAACGACGACGTCCTCCTGCAGACCCGCGGCTGGACTTCCCACTGGCTCACCCGGCACCTGCTCGGCGGCCACCTCGACGACATGTTCCACCCCATCCACCACTGGTGCCCGCAGATCCCCTGGCGGCGCCTGCCCGAGGCCCGCGCCCTCACCGCGCAGCACCTACCGCGCTTCGGCGAAGTGCCCTGGTGCTCCGGCTACTTCTTCCGCCGGCGCTCCACTCCCGACCAGCCGTGTGTGATCGAGGACATCATCGCCCGGCTCGCCGCCCCCGGTGCCGCCTGCACCCCACACCAGCACGCCTCGGCCGCCTGACCTCGCCCCGAACCCGCCCACCGAACCCCGTACGCACCGCCCCTCCCCGCGCACCCGCGCGCCGGAGGCAGGGGCGTGCCGTCGCCCGCCGCCGAGGAGGCGGCCCACCATGCCCCAGCCCGCTGCTGCCCCACCGCCGGCCCTGAACAGCTTCGACGAGTTCACCCGGCTCGACGAAGTCGTCCTCGGCCGCGCCGATCACTACGACGCCCACCACACCGACACCTCATGGCGACTGTTCTTCTACGACAACGTCGCCCCCGTCCTCGGCCGGCACACCAGCCCGTCGGGGGAGGAGCTCCTGCCGATCCCTGCGCAGCTGGTCGACGAGCTCAACGAGGACATCACCGGCCTGGCCGACGCCCTGACCGGATGCGGGGTGAAGGTCCTGCGGCCCGCGGCACCCGGCAAGGACGTCGACATCCGCTCCCCGCACTGGGACGCGAGGGCCACCCCGCCGCTCAACGTCCGCGACCAGACCATCATCCTCGGCAACACCATCGTGGAGACCGCGCCCCACGTCCGCGCCCGCATCTTCGAGAACGACCTGCTCAAGCCGGCCTTCTACCGCTACTACGAGGCCGGAGCGAACTGGCTGAGCATGCCGCGGCCGGCCCTGGCCCGCGACTCCCTGGACACCGGATACTTCACCCGCCAGAACCTGGACGTCAGCCGTGCCACCGATAGCGAGACGGCCGGCGTGATCGAGGGCCTGGGACTGGAGATGGTCTTCGACGGCGCGCAGTGCATGCGCCTGGGCCGCGACGTCCTGGTCAATGTCGCCAACCACAACCACGAACTCGCCCTGCGCTGGCTCCGTGACAACGTCCGCGACCTGCGCTTCCACCGCCTGGACGCGATGGCCGACAACCACATCGACAGCGTCCTGGTCCCGCTGCGCCCCGGCCTGATGCTGCTGCGCTCCCCGGCCTACCTGAAGTACCTGCCCAAGGCCATGCAGTCCTGGGACGTGATCTATGCCCCCGAGACCGACGACGGCAACTTCCCGGACTACAGCGACCTCGGCTTCGTCATCCCCATTGGCAGCCGGTACATGGACATCAACCTCCTGTCCATCGACGAGAACACTGTCGTCGTCAACTCCCTTTACCCGGAGCTGATCGAGGTCCTGGAGGGCCGCGGATTCACCGTCGTCCCGGTCCGCCACCGCCACCGGCGCCTGTTCGGCGGCGGCTTCCACTGCTTCACGCTCGACACCGTCCGCCGCGGCGGCCCCGACGACTACCTCGGCTGACCTCGGCGCCCGCCACTGCGCCTCGCTCTCCCGCCCCGATCACGGCAGCCCGTCCCGACGTCAGGAGATCCTTGATGGACACCGCCTACCCCTGGCCGCCCGACCAGGCCTTCTGGACCGACACCTTCCCCGACCACACCACCGGACGGACCACGCCCTTCCTGTTCAAGGGCATCATCCCCGCCACCGCAGCCGGCCCGGACGACGTCCTGGCCGGGTTCGAGGCCATCCGCCGGGCCCACGCCGCCGGCACCGACATCAAGGCGCACGCGCGCGTCTACGTCGGCGAGGACCGCCGCGATGACCTCCTGCCCCAGGCGCTGACCGCCCCGTCCTGGAGCGGGGGCGTGGACGCCTTCGTGCCGTGGATGCAGGACCGCGCCGGTGCCGAGCGGTTCTCCCTGGTCATCAACAACCTGGAGACCGTCAGTCCCGCCCTCGCCGCCGGCCTCGGCACCTTCCTGAAGACCCTCATCGACGGGTGGGGCCTGCCGCTGGGCGGCGCCGAACAGGTCGCGTTCGCCGGGAACTACGCCGGCACTGCCTTCGGGATCCACGAGGGCTACGAGGACGCCTTCCTCGTCCACCTCGGCCCCAACGCCAAGAACTTCTACTGCTGGCCCGCCGAGCAGTACGAGAAGCTCACCGGCGGCAAACAGCCCACCTACGGTGACTACCGCGCGCTGCTGGAGGAGGCCGAGCACTTCCTGCTGGAGCCGGGCGACGCCCTGTTCCTGCCCCGCCGGGTCTTCCACGTCGGCACCCAGGACACCTTCTCCGTCTCGGTGGCCATGCCGCTGTACACCTACCCGTACGCGCAGCTCCTGCAGAGCCGCATCATCCCGGACGTCCTCGCTGAGCTGGCCGGTGACGGGCCCGACGACCCGCTCAACGAGCCCTCCGCGATGGCGGACGCGGCCGCCGGTCCCGGCGCCGTCGCCGACCGCCTGGCCAGCGTCGGCCGCGAACTCCTGCACTTCGCCGCCGACCGCGTCCGCGGCGCGGCCCGCCAGCACGCCGACCAGCGGTGGGCCACGCTGCTCAGCAACGGCGGCTGGGAACTGGTCGAGGGCGACCTCGCCCGCCAGGAGGCCGCGGACGCCTTCGACTCCCAGCAGGTGACGCCGGGCGCCGAGATCACGCTGATCTCCCCCTACCAGGTGACCACCCTCAACGGCGACGACGACACGCACCAGGTCCTGCTGCGCGGCCACCAGCCGGGTGTCGCCCTCGACGCCGCGGCCCTGGACCGGGACACCGTCACCGCCCTCAACACCGGCGACACCATCGTCCTGCCCGACAACCCCGAACTCCTCACGGCCGTCCGCGCCCTGGGAGCCACCGGTGGCCTGCGCCTGACCCCCCGCCCCGCCGACACCAAGGACTCCGACGCATGACCCCCGACAACAGCCTCATCCAGGCCTACATCAAGGCGCACCCCGAGACGCAGAGCGCCGTCAACGGCACCCTGCTGGGCAAGTTCACCTCCGGCAACGCACTGGTCACCGCGCACCTGGCCCCGATGGTCGACTGGGCGTACGCCAGGATCGCCGAGAAGGTCGGCGCCGCCGACCTCACCGAGGATCAGGCCCGGATGTACATCAAGGAGCTCTCGGTGTTCGCCCGTTACAACGCCCAGTTCCTCAAGGCGGCCGCCACCAGCGTGGAGGGCTTCTGCCCCGAACTCGCGCACGAACTGCGCCGCAACCACCTGGAGGAGGGCGGCGAACGCGGCAAGGTGCCCGCGCACTACGTCCTCTACACCAACGCGCTCCTGTCCGACCTCGGTCTCCTCGTCAACGGCCACGTACCCGCCCCCGAGACCGAGACACTGGTCAACCTCCACCAGTGGATGGTCGGCTCGCACATGCCCAGCTTCATCGCCGGCGCCTACTACGCGACCGAAGCCGTGGCGATCGCCGAGACCGAGATCCTGCGCGACATCACCAACCGCTACGGCGAGCTGACCATCCAGCGCACCGGCAGCGAGCTCAAGGCCCTGCACTACTACTACGAACTCCACCTCGACGACGAGCACGAGGCCGCCCAGGTCGACGGCATGAGCGTCGAGGCCGCCCACATCGAGGGCCTGGCCAGGTTCATCAAGGAGAGTGAACTCTTCCACATCGACCTGCCCCAGGCCCTCGACGGCTGGCTGACGATCACCGAGGGAATGACACACTGGTGGGCTCAACTCGCCCACCGCGCCTCGGAGATGAACTGATGAACGCCACCCCCGACATCGTCGCCGAAGCCCAGGAGCGCTCCGGCGGATGCCTGTGCGGACGGATCCGCTTCACCGCCAAGGGCAAGGCCGTCTACCCGCACACGTGCAGTTGCCGGCACTGCAAGAAGCTCGGCGGCGGCCCGATGATGTGGTGGGCCGGCTTTGCTCCGGAGGACGTCACCTGGATCAACGGCGTCGAGCCGACCTGGTTCGAGACGTTCGAGGGCGAGGCCCAGCGCGGCTTCTGCCCGAACTGCGGCAGCCGCCTCGCGGCGATCGACAGCGACGTCCCCGAACTCGGCATCGTCGTCACCGCCCTGGACGACACCAGCGGAGCCGACCTCGTCCCCGTCAACCAGTCCTTCCGCGACGACGCCGTGCACTGGCTGCCCCAAGTCCCGGACACCCAGAACAGCCCCGTCGGCTGACACCCGCGAGACCTCCGGGGGCCGGCAGCCCTGACCTGCCGGCCCCCGGACCCCGCGCCCTCCTGGGACCGTCTGCGCCGCGTCCGGCTCGCCGTCCGACCCGTCCCGCATCACGCCCAGGAGAACCCATCGTGCTCACCCCGCACGCCACCAGCGAGTACGGCACCCTGCGCCACGTCGCCATGCGCTACGCCGGCGACGTCACCCCCGACCTCGACGGCCCCGACCTCCATCCCGTCCTGACCCGCCAGAAGACCACCGGCTCCTGGAAGCCGTACAACCCGGCCACCGTCCGCACCCAGCAGGACACCCTGATCGACCTGCTGCGCAGCCGCGGCATCACGGTGACCCTCCTCGACGCCACGCCGGGCTGTCCGGTCCAGCACTACCCCCGCGACATCGCCTTCGTCATCGACCACGTCCTCGTCCTGGCGCGCCTGAACTCCGCGCACCGCCTCCCCGAGGCCGACGCGCTCGCCCCGCTCCTGACCGACGCCCCGCACATCGCCCACCCGGACGAGGGCACCATCGAGGGCGGTGACGTCATCCTGCACACCGGCACTGTCCTGGTCGGCCTCGGCGAGGAGACATCCCTCACGGGCGTGAGGGCGCTGCAGCGGGAGCTGGCCCGCCACGGCGTCTCCCGCGAGGTCCGCCCGGTCCACTTCGCCGTCGACGGCATCGTCCACCTGGACGACCACTTCACGATCGTCGCTCCCGGCACCGCGCTCATCCACCGCAACGTCTTCGCGCCCGCCGAACTGCGCTGGTTCGAGCAGCACTTCGACCTGATCGACGTCACCGACCACGAGGCACGGGCCGTCCAGGCCAACGTCCTGGCGATCGCGCCGGGCACCGTGATCGTCGCCGCTGGCAGCGACCGCATCGCCGCACAGCTCGCCGCGCGCGGACTCGAGGTCCTCACGGTCGACTACTCCGAGGTCACCCGGATCCCCGGCTCCCTGCGCTGCACCACCCTGCCCTTGACCCGCGCCTGATCCACCTCCTCCTCGCCCGGTCGCCGTGCCGCCGTGCGGTCCTTCGCCCGACTCCTGGAGCTGACGTGTCCGACCCGCTGCTACCCGTGCTCCTCGCCGTCCCAGTCGTGGTCCTCGCCTGCCAGGCCGGCGGGCGGGCCGTACGGCTGCTCGGCCAGCCGCCGGTCATCGGCGAAATCCTGGCTGGGATCATGCTCGGCCCCTCGCTGCTCGGCTGGCTCGCCCCCGGCATCCAGCACCACATCCTGCCGCCCTCGGTCTTGCCCATCACCTCCGCGCTGGGCAACCTCGGCCTCCTGGCGTTCCTCTTCCTGATCGGACTGGAACTCGACCTCCGCTCCCTGGGCACCACCCGCGGGGCGGTCGCGGCCGTCAGCCTCAGCGGTGTCCTGCTCCCCATGGCCCTCGGCGCAGCGCTGGGCTCCGCCCTCTACCCTCACTTCGCGCCCAACGGGGTCGACCGGCTGCCGTTCACCCTGTTCGTCGCCGTAGCCCTGAGCATCACCGCCTTCCCGGTCCTCGCACGGATCCTCGCCGACCGTGGCTTGGAGAACACGCCCCTGGGCACCTTCGCCCTGGCCTGCGCCGCCACCGACGATGCCCTCGCCTGGTGCCTGCTCACCGCTGCCGTCGCCCTGTCCACCTCCGGCACCGCCCTGTCGGCCCTGACCACCCTCGCCCTGACCGCCGCCTTCGCAGCCGGCCTCATCTTCCTGCGGCCCCTGTTGCGCGCTCTTCTGAAGCGAGCCGGCCGTACCTCCGACGATCTCGTCCTGGTCCTGCTGTTCGCCGGACTGTGCCTCAGTGCCTACACCACCGACCAGATCGGCGTGCACCCTGCCTTCGGCGCCTTCCTGTTCGGCACCGCCGCCCCCCGCGGGCTCTCGGCCGTCGAGCGCAGCGCCGCCCGCATCCGCGCCGTCGTCCTGCCGCTCCTACTGCCGCTGTTCTTCGTCGACACCGGCCTGCACACCGACTTCTCCACGCTGCCGGCCGGACAGTGGGGCTGGGGAGCAGCGATCCTGGCGGTCGCCGTCATCGGAAAGTGGGGCGGCGCGGCCGGCGCAGCCAGGCTCACCGGCTCCGACTGGCGCTGGTCGGCCGCGGTCGGCACGCTCATGAACTGCCGCGGGCTGACCGAACTCGTCGTTCTCGGCATCGGCCTCCAGACCGGCGTCATCAGCGAGCGGCTGTTCACTCTCCTGGTGGTCATGACCGTCATCACCACCGCGGCCACCGCCCCGATACTCAGGCGCGTGGCCGGCAACGACCCGAGGATGACCCCGCCGACACCACACGACGATCCGGAGCGCGATCCCGCCCGGGAGGTCACCCGATGACCCCGGCCCCAAACCCGGTTCTGGAGGCGGTCCTCAGCCGGCGCAGCGCCCCCCGCCTGACCGAGCCCGCACCCGACCGCGAGGAACTGGAGCGCCTCGTCCAGGCCGCAGCCACCGCACCCGACCACGGACGACTGCGGCCCTGGCGGCTGGTCGCAGTGACCGGGGACGAACGCGCCCGACTCGGCGACGTGCTCGGCGAAGCCGCCACCTCGCCGGAGCAGGCCCGGCGCGCCGCCAAGAAGCCCCTGCGCGCCCCGCTGCTCCTGTCGATCGTGCACAGCCCCGTGCCCGACCACCCGAAGATCCCCGAGTGGGAGCAGCTGGCCGCCACAACAGGCATGGTCACCACACTCTCCCTGCTCCTGCACGGCCACGGCTGGGCATCGATCTGGCGCACCGGTCAAGCCGTCCAGGCACCCCAGGTCCGCAAGTACCTCGGTGTCGCCGACGGGGAGCAGCTGCTGGGCTGGCTGTACGTAGGCACTCGTTGCACGTCCGGAACCTCCCTTGAACGGCCGTTGTTCGACACCACCACCAAGATCACCTGGCCGCTCGGCGGCGCTGGCGTCTGAAGCGTCCACCCGTCCGCGGTCACGCAGAACAGGCTGAACAGCCGACCCACCCCGAGGACCATCGCGAAAGGCGAGATATGCGCGGCATCCAGGAGATCGAGACACGCGGGCACTCCCTTCGCGTGTGCGTGGACAGGGAGCCCGAGCAAGAGGGTCGCCCCGCCCTGTGGCCGAGCGTCGGGGAGTACCCCATCTACGACCCGTTCCTCTACACGACCATGACCACCGATGACGAACGCAACGAGCGCTTCCGAGCGGCCCTGTCCCAACTGGCGCCGGACAAGCGCATCCTGGACATCGGGACCGGACAAGACCTTCTCTGGGCGCGTGAAGGTCTGCGGGCGGGAGCCCGGCACGCCCTGGCCATCGAGGTCATCGAGGACGCGTTCCACAAGGCGGCCGCAAACCTGCCGTCCTTCGACCCGCAGGACCGGATCACGCTTTTGCTCGGCCAGTCGACCGACCTTCAGTTCGCGCCCAGAGCCGATGTCTGCGTTGCGGAGATCATCGGCTCCCTGGCCGGCGCCGAAGGCGCGGCAGCCGTCCTGACCGACGCGCGCAACCGCCACCTGGAGCCTGGGGGACTGGTGGTGCCCCACCGGGCGGTGACCCTGGCCGCCGCGGTCCGCCTGGCCGACCTGCTCCCCGAGCAGCCCGTGGCGTTCGCCGAGGCCTCTCTCCCGTACCTGCGGAGCATCTTCGACTGGCACGGCACGCCCTTCGATGTGCGACTCCGGGTCGAGAACCCATCCGTCGGCGCGCTGCTCTCCCAGGGCGTGCCCGTCGAGGTGCTCGACTTCAACGGCGATCTGCGGACGGAGCAGCGCACGACAACGCGCATCGCCATCATGCGGCCGGGTCACATGGACGGTGTGCTCACCTGGCTCAATCTCTGGTGTCTGCCGGACGAAGAGCCCCTTGACGCCCTGCACATGAAGACGAACTGGGCCACCATCTACCTGCCGCTCTTCGAAGACTCCGTGCCGGTCGCGCCCGGAGACGTCCTGGAGCTCACCTTCGCGGCCACCCTCTGCGATGACGGTCTTCATCCGGACTATCACCTCAGCGCTGACCTGCACACCGCCGACGGGCAACAGCACCACGCCACCCTGGCATCCCCGCACCACGGTGGCTCCTTCAGGGCCCACACGATCTACCAGGCCCTCTTCCCCACACGCTGATGAGCATCCGTTGTAGGCGGTGTTCCGGGACGGCTTCGGGCCACGACACGGCGGCCTCTGGCCCCGGCCCGCGGGTGTGTCCCCGGCCGGCGCGTGCCGCGAGGGTCAGAAGCCGCGCAGCGGCTCGCCTGCGTTGAGGTGGTCGAGGCGTTCGGAGAGCCGTCGGCTCATCAGGTGCTGGGATGCCTGGGAGGCACGCTTCGCCACAGCCGCGTGCTCGGCCGAGTCGCCGCGCAGCCTCGCCAGTTCGGCCTCGGTGATCAGGAGTTCTACCGTGTCACGCGTTCGGTCCGAAGGAAGGGCTGATGCCTCCTTCAGGGCCTGTGCTCCCTGCTCGGCCAGCCCGGCCACGGCGAACGCCCACGCCGCCTGTCCCTCCAACTCACGGAGGTCGAACCACTCAAGCCAGGCCGGGCCGGCGCTGCTCTGAGCGCGGGTGAAGAAGGCGCGGGCCCGCTTCACCGCTGTCATGACCTGGTCCGGCTTTCCGTTCAGCGCCCATGCTCGAGCTTCGGTCACGCACGCGTAGGCCCTGACGAGGGGAGGTGTTCCCTCGGCCGCCAGCACAGCACTGCGTGCGTGAGCGAGCACATCCGCCCGGCCGCCCTGCGTCGCCGCCAGTCGGACTTGGTGGATGTGGACCCGGGTGATGCGGGCGCGGTCTCCGATCGCCTGGGCCAGCCGCATCGCCTGAAGGTCGTAGCGCTGTGCCAGGCCTGGGAGCTGGTCGTCGTAAGCCATCGAGGCCATAGCGAGGACCGCATCCACCACACTGCCGTACAACCGCCGGCCTGTACGCGCGGAGAACGTGCCGCTCAGCATCGGGGTGGCGTGGGTGTCCATCAGCGAAGCGAAGACGCCACGGTATTTCCCCCCGCCGTGCTGGGCGTCCAACCTCCCGTAGATGCGCGTGTGCTCGTCGATCAGGTCGATGTCGGCCGCAGTGACCTTGTAAGGCCCTCCTCTCCCACCGATGTCGGCGTCGGCAGGCATGACGAGCGCCTCGCGCGAGGCAGGTCCGAACACGCTCGCCGAGAACGCACTCTTGACGACGTCGCGTCGGCGCATGGCGTCCAGCGCCCACAGCCTCGCCAGCATGCGAACGGCATGGGCGACATCCCGGTACTCCAGTGACTGAGCGGCCACCTCCGCGGTGTCCGACAACCAGCCCAAGCTCTCGGGCGTCACGTGCCGGTGGAGCGCCGCAGACAGGACGTGGCACGCCGCTGCCGCGAGTTCCGCGCTCGGGACGGCACCCTTGCACCAACGGGAGACGGTGCTGGGGCTGACGGTGTGGGGCAAACCCACCGCCTGGCACCGCTCGCCGATCCGGCGGGCGAAGCCACTGATAGACCAGCCCAAGTACTCCAGGTGCTTGCGTAACACCTCGTTGGGACGGTGGTGCTTTGCCGTCGAGCCCGTCATCACGCATCACCTCTCATTCGTTCCAGGAGTCGCGGGCAGGCGGCGGTAGCCCATGCATGCGGGCGGCCTCTGGGTGCGCGGTCGCCGTTGCCACTGCCCGTGCATAGAGAAGGCGTCCGGCGAGCGGAAGCGGGGCGTCCGGACCGTTTGGAAGACCGGTCTCTCGAGTCACCTCCTTCGGAAGGCAGGGCCAGCGTCGGCCGACAGCGTCGTAGCTGTCGGCCGCGCCGTGTGCGAGCGGTCACCCTGGCTCACCGGTGGCGGCCTGTTCGAGGATGGCGGCGAGTCGGTCTCCGTCGAGGAAGAGGCGCAGGATGTGGTGATCGGACAGGTCTTCGTCGACCTCGATCACCTCGAATCCAGTCACAGCTGGGAGTAGCTCGGGGGTGAGGTACGCGCGGTCGATCCGGCTGTCGGGCCCGTGCGTGTCGCAGGCGTTCACGGTGCGGGAGACCGCCATCGGGTCACCGTTCGGGGCGGCCGCCCAGTAACGGGCCGCGTCTTTGAGACCCGCCGTGCGCAGTGCGTCATCGGGGCGGATGTCCGGCACTCGGGCGCCGTCCGGGCCGGGGTAGGAGCGGTGGAGGCGGTGCGGAGCGTTTTTGATCGCCTGCAGTTCCGGCAGCGCCGGGTCTCCGGGCGCTCCAGGGGCCGGGTATGAGTTGTTGTCCCCGGCGAAGATCGCGGGAAGGGTGACGCGGGTGCCGTCGGGTGTGGTCCACCCTTTGTCGGCCCAGGTGGTCAGCCACTCGGCTTCCAGCAGACGCTGGGTGGGGCTGGCGTAGTTGAGGTGGTAGGAGACCGCCACGAAGGGAAGTGCGTCGGGGCCGGCTTCCTCGTAGCGAAGGGTGAGAGCGGTGGGCGGCAGTACCCATTGAGGCCCTCGGCTCTGCGTCCAGTCCCGGACAACGGAGAACCGCTTCGGGTTGATGAACATGGCGGTGCAGGAGTCGGCGCCGAGTTCGCCGTGCATACCGAGCGCACGGGCCTGCGCGTTGAAGACTGTCCGGCCGTTGTCGCCGGCGTCCCAGAGTTCCTGGCGGAAGACGAGGTCGGGGTTGAGCGACTTCAGCATCTCGTCCCCGGCCTGCCGCCGGGCCGGGTCGTTCTTGCCGTTGCTCTCGAAGTTCCAGCTGACCAGGGTCAGTGCTGCCGCGCTCATGCGTGAGTCGTCCCTTCGGGGCTGCTAGTGGACGGGCCACCCGCCGCTGCGGAGTGGGCGAGGGCTGAGCTGGGAGGGAGAGGAGCGATCGCACGCCGAAGGGCTTCGGCCACCTTGCGGCGGGACAGAACGACCTCGACTGCGTGGTGATCCGAGAGCCCGGTGGTGTCCAGGACGTTCACGGCGAGGGTCGCCTTCACCAGCCAGGGGTCGAGGTAGATCCGGTCGATGCGTTGTCCGCCGCCCTGCCCTTCGGCTGCATGTCCGGCGGTCGGGCCCAGCGCGCCGGTCATGCCCAGCTCGTGGGCGGCGTACCGGGCCGGATCGTGGAGCCCGCATCCGAGCAGGGTGTCGTCGAGGTACGTACAGCTCACGCGGGTCCCGCCGGGGCCGGCGTTGGTGCGGTGCCGTACGTGAACCCGGTCCGTGAGGGCACGGCTCGACCAGTCGATGTGCGCGACCTGCTCGCCGTGGGGAAGGGGATACTCGTTGCAGTCCCCTCCGCCGACCACAGCTGTCCCCTTCTTCATCTTGTCGGCGAGCGCGGTGAGTTCCTCGGCTTCACGCTCTCGGCCGCGGGGCGAGTTGAACGCGGCGTGCCACGAGGCGATGACCAGGTCCACGTCGGGTACGTCAGCAAACTGGGTGACGACGATGGTGGGCGGTGTCCGCCAGTACCGCAGCTGCTCCAGTCGCCGGGCCGACGGGAACGTGTCGGGGCGCAGGAAGAGAGCGGTGGGGTTGCGGCCCGATCCGTTCGGGCTGAGGAAGCCCTTCATGCCCAGGACGCTCTCTGCCGCGCGGAGACGGCGCTGCTTGTCGAGGTGGCTGTAGGTCGCCTCCTGGCGGAGGATCACGTCGGGCCGCCTCGGCGCGAGGAGCTCCTCGTGAGCCATCCGCCACCTGCGCGGGTGCTCCCCGTTCTCCTGGTCTTCTCCGCCGTCCCTCTCCAGGTTGAAGGTGATGATTCGCACGACCGGCTCGCCGTACTCGCCGAGTGCCGCAGGGGTAGGCAAGGGTTCTCCTTGTGGTCCGTCGTAGAACAGGGAGGCCGGCGGTGCCGGTCAGGCCGGTGCGTCGGGAGTGGGCTCAGGGACACGGCGCCGGTTGTCGTGGGGCTGGTACGTCGCGGCGGGCCGGTGCAGGATCTCCCGCAGTTCGGCGACGTCGAACTCGGCTCGTAGGGGCAGATGGTCGGACAGCCGGCGCAGGTCTGGGGTGTCGCAGACGGTGAAGCGGGTCAGGGCGGGGGCGAGTTCCGCGCTGAGGTATCCGCGGTCGATGCAGTACCTGGGGCCCGACGGCCGGCCGGGGTGGTTGCGGTAGCCCGAGGAGGGGTTCAGCGCATCGGGCTGGTCGAGGTGGCGCGCGGCGTGGCGGGCCATTTCGACGTATCCGGCTGCGAGCAGCTCGCGGTCCGGGCGGTCGTCGGTGTGTCGGCGTCCGCCCTCGTAGTAGGTGCGGTTCGCCACGAAGGCGTGATCCGTGTAGCCCTCCCAGGGGCCACCCTCGCCGACGCGGTAGCTGTTCCAGTCCCAGAAGTGGACGGCGAGCCAGCCAGGCTTGGCGAGGGTGGAGCACCACTTCGCCTCGGTCAGTCGGTGCTCGGGGGACCAGTAGCAGGCGTGCCCGCTGACGCAGCTGATCTGTCGGGGGCTGAGCGTGCCGTCGTCGTCGCGGAGCTTCACCGCGATGTTGGCGGGGGCGTGCCACGGCGCCCAGCTCTGTTCGTACTCCTCCACGAAGGCGAGCGGGCCCCCGCGTCGGAGGAAGATCGCGTTGTCGTTGCGGCTGCCCGGGCGGCGCACGGCGAGGTACCCGTCCATACCCAGGTGCTCGGCCTGAGCCTCGAGCTGCCCGGGCTGGACCTCCTGCTGGAAGAGAATGTCCGGGGCCTGCTGCTGCACCCAGGCGGCAGCCTCCGCCCAGTTGATGCCCTTCTCCACGTTCCAGTTCACTGCGGTGATAGTGGTTGAGTTCATGCCGCGTGCCTCTCGGACAAGGGGATGGGCTCCGCGGTAGCGGCGATCGATAAGGAGCCGAGAGGCCCGTGGCGCTCGCGAAGGTGCCGGGCCTGCTCGGCGTAGGGGGGCAGGCCGGCGCCGGCCCTGCGGGTGTCGAGCTGTGCGAGGTCGGCGATCGGGTGCGGCTGAAGCTGCCCATCAGCGCGGTACCAGTGCTGGGTGCCGTACAGCTGGGGCTGCCTGGCGTTGACGAGGCAGCGGTCGTGCAGGTGAGCAAGCTGAGCACGGGTTGCTTCACCCGCTGTTACGGCCGTCTGAAGCAGGCGCAGAAGCTTCTGCTGGAAAGCCGGATCGTGGTCGCAGTGCACCGCGATGCTCACGGCCGCCTGGCAGGCGTCCTGGCCCACCGTGCTGCGGCCCGGCCACTGCCCAAGACGCTCCACGATCCGGTGCAGCGCGACGGCGTTGTCCTGCTGGATCCGATGGATGGCCGCGAGGGAATCCGGCGCCAGGCGGACCCGTTCCGGCCCGGGCGTGCGCCACTGCTCTCTGGTGATTTCCGCGCGGCTCAGCAGCTCGGCAGCGAACGCGGCGTGACTCGGGCTCGACTGGTGCGGCTCGCTCACGGTGTCACCGGCCTGGAGGCATCTGCCGACCGACGGCCGCGCTTCGTGGCTTCGGCCTCGCTCAGGATGGAGTGGATGGCGCCGTAGGACCGGTTCGTCTTCGCGCAGATCTCGCGGATCGTGACCTTGCGGCCCGGGGTCCGGTAGGCGGCCACGACCTTCTTCGCGAAGTCCTCGCGCGCTTCACCGGTCAGTTTCCGGCGTGACTTGATGTAGGGAAGTTCAAGGTCGCTGGAGTGCAGGCCAGGGTCTGGACTCTGCGCGCTCATGGCGGCTCCGTGCGGTTCTCTCGGTGATGTCACAGGACGGTCTCCCGGCAGGCGAGGGCGAGCCCGGCATGGAGGGCCCGCATCTGGTGGAGCACTGCCTCGTACTCCTGGTCGTCGTCGCTGATGTCGACTCGGGAGGCGGCGACGATGCCGTGGATCTCTCGCTGCCGAAGGGCGGCGAGCAGTCGGGCCAGTTGCGGGCGCGTGGCCGGGTCGGTGGGCCCCGTGAAATCGACGGCGCGGATCGCTGCGGTCCACTCGTGCCGTGTCGCCAGGGCCTGCACGACAGCAAAGCGGGGCGCCGGATCCTGTTGGGGGTTGACGAGAACGTAGAGACCGAACCGCTTTTCCCCCTGGACGTCGCGAAGAGCCGCTTCGAGCTGGGTCCGTCGAAACCTGCTCAGGCGTTGGTTGACGGCGGACGACGGCAGCGTCATGGCGCTCATGTTGTGCCTCCGGCCGGTCGGAGGCCGCCATGCCAGTGGTCGCACCGAGCCTGCGCGAACGGACCCTGCGGGCGTGAGGGGGGTCTGAAGGTGGCGAATGGTCCCGTGTCGTGGAAGCCCGGGAGCGGGACGCGGGCAGTGAGTAGAAGGCGCGTCAGCTCCAGCGATATGCGTAACCAGAGGTCGCCGCTCAGCGAGAACCGGGTCTTTACGACATCACCCCCGCCGGGGCGCGCGGCCTCGGCGGGTCGCAGTGCCCGAGCGGTTCCCGGCTCGCCCGGTCGGGTCATCGTGCTCACGAAACGGCCTCCCTCTCCGCCGACACCGCGGGCAGTACGGGCATCCCCGTCGCAATAAAGGCGTCGAGACCGTCCGCGCGGCACGCATCTGCCGTCAGCAGGACGGCCGTTCCGCCGGGCGAACTTGCCGATCGCAGACGGTTCCACCCGCACTCGTCCACCAGATGACCGGCGAGGCGCTCGCCAGCGGAATCGTGGTCGTGGCGAAGGGGGACGGCGCACGCCACCCGGGAGTAGTCACAGAGGGCGGCGTAATGGCGGGCCCAGATGGTCAGGAGCCAGCCGAGCCTGTAGCCGACACCCGGGGCGGAAGCGGCACAGGACAACACCAGCGTCGGCTGAGCGTTCTCGGAGTCCGTCCACGGCGGCGTAGGCAGCGCGGTCCGGTCGAGTTGGAGGCACGCAACAAGGGCGTTGTCGTCGGTGTCGACGAGGACTGCCATCTCGCGCTCGTCGCGCAGGGCCTCGAGTATCGGCCGAGCGCTTTCGGCGGGCAGATTGCGCGCGCGGCGCCAGGCCATGACCTGGGCGCCGAGCATTTCGTACTCGGCACGTCCGTCCAGGTGACGGATCAGGTACGGAGGTGTGGTGGGGTGCACGGAATGTCCTGCGGGATGAGGGCCGGGCGCGGGCCCGGGAAGGGCACCGGGCGTACTTGAGGCGTTGTTGGTCACCGGCTACTCCTGGGGGCACCGGACGCTGCGGCGCGGGCTGCTGGTGCCGCCGGGCGGAGCGGTGAGGGCCTCGGCGAGCATCGCGGCGTCGGTGTAGCCAGCGCCGGGCGGGGTGTGCCAGTGCAGGTCGGTGCCGACGGTGACATGGGCGGCGGGAATCGTGAGGCGCGTACCGGGCCGCAGAAGGCGTATCCCGTGGCGGGCCCACGGCCCGGACCGGACGGTGTTCGGGTCGAGCAGGATGTGCCAGCTGCCGCTGTAGGGGTCGGCGAGGACCGGCCCGTGTCCGCCGGCGGCCCGCAGTGCGGCGATCAGCGGGGGTGCGAGGGTTGCCGGGAGCCGTACGGCGTCGAAGTGCTCGCCGCACCCCCAGGTACGCAGGCCACCGGGCGGCGGTACCCAGGGCGGCAGGGTGAGGGACGAGGGCTCGTACGGGGAGGACGTGAGGCGCATGGATGTGTCCTTGTCGGATCGGAACAGCAGGAGCGCAACAGCGCAAGGGAGATCTCGGATCCCCGTGGTCGAGGAGGCCGACGGTGCTTCTTGTGACCGGCGCCGACGAGCCGGACAGGCTGTCGGCGCCCGGAACCCGCGTGCATGGCTGAGGGTGAGACGAGGTGGAGCGTCCTCATAGCGCCCTCACCGCCGCGGGCGCGCCCGCGGAGCGGAGATCGCCGCGGACAGCGCGGGCCTGGCCTCGGCACGCAGCCGCAGACGGATGACGCGATCGCCGGTCGAGTTCAGGCCGGCCGGTGAACGGGTCTCCCACCCGAGGTCGCGCAGGTGCTCCAGCAGCCACTGGCTCGCTTGGTCGACGGGCCCGGGATTGGACGGCACCTCGCACCAGACCCACATCAGCCGGTTGCTGGCCGCGTGGTCGGCGAGCCACAGGGTGAGCATCCGTCCGACCTGGTTCGACCCGACTGTCGAGGGGTCGAGGGAGACCAGAAGTCCCGGATCGCGGCCGTCGGCGCCCCAGTGCCTCATATCCGGATCTTTGTGCAGGACGAGAGTGCCGACGAGGATGCCGTCCTCGTACAGCCCCAAAACACCGGGCTCCCGGAGAAGGGCCCTGGTGCGGTCGGCGGAGACAGTGATGCCCTGACCAGCGAGCAGGCGGGCGCGGTCTTCCGCCAAGGCCGCCGCTTCGGCGCGAGCGGCGTCGGTGTCGATCGGCAGCATCTCGTATACGGGCGCGGTGGGCCTGCCGTCCGCCGGTGGCTGTCGCCGGTCGCCGTCGATGAAGCTGCTCTTGTTGCTCATCGGGTGGGCTCTGCCGTTGCAGCGGTCGCGGGCTGAGAGTCAGAGGCGCCACCGAGAATGCCCCACGTGTGTGCCAGGCCCACCAAGTGGGCTGCGCTGCGGGCGTTCCCCTTGGCCAAGACCGCGTCGATCTCGGCGCGTACGTCGTAGGCCGGCACACCGATGGCGTTCCCGATGTCCGCGTTGAGGGTGTGCTCGGCGACGGCTCGTATGACGGTCACTTCGTGGTTGGAGAAGGCCGGAACCGCCCCGGTGCCGGCCGGTGGGGGGACCTCCCGGGCGGTGAGCAGGGTGTGGACGAGGACGGCGCGAGAGGATCCCGGGCAGCCCAGCCTCTTGCGCGCCGAGCTGAGGTGGCTGGCCACCCCGTCCACGGACAGGGAGACCTTGCGGGCGATCGCCACGTTCGGCAGGCCGTAGACGAGTCGCGCGGCAACGCGACGCTGCTCCGGAGTGAGGATCGGCGGTCTGGTTGGGGCGGTGGTCATCTGAAGTCCTGGGTCGACGGTGGTGGGATGCGGGTGCGGGGACGCGGATCGGGTCGCGCCGAGGGCGGAGGCGGCGTTCCCTCGGCGCGAGAGCGTCTGTCTCTACGGCGTGGGCTGCAGCACGACGGGCAGCGCCGTCACGTCGGTGCCGATGAAAGAGCGCTGCGGCTCGAGGTCCTCGTTCTTGGAGGCCAGGGCGATCTGCGGGAACCGCTCGAACAGGGCCGGGAGTGCGACTTCGGCTTCGAGCTTGGCCAACGGGGCGCCCAGGCAGTAGTGGATGCCGTGGCCGAAGGCAAGGTGCTGCTTGTCCGCCCGGTCGATGCGGAAGACGTCGGGGTCCTGGTGGAGCTCCGGGTCGCGCCCGTGGGCACCGAACCCGATGATGATCGCCTCGCCTGCCCGGATGACGACGCCGTCGCCCAGGTCGATGTCCGCCGTGGCGTAGCGCAGGGGCAGGAACATGATCGGGGGGTGCAGGCGGAGGGCTTCGTCGATGACGTCGCTCCAGCGCGCCGGGTCGGCCAGCACGGTCGCGAGCTGGTCGGGGTGGGCGAGGAGTTCGCGGACGGAGGCGTTGATGAGGGCGACGGCGGTTTCGCTGCCGGCGCCGATCATCAGGATGAGGGTCGAGATGAGCTCGGTGTGGCTCAGCCGGTCGCCGTCCTCCTCGTGGGTGGCCAGCAGCAAGCTGGTCATGTCCTCCCCCGGGTGGCTGCGCTTGGTGTCGATCAGGGCCTGCATGGCCTGGCCGAGGTCGCGCTTGGTGGCTTCGGCCTCTTCCGGGGTGACGTCCGTGGCGAGCACGGAGTCGATCACGCGGAGCATCTCGGGTCGCTGGTCGGCGGGCACGCCGAACAGATCGCAGATGAGGCGGGTAGGTACCCGGTAGGAGAAGTGGGCGCGCAGGTCGAGAGGGGCGGTGTGGTCTTGGCGCTGCAGGGCGTCCAGGAGGTCGGTGACGATGCTCTGGAGAATCGGTCGCATTGTTTCGACGCGGCCGGGGGTGAACGCGCGGCTGACCAGCCGGCGCAGGCGCTGGTGGTCGTCGCCGTCGGAGGTGAACATGCTGACCACGTCGACCCAGGCGTACAGCCACGGTATGGAGCCGGGGGTGTGGGACGGCCAGGACGTCCGGGCGTCTTTGGAGACGTGAGGGTGGGTGAGGAGTTGCTTGGCGACGTCTCCGCGGGTAACCGCCCATGCGATGACGTCGTCCGGCATGCGTACCTGGACGGCCGGGCCCGCGGCCCGGAGCTCGTCGGTCTGGGCGAACAGGCGTCGGCCGCTGCTGTCGAGGGTGACGGGGGCGGGGATGCTGGTCACGAGATTCCTCCTGCGAGAACGGTGGCGGGAATGCGGTCGCGGGACTTCGGTCGGAAGGTGACGGGCATCGTCTGCGGGCACTGGTGGAAGGGGCCGTGCCGCAGGAGGGGTTCGGCGCTCTCGTCGGTCAGCGTCATGTCCCACAGCTGGTCGAGGATCGTTTCGACGGCGGTCTGCACGATCGTGGTGGCTTGGGAGATCGCGGGGCAGCGGTGCGGCCCGGCCGACCAGGCGAGGTGGGCCCGGCTGTCGTAGCTGCGGCCGCTCGGCAGTGAGGGGTCGGTGTTCGCGGCGGCGTGGGAGATCAGGACCGGGACACGGCCCGGTACGGGAGCGCCGTGGAGGTAGGTGTCGTAGCGGGCGAAGTGGACGGAGAAGTTCGCCATGGGGGCGCGCTCCCATAGCGCTTTGCTCAGGGCCCGGCGCACGGTGAGCGTGCCGGCGGCGAGGTTGCCGGCGTACTCGTCGTCCCGCAGCAGCAGGTGCAAAGTCCAGGCGGTCGCGGCGGCCGTGGGGATGAGGCCGGCGCCGGTGACGCAGAACAGCTGGTTGAGCGCCTCGTCGTCGCTGAGCGCCGGGGCGTGGTTGATCATCCAGGAGGTGAGGTCCTGGCCGGGCCGGGCCCGGCGCAGCTGGATGAGTTCGAACAGTAGGCCAGCGAAGTCCGCGGCGCCCTGGGCGGCCTCGGGGCCGGCGCTGATGAGGTCCTGGCAGGCACGCACCATCTGGTCGGTCTTCTCGGGCGGGCAGCCCAGGAGGTCGGCGAAGACGAGCATGGGCACCATGTCGGCGAAATCGGCCATCAGGTCGGCCCGGCCGCGGGCGATAATCCGGGCGATCAGCGTCAGTGCGCTACGCCGGGTGATCTCCCTGAGGCGATGGGGGCTGATCCGGGCGATGCAGTCGTCCATGGCCCAGCGCAAACGGGCGTGCTCGTCACCGTCGGTGTAGAGGACGGAGGGCCGCCAGGCCATCATGCCGAGCACCGGACTGTCCTGGGGGACCTGGCCCTCCGCCAGAGCGGCCCACAGCCGCGAGTCCTTGGAGTACGTGTTCGTGTCGTTGAGGAGGGTGACGGCGGCCCGGTGCCCGGTGACGACCAGGGCGTGCACGCCCGGGGCGATCTCAGCCCATCCGGCCGGGCCCTGGGCGCGCAACTGCTCGTAGACGGCGTTCGGGTGGGCGGCGAACGCGGCGCCGTGCAGCATGGGGCAGCCGCTGGTAGAGAGCGGGGGCGGCGTGGTCATGAGGCGGGCTCCAGGCTGGTGCGGGACAACAGGTGGGAGATGAGCGCGATCAGCGGCTTCTTCGCCGACTCCCTGTGCCGGACGTCGCACTCCACCAGCGGTGTGGAGGGGGCGAGGTCCAGGGAGCGGCGCAGTTCGGCTTCGCCGTAACGGGGGGAGTCGTGGAAGGTGTTGACGGCGACCACGTAGGGCAGGCCGGCTTCTTCCATGCGCCCCATGGCGTCCCAGGACTCGGTGATCCGCGCGGTGTCGACCAGGACCACGCCGCCCAGCGCGCCCTGCAACAGCTCGTCGACCATGAAGCTGAACCGGGGCTGGCCGGGGCCGCCGAACAGGTAGAGCACGATGTCGTCGGTCAGGGTGAGGCGGCCGAAGTCGAGCGCGACGGTGGTGGTGGTCTTGTCCGACAGGCCGCGCAGGGTGTCGACCGCCTCCCCGGCCTTCGTCATGCGTTCCTCGGTCGAGGCGGGCCGTATCTCGGACACAGCGCCGACGAGGGTGGTCTTGCCGACGGCGAACGGTCCAAGCACGACGACCTTCACGGACTGGTCGACCCCGGGCGCCAGGTAGTGGCCCTCAGAGCTTTTCAAGACCATCGAGAATCCTCTCCAGCAGATGACGGTCGGCCTGCTGAGCGGCGGGGACAGGGCTGCGGCTGAGGAGGTGGCCGCTGTCGACGAGGGAGGCGACCAGGACCTTGGTCACGGCGGCCGGAAGCTGCAGGTCGGCGCTCACCTCGGCCAGCGACAGCACGCCGGGCAGACAGTGCTGCATCAGGCGGTGTGAGTGAGCGTCCAGCCCGGCCAGGGGCTTGGCCGGATCGGCGATCAACAGCGTGGCCACGTCCAGGGTGCGGCGGGTGGGCACGGCCCTTCCCCCGGTGGGGGTGTAGGGCCGCACCATCCCGGCACGCCGGCGGCCGCGGGGCGTCACGAGGTCCGGGCCCTCGCGCGCGCGGACAGCGCGGGGGCCAGGCCCTTGATGGCCTTGATGGTCTCAGCGGACGCGACCGCCACCTCGACGTCGGTCATCTCCGCGCCGACCGAGACGGCGAGCACCGTGTTGTGTCCGGCGGCGAAGACCAGGACGCACGCCCCGGGAAGATCGATGATGATCTTGCGGGGGGTCGTGTCCTCAGGCGTCGGTGCGAACTCGCCGACACCGCGGCCCAGCGAGAACAGGCTGGAGGAGCTGGCGGCTGTCCGGTCTGCAACGTCGCGGTGCAGCCCCTCGGAGTGCGCCAGCACCAGGCCGTCGCTGCTGAACAGGACTGCGTGTTCGACGCCCTTCTCCTGGGCGAGGCGGTTGAGCACCCAGGTCATGTCGTGGGTTTCGGCGGTCGGCTGCTGCTCAGTCATGGGGCTGGTCTCCTTCAGGGGTGTCGTTCTCGGTGTCGTGGATGGTCCGCCCCAGGTGGGCGAGGCCGGCGGAGAACGCATCGGGGTCGTCCGCCGGCGCGGGCGCGCTGTCACGGGCCGTCGCCGCAGAAATCGGCGCGCGCCGCCGCCGCTGCGGCAGACCTCCAGGGGCCGTCGGCTCGCCGGGAGTTGCGTCTGCCGCTCCGGCGGGCACGGGAGCTCCCTCGGGGAGGGGCGTCTGCCTGGCAAGGGACGTTGCCGCGTGGCGTTCGACCTCGATCTCCTCGTCGGTCGGGCCGTGCCCGAACAACTCAAGAGGAATACGCAGCACGGCCCGCACGCCGCCGTACGGGGAGGTGCTGGTGACGTCCGCGGCGAAGCCGTACTCGCCGGCGAGACGGCCGATGACCGCGAATCCGAGCTGACCGGTGTCCTGCACGGTGGTGACGTCCAGAACCTCGCGCTGCCCCAGCTGCCGGGCCGCCTCCTCGCGCTGGAAGGAGTTCATGTTCAGGCCGCCGTCGTCGACGACGATGCAGTACCCGGTCTGGAAGGCCTGCACCTCGACGAACACCTTGCCGTCGGAGAACGCCGTGGCATTGGACAGCAGCTCCGTGAGCGCGACGGTGACCGGCTCGACGATCCGCCCCTCCAGCCAGGTCTCCCCAGTGCGCGGCTCGTAGGTGTAGCTGACCCGCAGGTAGTCGTTGATCCGCCCGCGGGCCGATTCCACGATCTCGCGAACCGTGCAGTCCGCGCGCTGCAGACCCGGCCACGATCCGGTCAGGATCCGCATGCGCTGCAGCGTGTGCAGGGACTGGGTGACCAGGTGGTCGAAGTTCATCAGGCTCTGGTGGTACGCCGTGCCGTCGGGGTGGCGCTCCATCTCCTCGACGACACGCATCTGGCAGCGGTGCAGACCGGTCTGCGCCTCGTCGATGATGTCGCGCACCGAGGACCTGGCCGCGCGCCCGATCTGCTCGCGGGTGACGGCCAAAGCCTCCTTCAGCAGTCGTCTCACGGTCTGGTGCGCCTGGTCGACGACTGTGCCGGCGAGCTGCTCCTGGCTGAGTCCGGGGACTGGCACACCCCGGTGCCCGCGCGCCAGGACGTCGACCAGAGCGGGCATCGTCACCTCGGCGAAGTGCCGCACCTCCGTCTCCAGCGTGGCAATGTGCGTGCCATTGGCAGCGTGCTGCTTCTCCAGCCCAGCGCATCGCGCAGCCAGACGACGCTTGGCGCGGGTCTGCGCGAAGAAACCTGCCGACGTGGCGGCGAATCCGGCGCCGAGTATGGCTGTGGTCACCTGCGGATCGAGCATGGGGACTCCTCACACGTGGGGGTCGGCTGTGGGCGGCGCGCGGTGAGGCAGAGGGGGTGCTCCGGCCCCGTCGCGTGGCCGGTGATCGGGCGGGACCGAAACCGCCGGGAGCCCGGACCGGCGGCAGTCTGCGGTGTGCTCACGCGGCCATCACCGGCGCGGCCGCCGCCTTGCGTAACTCGTGTAGCAGGACAGCGCTGTTGGTGAGCCCGAGCATCGAGTACGCCTGCGGGAAGTTCCCCAACTGACGCTGGGCGGCTGGGTCGTACTCCTCGGCGAGCAGGCCCAGGTCGCTGCGCAGCGTCAGCAGCTGCTCGAAGAGTGCTTCGGCCTCATCCAGTCGGCCGGTGAGGGCGAGCGCGTCGACCAGCCAGAACGAGCACAGGAGGAACGCGCCCTCGTCGCCCGGAAATCCGTCCATGCCCACGTGCCGGCCGTCCGTGGGGTAACGGTGGACCAGGACGCCGTCGGGAGCCAGCTCCCTGCGCACGGCGTCGACCGTGCCGATCACCCGCGGGTCGTCGGGCGGCAGGAACCCGGTGTGCGGGAGGAGCAGGAGCGAGGCGTCCAGTTCCTGTGAGCCGTACGACTGGGTGAACGTGTTGCGCCGCGGGTCGTAGGCCCGCGCGCACACCTCGGCGTGGATCTCCGCACGCAGGCTCACCAGGGCTTCGAGGTCGGCTTCGAGCACGCCCTGGTCTGCGAGGCGGATCGCACGGTCGATGGCCACCCAGCACATGATCTTGGAGTGGGTGAAGTGCCGTCGGCCGCCGCGGACCTCCCAGATTCCGTCGTCCGGCTTGCGCCAGTGCCGGCGGACGTAGTCGACGAGCTTCATGATCAGGCCCTCGGTGTTCTGGCACCGTGCGACGCCGTGCTCGTGTGCCAGGGCCAGCGTCTCGATGACCTCACCGGGCACGTCCAACTGGAGCTGGTCAACAGCCTCGTTGCCGATGCGGACCGGGCTGGAGTCCTCGTATCCGGGCAGCCAGTCCAGCTCCCGCTCGGGCATGTCGCGGCGGCCGTCGAGGCGGTACATGATCTGCAGGTTCTCCGGATCGCCGCCGAGCGTGCGCAGCAGCCACTGCCGCCATGCGACCGCCTCGTCGCGGCATCCGGTTCGCAGCAGTGCGGACAGGGTGACCGCCGCGTCCCGCAGCCACACGTAGCGGTAGTCAAAGTTGCGCACCCCGCCGAGCTCCTCTGGCAGGGAGGTCGTCGGTGCGGCGACGATTCCGCCGGTGGGGGCGTGGGTGAGGGCCTTCAGCGTGATCAGAGAACGGATCACCGGCTCATGGTGCGGGCCGTCGTAGACCAGCTGCTCCGCCCACGTCTCCCAGAAGGCGTTGGTCTGTGTGAGCGCCGCCTCGGCGTCGGGGACCTCGGGCGCGGGAGCGTGGGACGGCTGCCAGCTCAGAGTGAAGGCCACCCACGCGCGGGCCGTGACGGTGAAGCGGTGGTGGATCGCGCCGTCCTTCTCCGTCCCCGGCACGGAGGTGTCGAGCCAGAGCGCGTCGGGTCCGGACACCGCGGCTGTCCGCCCGTCCGTGTCGTAGATCCACGGCACGCGCCGGCCGTAGCCGACACGCGGGGTCAGCGTCGACGTCATCTCCACCGTGCCGGAGACGCCCTCGACGATCCGGATCAGCTGCGGACCGTGCCTGTGACGCGGAGGCATCAGGTCGAGCACGCGGGCCGTGCCGGTCGCGGTGTCCCATTCGGACTCGACGATCAGCGTCTGCCCACGGTAGCGGCGACGGTTCGCGTGCGGGGCGGGCACGCCCGCGGGGACGGTGGGTCCTATCCGCCAGAACCCGTGCTCATCCGTGCCGAGCAGGCCGGCGAAGACGGCGGCCGAGTCGAAGCGCGGCAGGCACAGCCAGTCGACGCTGCCGTCCCGGCACACCAGAGCAGCGGTCTGCATGTCTCCGATGAGGGCGTAGTCCTCGATGCGCGGACGGCGAACGGACGGGTTGAGGGTGGGTGGCGGCAGGGTGGTCATGGGGTGCGGTCTCCAGGCGAGGCGAGGATGGCGTAGGCGTGGGAGTGGTCGAAGCGCTCATGTAGCGGGGGCGGATTGGCGCCAAGAGGCGGGGGCCACGGGCCCGTCGGCCTCCACCGGTGTCCAGGAGCAGAGCAGCTCGCGGATCTGCCGCCCGGTCCGGGGGCCCGTGGGAGTCATCACTGCCTCGGCAGGGATGCGGCACAGATGACGGTGATCATTGCAAGGGTGAAGGTGAGGATGCGCAGCTGACCACGGCTGGGACGCCAGGCCCACCAGCGCATACTCCTCGACACAGGTCTAGGCACGGCACACCTGCCGGTGACGCGAGTAGGGCGCGCTGAGGGGTGCACGCAAGCTGGCGCGGGTCCGACTGAGTGCGACGTGCAGCGCCTCGGCTGCGGTGGCCTCGACCAGGGGTGTGCCGGGGCGGGTCACCCAGAGGCCCGAACAGCCGCGGTAGCCGCTGGCGTCACAGCCCCAGGACCTGGGTGCGGGGACGCAGTCGGAGTGCGCGGCCCTCCACCGGTGGACCGAGTCGGGCTCCACCGGCACCAGGAGCCTGTGGTGGAGCAGGCAGTACTTCACCGGCCCGACATCCGAGCCGTCAGCGACCAGGGCGTCGATCGCGCGCAGGCCGAGCGCCAAGCCCACGCGCACCACGCCGGCATCCGACGGAACCACAGCAGGCGGACGCTCGCTGAGAGCGATGTTCCACGGAAAGGCACTACCTAAGGTCATGAGGGGGCTCCAGTGAGTGAGGGGTGTTCTGGTGCCGCGCCGTAGCGGGGGGCCGGGGCGGCACCAGAACAGGACGGGGCGCCGCGAGAGTTAGGGGGCGGGCGCGGCGCCGGCCTGGACGACGGCCCGGGGAGGAGTGGGCTGTCTTCCGGGCGGCGGCTTGGGCGCAAGAAGACCCAAGTCGTGCCCCCCGTGTCCGGCGGGGGGCCGTAGGGAAGCCGGGCGCCGGGGCTGCTCACGCAGGCCTTGGAACCGGTAGTGGGCGTCCGGGGTGAGGTTGTCCGGCATCGGATCGCCCCATCGCACGAGTCGGCCAGAGGCGACGGGCCGCTCGAATCCGGGACGTTCTTGTAGAGCGTGCGCGAGCGCTTGGGCGAAGCCCGGGTCGAGCATGTCCATGTGGCCACCGCGGCGGTCCGCGCCGACCGGGACCGCCAGTAGCGGAAGGCGGTGCAGCGCCACGGCCACCGCGTCACGCAGGAGATGAGGGCTGAGGAGTCTGGCTTCCCAGAACTCGTAGTCGCAGGCGGCCGTCGCGGGGAGAATCCGTACTCCCAGTTGCCGGACAGGAGGCGAGGGCCAGGCGGTCATGTCGTCACCGCCCCACCCGGCAGAGGCCGTCGCGGGCCGACAATGTCACCCGCCGGCAGGAGGTATCCCGTGTCCTCGAAAAGGATCACCCCGTTGCACAGCACACTCCACCCGGCTTCGGGGTGCCCGACCAAGACGCTCGCTGCCAAGTGATCGGCTGCGCTGGCTGGCGGGCACGGGGCCGGGTGCTCGCACAACGCCCCTTCGGCTCGAAGGGTCCATAGCACCGTGCGTACGGCCACCGCGAACCTCGCCAGGGGTATGAGGGCCCGGGCGCAGTTCTCCGGCACCTCGGCCTCACGCTGCCGGGCCATTTTCATCACCTCGGCCACAGCAGAGGACCGATCGGGCGTCATCGCCCCCAGCTGCATGAGGTGACCCCGTAGCCGCAGCATCAAGTCGTGGATGTCCTGGTCGGTCTCGGGAGTCGGTGCGCCGTCCGACAGCACCATCGACAACGTCTCCTCCGCAGCGGCGACCACCGACCGGGGAGTGACGGAGGGGGAGGAGGCCGGGCGACGGCCGAGGCGGAGGGGACTCACGACGCGGCCTCCTCGGCAGCCAGGTCCAGCTCGAACCAGACCGTCTTGCCCGGCCCCGGCGCGGAGCTGTCCGTTCCCCATCGCGTGACCAGGGAATCGACCAGGTGCAACCCGCGGCCGCCCTCCTCACCCGCGGACGGCGGCCGCGGATGAGGCTGCTCGATCGAGGGGTCCTCCACCTCCACCCGCAAACATCCGTGCCCATGCGTAGCCCGTACGGAGAATCGGAGCGCCGGCTTGCTTCCGCACCCGTGGACCATGGCGTTCACCATCAGCTCCTGGGTGACGAGCATGACCGTGTCAGCGCATTCGGACAGCCCGGAGCGCTGGAGCAGCGTGCCGAGCTGATGACGCGCTCCGGCGACGGCCTCCGCCTGCGCAGGGATCTCGGTCACCATCTGGAAGTCACGGGTCCTACAGGTCGGCGTGCTGTCACTTTCGGACGGAGGGGCGATCGCTTCCCGGCCGCCGCGCACCACCGAAATGGTGCGCACCCCACGAAGGCCGCCCATCGGGTACTGCACGTTCATCAGCTGCCCTTCCCGGCCCCGCAGGGGCCAATTCCGGTCACCGTCCGAGCTCGTGGGCATGACGTGGCCGATTCCGGTACGCCGCCTGGGTGTTGGAGGAATATCGTCTTCACGAGACAACCGCGTGCCAGGGCCGGTGGGAATGCAGGCAGGCTCGGCAAAGCGATGCACGTGATGCAAGATCGTTTCGGGGACGGGGGCGCACACCCATGAGGCGCACACGCAACACCCGGCTGGAAGCCGTCATCCAGGAATGGGGCGTGTCGCAGCGGCAACTGGCCGCTCGCTTCCGGGCTGTTGCCGCGGAGAACGGTGCAACTGAACTCCTGCGCTACGACCAGTCCCGCATCGCCCGCTGGATCGGCGGCGCCATCCCGGAGGGCCGCGCAGCGCATATCTTGGCCGAGACGCTCTGCCGCGGCCTCGGTCGCACCATCACGCTGACCGACATCGGGCTGGCACCGGACGACGCCGCCGACCCGCAGGCGCCGACGTGGAGCGTCGACACCCTCGCGACGCTGGCGACCCTCGGGAGCACGGACATGGACATAGCTCGGCGCCAGGTGCTGGCACAGTCGGCCTACTCGGTCGCCAGCCTGGCCCTGCCCTCCGAGACATGGTGGCAGGAGGCCGCCGATCGCGCCCGCACCCGCAAGCCGCTGTCGCAGCACACGGTCACGGCCGAGGACGTCGCAAGCGTGCGCGAGATGACCGCCTTCCTGTCCCAGCGGGACCAGCAGCGCGGCGGCCGTGGTGTGGGACGCGCCGCCCTGGTCGCTTACCTGCGCACCGACGTCGCCGAGCTCCTGGCCGCACGATTCCCGTCCGACAGTCTGCGCCTGGACATGACGTCGGCTGCCGCCGAACTGGCCTACCTCGCTGGCTGGACGAGTTTCGACGCCGGGGAGCACCCCATCGCGCTGCGGTGGCTGACCCTCGCAACGCAGCTGGCCGAGGAGGCCGGCGACGCGCCGCTCGCCGGGCACGTACTGCGAGCCATGGCACACCAGGCTGTGGACCTGCACCAGCCGGCGGAAGCCGTACGCCTGGCCGAAGGATCCCTCTCCAGCCGCCGCTACACCGAAGCCTGCTGGCGGGAGAAGGCCCTGCTGGGTGTCGTCCACGCTCGCGGGCTTGCCGCCGCGGGCGACAAGAAGCGGGCCGCGGTCGCACTCAACCGCGCGGAGTCCGACCTGGGCCGCGCCACCGAAAGCGGCGATGAGCCCGCCCGGGTGTGGTTCTTCGGAGAGGCAAGCCTCGCCCATGAAACCGCGGCCGCGCTGCGGGATCTGGGCGACCTGAAGGGCGCCGAGCGCGAGTTCAAGCGCAGTGTCCGCACCCGTCGGAAGCAGTTCAAGAGAACCCACTCCGTGACCTTGGGATACCTCGGTGAGGTTCAGGTCCGGCAGGGGCAACTCGATGCGGCCTGCGCTACCTGGCACCAAGCGCTCGACACGATGACCGGCGTCCAGTCCGGGCGGGCACGAGAGACTGTGGTGCAGATGCGCCGAGCGCTGAGCCCCGTCCTCCGCCGAGGCGGTGGGCCAGCCGCAGACCTCGACGCGCGAGCCCGAGCGGTTCTCGCGGACAAGTGACCCGTACGGTAAGGAAACCCGGCGCGGAGAGCCCATCTGTCGGCGCCGGGGGAGAAGCCCCAGGAGAGGTGAAGCGTGTTCGACCAGCACATCCAGCTGCCGGTGATCGCCACGGTCGTAGGCGGCCAGACCGGCCGTCTTGACGACTACAAGGGCGGAGTCGAGTCGATCATCCGTCTCAAGCCGAACATCCCGGAGAGTGCCCTTCAGGGCATCGAGGAGTTCAGCCACCTTGAAGTGGTCTGGCACTTCAGCCTGGGGTCGGACAACGACATCGAGCTCGAACCGCGCAGCCCCCGCGGAAATCCGGACTGGCCGGCCACCGGCGGCCTCGTCCACCGCAACCACAGGCGGCCGGCCCGAATCGGCATCTCCTACCCGCAGCTGCTGCGAGTCGAGGGACGGGATCTGCACGTCACGGACCTGGACGCAGACGCCGGCACTCCCGTCATCGACCTGGCGCCGGTCTTCCAGGAGATGCTGCCCCGCGGACCCGTACACCAGCCGAAATGGCCCACTGACATGCTTCGGAACTACTGGAAGCGAGCAGACGAGCGCCCCTGAGCCGTCCTGCTCCCCAGCCACTCGCCCGGATCGAGCCGCGCGGAGGCCGTCCGTGGATTCCGTCGCCATCACAGCCTCCTGGAGGATGGCAAAACGGACTTCACCGCGGTTACGGCTCGGCGCAGAGGAGTTCGCTCCAGGGGCGCGCGAAGGGCCAGAGCCTCGGCAAGGCACCGGGCGAGAGGAGCAGGGCTCGTCAACAGCGGTGCCCCGCCGATCACCTGCTCGTCATCGGGTGGGACGAGCCACTGTGCGACCCCGGTTTCCGATCGCGGGGCAGGCGCGGGTACGAGAATGGCGTGGCCTTTGCCGAGGCAGGCGGGCCGGGGGAGCCTGCCCGGCCACTGTGAGGCCGCCATCAAGCTGCTCCAGCTCTCCCCGGTGCCGCACGGCACCAGCACGGCGCCGGAGCGAAGGCTGGTGAACTCCACAGCGGGCCCGAGGGGCTGCTCGTACTGGGCAAGGAGCCGATAGGCCGCCTCGATCAGATGCCGGTCCGCGAGCACGATGTCGAAGGTGACGCCGCACTCAAGTCGTCGCGGGAGGTGGGGGTTCGTCCGCCACAGGCCGGCCGACGTAGCCGGGCACGGCGTAGCCGCGGAGAACCACACGGACAGAGCCGCGCTCTCGGCGTCAACCATCTCGCCGGTCTCCATGAGCCCTCCAGCATCACGATCAAACACAGGGTGTCTGCAACGTGACCTAGTGCAGCGAAGGGCCGGAACGGTGAACAGGTCTTTTACCCGGAACTCTGGCCGCCTCCTACATGCCCTTTGGCCGCCCTTTCGCCAGCCCTTTCCCTCTGACCAGGGCATTCAGTTGACGAACCCTCACACGAGGCTGCTGAAGTCGCTACCGTGAGGCCATCCAGACGGTGAGGAGGTGGCCATGCGTGAACTCAAGCGGTTACGCACCCGTGCGAACCGCACGCAGGAGGAGGTCGTACAGGAACTCTCCGCCCTTGCCCGACGCCTTCGTGCAGAAGGGCGCCTGAGCAGGACGCCTACGTTCACGATCCGCCAGTACTCCAAGTGGGAGAACGCCGACCCTCCTCCCTGGCCGCATCCTGACAGTCGGGCGGTGCTGGCCGCCTATTGGAAGTGCCCTGTTGAGGAACTGGGGTTCCGGCCCCCAACGGATGGGGACGGCGGTCCTCTGGTTCTCACGCCGGTGCCCTTGATCAGCCAGTCGTCACCCGGTCCCTTCCTGGTCGCGGCCGGCTCCAGTCCTCTCACCGATGAGGCGCCGCCCCCATGGCTGGCCGAGACGACCACCGGCACCAACCGCACCGGCGAGTGGCGAATCTCGCCGGAGGAAGTCGAACTGCTGTCCGGCGCCGCCGACGACAACTATGCGATCGACCAGCAGTTCGGCGCGAACCGACTGTGGCGACCGACCCGGGCTCATCTGCTCTGGACACACCACATGATCGATCGGGGTATCTACGACGACGCTCTGGGACAGCGGCTGCACGCACTCGCGGGGAAGCTCACTACGTCGCTCGGATGGTTCTGCTACGACGCAGGGCTGCAGACCCAGGCCCGCCAGTACTTCTCCGAGGCGCTCAACGCGGCCAATTACACCAGCGACGACGTGTTGGCCAGCCGCACCCTGAGCAACATGGCCAGGCAAGCCGTCGACCTGAACAAGGGACGCGAAGCCGTGCGCTTCGCCAAGCTCGGACAGCGGCACGCCGAACTCTGGAACGCACCCAGCCGCGTCACCGCACTGCTGGCTATCCGAGAGGCTCAGGGGCATGCACGCGTCGGGGACGTCTTCAACTGCGAGGCCGCCATCAAGCGCGCCTGGCAGGAATGGGAGTGCGGAGACCACGAGCTGGACCCGGACTGGGCGCACTTCCTCAACCTTGCCGAGCTGACGTGTCTGGAGGGCATGTGCCGGCTCGACCTCGGCCAGGTGGCCCGAGCCCAAGAGCTTCTCGCACGGTCTGAGGCGCTTCAGGATGTCGCCCACTCCAGGAACCGCGGAATGTGCCTCGGCCGGCTCTCGGTCGCGGCCGTGCAGAACGGCGACGTCGACCACGGTCTGGCCGCCGCGACACAGGCTCTCCGACTCGTGGAGAGCGGGATGTCTTCCACACGGACGACCGCGCAGTTGACGATCGTTCATGACGGCTTGATTCCCCATCGACGCGCCCGCGGCGTGGGGGACCTACTCGAACAGATCCGTACTCACGTCGCGTGAGCAAGCAAAGGAGAGTGCAGACGGTGGACCCGGAGTTCCAGCGGCACGATGCGCAGTCAGCGAAGGCGATACTCACCGAGCTGGTCGACGTCTACGCCACGGTGTACGACACGCCGCCCTACGTCGGTGACCCCTTCTTCTCCGTCGACTCCTTCCGGAGTCGACTCGAGGCTGCCTTCGACACCGAAGGCTTCGAGACGGTGACAGCCCGGGTGGACGGTCGGATCGTCGGATACGTCCACGGTGCCACCCTGCCCCACGACAAGCCCTGGTGGACGTCCCTCGGCCCTCGGCGGCCGGCCCGGCTGCAGGAACTCGCCGACTCTGGCGGCATCTTCTGGCTGCGGGAGCTGATGGTGCTGCCCGCTCAGCAGAATCGCGGTCTCGGACGCCAGATCCACGACACGGTCATCTCCGGCCGGGAGGAGAACGTCACAGCCCTGACGTGCATCGAGGACAATGAGCCCGCCCGCAGTGCCTATCTTCGGTGGGGGTACACGATCCTGGGCCAGATCAAGCACGCCCCAGAGTCACCCGTCTACGACGCGATGTACCTGACCTCCCACTGAGACCGGAAAGCACATGACGCAGGCCATAACCACCTCGGCCCCGGAAGCCACTGGGCGCCGGGACCGACTCTCGCAACGCCCCGACGTGCTGTTCTGCTACGGCACGCTCCAGTTCGACGCCGTCCTCCGGGCCCTGCTGGGCCGAGTTCCGCAGCAGTCTCCGGCGTCCGCGCCGGGCTACCGCGCTGCGGCGCTCGAAGGTCGCGTCTACCCAGGCCTCGTTGCTGAAACGTCCGCCGGCGTTGCCTCCGGGTTGGTCCTGACCGACCTGAGCAACGAGGAATGGCGCATCCTCGACGCGTTCGAGGACGCTCGGTACGAGCTGCGAGAGTTGCCGCTTTCCAACGGTGGGTGGGGTTGGGCGTACATATGGCGTGGAGGCGATGTACGGGTGGATGACTGGGATGCCGCGGAATTTGAAGCCCAGCATCTCGCTGCCTACGCAGCCCGCTGTGCGCGGCTTGCCCCTGGGCTGGCCGCAGGGCGGCCGAAGGGCGAGTAGACCGCCGCCTCACCCAGGTGTTCGGCTGCTGCGCACCACTGAAGCGGACCTTCAACTCCGGTGAGCGGATACAGCGGCCCTTCTTCCCCTGTCAAAATCGGGGGGCGACGGGCCGCTCTCATTCCAATTACCTCGTTGCAGTGGAGCGCCCTACATCGAAAGGGATACTTCGGCCGCACTGCGGAACGATCGTGAGAGGTATTGCACTGCTCCCGCCATATTCGATCTCGCACTCCCTGTGAGAGGCGTCCTCCACCTTCCAGAGATTCCCGTAGGAGTAATGCCGGGGGACGAGCCAGCTGGCGAGCTCGGGGATTTCTTCTGCCTTGCGTTCTAAGGCGTATGAGGTGTGCCCTCCGGGGGACGACACCTTTCGGATGAGCTGGAAGTTCTGCTGCTGGTAGTACTCGGCGAGAGCGGGGGAGCTGCAGTCTCGCCGTACGCGGCTGATGCCCTCACGTGCCGCGAGGTCGACGGCCCAGTCGGCGATGAGGGTGCCGAGCTTGCGGTGGCGTTCGGCGGGGTCGGTGACGGTGCCGCTGAGGTAGTAGGCGGTGTCGGCGGCTTCGGCCGCGGTCCAGGTCCAGGGCGCGGGTGTCCGAAGGATCGTGGTGCAGCCCAGGATCCGGTCGCCGTGTTCGGTGAGGACCCACATCTCGCAGGGGTGCCGTGTGCAGTTGCCGGCCAGCTCGTGGACGTGTCTTCCCCAGCTGTGCCAAGTCGGGAGCTGGTTGGCTTTCATCCAGTCGGAGCGGGCCTGGATCATCGCGGCGAGGCCGGGTTGGTCGTCCGGTGTGGCCGGGCGCATCGTGAGCATGCGGTCCGCTCCTGTGTGTGCTCGTCCACGAGCGGGTCAACAAGTTGGCGCTGGGCGGAACCTTAGAGGCCTACTGCCTGGTAGCTACAACTTTCCCGCCATCGCGCTTCGAAACGCTCGATGAAACATGCCGGTACGTGGAGGGATGCCCGGTCGGCGCTCTCTGGTGGTCCGTCAGCTCGCGGATGTCAGGCCGGGGCGGGCCGTGAACTCAGTAGCCCGTGGGTGAGGCGCTGGGCGAGGAGGGCGGCCTGGAGGGCACCGGCGGGGCCGGGGGCGGAGTCGAGGGCGCGGATGAAGGCGGAGCCGACGATGACGGCGTCGGCGTAGGTGCAGACGCGTGCTGCTTGCTGGGGGGTGGAGACGCCGATGCCGACCGTGCGGCGGGTGAGGGTGCGCAGGCGGTCGACGAAGGCGGGCAGGCCCGGGTGGAGGGAGCCTTCACTGCCGGTGACACCGGACGGGTTCCGGGTGCGGGTACGCCGACGGCGGCCCGGGGTCACAGTGGGCCGGGCCGCCGTTGCGTCGTCCTGAGCCTGTACGAGGTGACGGCTCAGGCGTGAGAGGGGGCCGGGAGAGCTCGGGTCAGGTCGTCTCTGCCGGCCGGGTTGGGGTCAGTCCAGCTGCATGGGCACGTTGATGTACTGGGCGGCGACCCAGCCCTTTTTGCCCTTGTGGGCGCCGGACTTCACGGTGACGTAGCCCCAGGCGCCGGGCTTGCCGTTGTCGCCCTTGTTGCACTGCCAGTACACGTCGGTGCCCTTGGAGAGCTGGCCGGTGGCGGTGTAGCCGGTGCCCGGGCCGGTGCGGAACTTCACCGTCGTGTACACGTCGGTGTTGAGCTTGATCTGGTGGGTGCAGGCTCCGCTGCCGACGGTCGCGGCGCTGGCGGTGGACGCGGTGGCGACGGCGCCGCCGAGGAGCAGTGCGCCGGTGGTGGCCACGGTCGCGACGCGACGGGTGAGGGTGTTCATGTGCGGCTCTTCCTGGTGTCGTCGGCCAGAATTCCCTCGCCTGTGTGCGCAAGGCTTCTTCACCGCGGTACTTACGGGCGGTGAAGACGGGCGAAGAAGATCAGGAACGTGACAGGTTCGTCTTCGTTCCGGACTCGATCTTCTTTCTGCGCGGTGGAGTTGACCAGGCTCGGTTTGTTCCGTGAATCCGCATTCCGGAAGGGCGGGGTCAGGTATGAGCCGTTCCGGAATGCGGTGTGCAGGAAGAGGAATTACAGGAAGTGGTATTTCCGGGAATCCGCAGCGCGGTCAGGCCGCGGTGACCGAAACGGCGAGGGCCCCAATGACCATGTAGGGGCCGAAAGCGACGTGCGTGCGACGGGCACGGCCGACTGCCATCCGCGCCGCCTCCGAGACCGCGCCGACGACGAAGCCCGCGGCTGCTCCCCAGAACAGGGCCGTCCAGCTGCTCCAGCCCAGGAGCGCTCCAAGGGCCGGTGCGAGCTTGACGTCTCCCAGCCACATGGCGCCGGTGAACGCGATGAGGAGGAAGCCGGCGGTGAGCACGGCAGCGGCGGCGGCCGCGCGGCCCAGGCTTCCGGGCTCGCCGGCCAGTTGGGCCGCGGTGAGCAAGAGGAGCGTCCCGCCGCAGGCGGGGAGGGTGAGTACGTCGGGGAGACGTTGCACGGCGACATCGATCAGGGCGAGTGCGACACCGCACGCGGCGACCCAGTACTGGGCGGCGGCGAACCAGCCGCTCGCCCCGCCCGCCGCGATCACGGCGAACGCCACGGCGGCTGCCGCCTCCGACGTGAAGGCGTGTGGCCCGATCGCCTGTGCGCACGCCGGGCAGCGCCCGGAGACGGGCAGCACCGGCAGTCGGCTTCCGAGGACGCCGCTGCCGCAGTGCGGGCAGTCACTGCGTGCGGACGCGGGTGCCGGGACCGAGCGGGCGAAGACCACCGGGCGTGCCGCAGCACCGGCCAGCGCTCCGACGGCGGCGATCAGGGCAGCACTGAGGACGGACAAATGAGACTCCTACGTGCACAGCCCGGCCTCCCCGTGACGGGCCGGTCGGCTTCGACCCTACGGCCCGCCGTTACGACTCCCACCGGCCCGCCTCCACGGGGCTTCTGCCGCCCTGAGCACCGGGCCCGGGCGGGGGCCCGGCGGGAGCTGATGGAACGTGCCGTCGTACGCCGCCGGCTCATGCTCCCCGTGAGCCGGCGTCGAGCGTCTCCGCCAGGCTGAGCGCGGCCAGGACCTGCACTTGGCCCTCTGCCGGCTTGAGGGTGCCGGCCGCGGTCGCCTCGGCGACCCGGGCCGCGTGTTCCAGTGCCATCGCCACGCCGGTTGGTTCCCGGTATGTGGTCAGCCATTCGAATCCCGCGCGGAGCGCGGCCGCGAGGTCGCCGTCGTGGTCCTCGGGGCCGTTCGTGGTTAACGCCCGGAGCCACAGGTCGGCATGGGACTGCACGATCGCGGCGAACGGCCGGTAGTCAGTGACGGTGCCACACCGGCCTCCCGCGCCCTCAGTGCCGCGCCGCCCCGTCCAGTTGCTCGCCAGCCACCGGTGGCGATGGCAGACCTCAAGCCGGTAGTCCACCGGCCGGTCCCGTGCCCGGGTGCGGCGCTCGACGACGACGGTCGACGGAGCGGTGCATGTGGTGATCTGGCGCAGGACCGGCACAGCGGAACTCCTCCTGGTCGCGGGTGAAGTTCTGATCATGACTAGGGGAGAGGCGCGCCGTCGTCCACGATTGGGCGCTACGGCTGTGACCCGGCTCTCACTCTCCGGCCCGACGGCGCAGCACGAGAGCGATTCGGCGAGCGGCAGTCACTCCCGGATGTCGCCGGGAGCCATGTCGTCCCGCAGCCGCAGGTAGCGCACTGGGTGCCGGTGCCGACCCAGGTCAAGCGCTGTATCGGCGTCGACTTCGGCTACGTGCTCGGGCACCACGGGCTGGAAGACCAGCAGCTCCTTCGTTCCCCATCCCATCGAGAACTCCCGGCCCCACCAGGGGTGCTCGGCTCCCGCCGGGCGCAGGACCGCACCCAACTCGATCGCCGCCGTGCGGGACAGCGGCGTGGAACGGGCGGCCAGGCGCAGCCGGCCCGCCGCGTCGAGCCGGCCGAGCAGGAGGCTCCGGGGCGCGGTCACGGCGCCGGTGACCGCGCCGATGATCCCTTCCACCGTGATACGGGTCCGCAGCTTCAGCCACCCGCGCTCTCCGGGCCGGTACCTGGAGTCGGGATCCTTGATCACCACACCCTCGATCCCGGCCGCCCCCCAGACCGGGTCCAGCCAGCCGAGGGCGAGCTCCCGGTCGGAGGTCTGCGGGCACAGCGCCCACGGTGCCGTCAGCCGGCCTCCGGCGAAGAGGTCCTCCAGGGCGGCTCTGCGCCGCCGCAGCGGCTCATCCAGGAGGACCGCGCCGGACATCTCGAGCAGGTCGAAGACGATCAGGTGGGCCGGCCGCTCCAGCGCCGCCCGCCTGGCCGTGGCACCACGGCGCCGGGCCCGTTCCTGCAGCGCGGGAAAGTCGAGCCCGTCAGCTCCCCACACGACCAGCTCGGCGTCGAGGACCGCTTCGATGCCGAGCGCGGCTGCGGCCTCGACGAGCTCCGGGAACGCCGTGCCCAGGTCCGCGCCCCGCCTGGACTGCAGGAACGGCTCCGGACCGGCGAACACCAGCGCACGGAACCCGTCGGCCTTCTGCTCGAACAGCGCGGACCTGGCCCCCGCAGAGGGCAACGCCGAGACGGAGCGGGCCAGCATCGGCTCGACGGGCGGAGACAGGTGCACCCTCCACTCCTACGCCCCTCGCCCACCGCCCGCGCGCCGGGCGAACGGCTGGCCGAACTGCCACCGCCCTGGCCGGACCGCAGGCGTGGCTGAGGAATACCAGCAGCGCGGTGCACTCGGCGAGGACCTGGACGGCGAGCGCCGCCCGCCTGATCCGCGCGGCCGACGCGGCTACGGCGATGAGCAATGGCACCGAGCTCGATCCCCCATTCGAAGACTCACCCGGCAATGCTCGCCGCCGCACAGCAACGCCGTCGTCAGGGAGCGACGCCGGCCTTGCGCCACGCGGTGAGGACTTCGGTCACCGCGTGGACCGCCTCCGGGGCGTCGCCTTGATTGAGGGCGAGGTGTGTGGCGAGCGTACGGACGGCGGCGATGCCGAGGCACAGGACGGCGAGCACGCGCTCCAGACATGCGACGAGGCCGTGCAGATCGGTGTCCCAGGCGTGGAGGTAGCGGGAGAGCAAGTCGGCCAGCCGCGCAGCTTCGACGTCCCCGTCGCGCGCACGTACAAGGGCCCCGTGGCAGTCCCGCACCGCGCGCAAGGCGTACTCCGGCACCACCATGATCCTGAAATTCTCATAACCGTGATCCACCGTGGGGCAGTCCTCGACCCGATCGGCAGCGATCTGCCAGAGCAGAGGCGGCAGAAGGTATCGCTCCTCGTCACCAGCTGCCGAAGCGGCTGCCTGAACAGTCCGCA
Organism: Streptomyces sp. NPDC006458; assembly: GCF_040612135.1. Lineage (NCBI taxonomy): Bacteria > Bacillati > Actinomycetota > Actinomycetes > Kitasatosporales > Streptomycetaceae > Streptomyces > Streptomyces sp. NPDC006458. The sequence continues at coordinate 66,163 of NZ_JBEXPR010000016.1, read as the reverse complement.
GGGCCTCACCCACCAACCGTGCCTCCTCGCTCCACTCGACGCTGGACGGGAGGAGAACAGGACGGTCATCGCTCATTGTCCGAGCCTAGCGGCTCGCCCCTCCCCGAATCCGGGAGACGAACGCAGGCAGTCCGCCCATGGGCTCGGTGGCACCACGCGTGCTCCTGTGACGCTCGCGATCACCCGCGCCCAGGTCCGGAGCGCCGCACGTGACGAGTAATTCGAACACGTGATGCAATTGCTTTATGCAGCAGTACCCCTACCCTGACGATCTCGTACAGGCACAGATCGCCTGCCACCGCGCCTACGGGGCGCTCGCGTCCGCACCCCGCGGCTCCTCTACCACCCAGCGTCGCCAGTTGCTGCACCTGTCCGCCCGAATCCTGTTCCACCCCTACTGGGCGGGGGCCGGCGGCAGAGCCCAGCTGGAGGGCCTGCGCTGGTACGCCCGAGCGCTGGAGCAGACTCGGGCGGCGTAGCCGGTGAACGAGCGCCCGGAGCCGCCGCCTGCCCGGATTCTGCTCGTCCTGCCCGACGAGCAGACCGTGGAGGTACGCCTGTACGAGAGGTTCAGAAGCGCCCACGGACACCCGTGGCGCTACCGCATCGGCATGCCCTCATGGGTGGCCACGCGAGACGGCGTCGAAGCTGCCGAGTACTCGGTCTGGGTCACCGACCAGCAGTTGCGGCCGATCGACGGAGTCGACCTGTCGAACATCCCGAACCACCGAGACCCGAGGACCCTGCCTCCGCCCAAGCCGACCGGCTGGATCGTCCGGCCCGCCGGCCGCCGCGGCACGGTCGTCCATGACGCCGCCTGCCCGGCCGCGGCCGGAGGCGGACGCGAGATTGGCACACTCGAAGCACTGGATGCTCTGATGCGGCCGGGAGCGGAGGCGTGTCATAACTGCCCGGCTGCCGAAATACTCATCCCCGCCCTGGAACTGGGCCAGGGCTACGGCTGAACCTCGCGCACCCCCGGCACCCCCGCGTGCGGGGCGCTTCCGCCCTCGGCGGCGGAGCTCCCCTCACGAGACCCCTCGCCGATGTACACGACCGCCGACGTCTTCGTCGACCCTCCCGCAACAAGGCCTTCCACCCGTACGGGCGGGACCTCTCCCGGCGTGCCGGACCTGCTGCCCAGCGCCATCTCGCGCAAGAGGTCCAACGAGTCGGCCAAGACCAGGTCGCGCGCCATGCTGTCTGCTGTCTCCACAGATATGCCCTCCCGACGCGGCCGGTCGCGGCCGCGTCGTCAGTCTGTCACCACGCTCGGACATCCCGTGCCCGATCGCCCGGGTCAGCACCCGTACTTTTCGAGCACCGTCCGGGTCGCCCTGTCGAGCGGGCGCAGCGGGTGCGTGCTGCCGTCCTCGGCCGGTCCCAGGCGCAGCGTCGTGCCTCCCTCGACGGGGGTGACGGTCAGCACGCCGTCGTCGACCATGGCCTGGACGGCGTCGTGCCGGTAGGGGCTGGCGGCGAGGCATCCGTCCGCATACTCGCGGTCGTAGCGGTCGTACGGGCCGGCGAAGTAGTAGTCGGCGACGGGCCCTTGGCCCTGCCACACCGTGAAGGCGAGCACAGCCGCGGCGATCCCGGGGACCGCGGCCCGGGGACCGGGCGCGGCGATCAGCTTCGGTCCGTGCCGGTAGATCAGGGCTGTCCCGGTGCAGGCGATGAGGCCGGCCGCCAGGAACAGCAGCGTGTAGTGGGACAGCAGGTCGGCTCGCTGCCCGAAGGTGAGCGGGAGCCCGGTGCACGCGAGCACCAGCCAGCCGAGCCCGGCCAGTGTCGCGCCCTGGTAGCCGTTGAGCTTGGCCGGCCACTTCGCCCGGTCCGGCACCAGCTGCTGCTCGCGTCCCACCCAGCGGCCGGCACCGCGCAGTCGTCCCGACTCCGGCGATACGCCTTCCGCCCGGTGCTCGACGAGGAGAGCGAGAACCGCGTCGCCGAAGGCGAGAGCCCTGGCGTGCACGGCTGACCGGTCGGTGCTCAGCCGGTTGAACTCGGCCTCCCGGCCGGGCTGGATCCGCGTAGCGGTGGCCCCGCCGAAGGGAAAGGCACGGTTGAGGGGATGCCCGGGGCCGGGGAACCCGGGCAGCGTGGGCGCCGTCCGCCCAGCGCCGAGCAGACTGGCGGCCGGGCTGCCCGTCCGGTCAGGGATGTACGACTCGTACAGCCGGTTCACCTGCCGTTTGCCGCGAAGGCTGGCCTGCAGTGCCTCGGCCTGGTCGATGACGGCGGTGAGAAGAGGGTCGGACGGGGCGCTGCGCATCCGTGCGAGGGCGGCGTCCCGGGGGACGGCCCGCCACACCCCGCCGAGCCGGTCCAACACCTGGTCCTTCCACACATCCCGCAGGCACGGCCAGACGCGGGCGACCGGCAGCCGCCTGGGCGGACGCCGGTCGCTGAGGTGCGCGCGCAGCAGCGTGCTCGCGCTGCGCAGATAGTCAGTCTCGGCCACGTAGGAGATCGCGGCGGCGGTCGTGCGCTGCCCGCTGGGAACATCCTGCACACGCTGGGCGGCGGCCCGTGCCGCGTCGCCCTGGGCGCTCAGCTCGGCGATCGCCCGGTGCCAGCGGCTGCTCACCGGCCGCCCCCCTTCTGTACCCGGTGTGGTGTCGCCCATGAGGCTACCCGCACGGTCCGACACGGCATTCTCCCCGGCGCGGTCCTACCGGCCGGGGAGGTGGGGAGCCGGGCGGTCAGGCCGCTACCGGCTGGTGGGACCAGTTCAGGTCGACGTGGGTGGCACCCTCGCGGACGACGATGGGGCCGTGCTCCTTCTCCAGCCGGCGGTACTCGTTGCCGCCGGAGTTGGGGTTCTTGTACCCGGCCCACTTGCCCAGGTCGGCCTGCGACAGGGCAACGCCGGCGGCCTGGTGGGCGACGTAGATCCGCTCGGCCCGCTGCCGCTGGGTGAGGTTCTTCGGCAGCACCGAAAGGTCGATGTCGATGCTCAGCCGCTCCCGTGCCTCTTCGTCTTCCTCGTCGTGCGGCGGGGTGTCGTGCTCGGGATCGGGCTCCTCGCCCTCGGGTTCCTCCTCGTCGCCGGGGGCGTCCTCGCCGCCACTCGGCAGCAACTCCTCCTCGGCGGGCTGACCGGCGGGCGAGCCCGTCGCGGCGGGCTCGGCAGGCTCTCCCTCAGGTTCCGGGACCTGCTCTGCTTTCGGCTCGGGCTCTGCCTCCGGCTCGGGAACGGCCGCAGGGCGCGGCTCGACCACTGCAGTCGGCACCGGGGCCTCCTTCGTGGCTGCCGCATCCTCTTCGTCCAGCGGTGGAATGGCCGGCGCGGATGCCGAGGCACCGGGTGGGGTCACCGCGGCCACCGGGGCCTCTTCGGCCTTCCCGGCGGCGGTCTGCGGGGTGCTGGCCGGCAGCGCGTTGACCGGCGCCGCGCCGACCGCGGCGGTGTCCACGAGAGCGGTCGAGTCCGCCCGCTCCAGGGTCACCTCGGCTGCGGCGGCGGTCGGATGGGGGCGCTGGGAGCCGATCACGCGGACGTTGTCGACGGTCGCCAGGAGCTCGGACCGCCACGCCTTCCACATCTTGACCGGCGCGCCGATCGGCCAGGGCAGCCACAGCAGCAGGCTGTAGCCGCGGTCCTGATCGGCCTTGCGGCGCTTCTGCCGGCCCATGATGACCTGCTCGATCTTGTAGAGCAGCATCTCGAGCAGGATCGCGTACACCAGCGGCGGGACCACCGCGAGGAACGCACTGCCGGCTCCCGCCCCGGGGGCGTGGAGCAGGTTCATCGCCGCCGAGGCGGACACGAACGCGAGCAGCAGGATCCGTGTGATCGCGCTGGACCGCAGCGTCAGGGCTTCGAAGAAGCGGATGAGGGAGAGGCTGAGGGCGCCGGCGTCCAGGAGCAGCGCGAAGCCGGTCGCCGCGTCCCAGTCGCCGCCGTTGTGCGCGTGGGCGTATTCGCGCTGCGCCCCGAAGCTGAGCCAGGCGGCGATGCCCGCGAGGACGAACATCATCAGGCAGCCGATGCCGAGCGCGATCACGGCGAGGCGGCGCTGCCAGGCGTTGCGGCGCTGGAGGGCGAGCTCGGCACGCTCCTCGGCTGTGGCGTTCTGCTCGGCGGCTCTGCGGCGGCTGCCCAGCAGCAGGGCAACGGCCGTCGCGGCACCGATCCCTGCCACGGCGAGGCCGGCGGACAGCGACCACTGGAAGGTGGTCATCGGCAGCTCCCTTCCCTGGAGCGGGCCGCCTGGGTTGCGGGCCCGGCGGGCGGGACGGCGGCGTGCTGCCGGCGGCGGCTCATGTGCGTGGTCTCCTTCGTCGGATGGTCGGCCGAAGAGGCCCCTCGCTCTCTACAGGTGTGATCGAGCGCTGCGGTGTGACACCGGAGGTCGGTGAATTTCGGGTGGGTCGTGGTCATGAGGCCGCGGACCCCAAAGTGGGCTTGTTCCTCTCGCCCTTGAGGAGCGTGCGCAGCAGGCCACGGGTCTCGGGCGAGGAGTCGACACCCTCCTCGGCGTTGATCCGGGCTAGCTGGGCGGCGGCGCGCTCCAGGCCCTCGCGGTCGCCCATCTCGTGGCAGATCGTGAAGAGGTCCCTGTAGAGCAACTCGCTCTGGGAGTCCACGAGCATGCCCTTGGTGACAGCCTGGGCTGCCGCCCGGTAGTCGCGGACCTGGCGGCGGCGTTCGGCGAGCTCGTGGGCGACGTCGACGATCGCGCTGATCATCTCCTGGATGTCGGCCTCCGCCCAGGAGTACTTGGAGGGGTCGATGTCCGCGAAGGGGCGTCCGCGCACGAGGGCCAGGGCGTGGGCGAGGGCGACGTCGGCGTCTTGCCCGTCGTGGTGCATGCCCTGCTGGTACAGCTCCTTGAACCGGTCCCAGTCCGAGGTGACGGCGGGTCCGAGCCGGTAGACGCCGTCGGTGACCGCGGGAAGATAGGCGCCCCGGGGGTCGTCGGCGGGCACGTGCGGGTTGGGGCCGAGCCAGGAACGTAGCCGCGACATCGCGGTGTTGCGGGTGCTGGAGGTCTTGCGCAGCCCGGGCCAGATCGCGTTGTCGAGGTCCTGGCGGCCCAGGCCCGGGTGCAGCACGAGCCAGGCGGCGATCTCCAGAAGGTGGTTGCGCCGGTTGCTGCCCACCCGGCCCTGCGCGCCGGCCAGTGTCACCGGGCCGAGGACCTGGACCTGGGGGTCTTCGGGTTCGGCCGGCGGGGTAGCCAGCGCGGCCAGCACGGTGGAGGTCGCGGCGCTGGGACGGGGGATGATCCGCGCTTCGGTCGCTGTCGCGGCTGCCGTGGTCTCGCCGAGCGTGGCCGCCGTCAGGCCGGACTCGTCCTCGTCCGTGTTGTCGGCCAGGGCCGAGTCCGCTTCCTGCGTCGCCTCCTCGTCCGGGCCGTCGCCGAGCGCGGCGGCGGACAGACCGGAGCCGGCCTCTTCGTCGTCGGGCTGAAGCGGTGAGTCGTCATCCCGCTCGCCGAGCACTTCGTCGAGGACCCTTTCGAAGTCCTGCTCCGGCTCGGCGGTGTCCCGTACCTCGGCACCCAGCGCGGACGCCTCCTCGGGGTCGTCTTCCTCAGCAGGTTCAGGTGTCTCCCAGTCGGTGGGCTCGCCCGTGGAGTTGCTGTCGGTGTCGTCGACCGGCTCGTCGAGGGCGGGGGAGCCCGCGACTGCGGGGGACAGGGCGCTGCCGTCCTCCTCCTGCCAGTCGTCGCCGCTGCCGGTCAGGGCGTCGTCGTCGGGCGTACGGGCGGCGGAGAAGTCAGTGAAGCTCGGCAGAGCGGTCGCCAGGCCGCTGCCCTGGGTGGCGACCGCGGTGGTCACTGCAGGAAAGGCGGTTGTCTCCGGAGCGAGCGCGGAGTCCTCGCCGACGGTGAAGGTGGGGCGGGGGCCGTTGGTGTCGGCCGGGCCGGTGTGCCCGGTCCACGCCGGCGGGGGGACGTCGTCGGTGCGGCTGGAGGTGGCGATCAGTTGGACGAGCCGGTCGTAGGAGTCGGCGTCCAGGTGCTGGAGCTTGACCGCGAGGTCCAGGTCGGGCAGTTCGACGATGGTGCCGGGCTGCGCGGGCAGGGTCCAGGCGCCGGGCAGGTCGAGTTCGCCCCCTGCGGCGGTCACGACCGCGACCGAGGTGCGGGGCCGGGAGGCGAGGAGGTCCTCGAGCTCGGCGGCCGCCGAGCCTGTGGGCGGGGCGGTCGCGATGAGGATGCGGGGGATCCAGGTGTCGCCGCCGTCCTCGACCAGCCGGGCAGCCCGCAGGTGGTCGTGGCCGCCGTTGGCGAGGGCCTGGCGCTGGAAGGCGTCGTGCGTCTGGAGGTCGCTGGTGGCCGGGCCGAGATCAGCGTGGTGCTCGATCTGGTCGGGGTAGAGGTGGTGCAGGTCGCTGCCGGCGCCGGCGAGGAGGACCTGCGTGTCGGGCGCCAGCTGGGAGGAGGCGAGTTCGACGGCGAGGGCGAGCATGACCGCGCGGACGTCGGCCGGGCTGCCGGCCAGACGCAGCAGACCGATGGCCTCCAGGTTGACCAGGACCGCATCGCCGTCCTCGGTCTCGCCGAGGCTCACCAGGGCCGGGTAGGGCACCGTGATGTCGGCGGCCTCGTCCTCGTTGAGGAGCGCCGCGCCGCGAGCGGGGCACACCCACACCGTCGGGTTGTCCTCATGCTCGGTGAACGGCGCGACGGGCGGGGTGACGGCGGCCAGGTGGAGCTCGATGCCGCGCGCGGTGATGCGCATCGCCTCGACCTCGGGCAGAGGCCGGCCGGCCTGGCGGCAGTTGGCGGCCAGGGTGCGCAGGGCGCGGTCGGCAAGCGCGGTGCCGGTGATGTCGGACGCCACGCGCAGCTGCTTCTCGAAGTCGGCGGTCGCACCGGAGGGCATCGGGATGCGCCGCTTGGGGCGCCGTCGGCGCTGCTGGTGCGCGCGTCGGGTCGCGACGACCGCGAGGACGGCCGCGGCCAGGATGCTCCCCGCCGCGGCGATCGTCCGCATGCTCGTGTCGCCGCTGTCGCCAGCCTCCGCGGTCTCGTGCGCCTCGGGCGCCTGGGTGGGCGTGCCGTGCTGCTCCCCCTCGCGGTCGGGCGCAGGGCTCTGCTCGGCCGGCTGCTCGGTCGGGGTGTCCGGCCGGGCGGTCGGCTGCCCGCCGTCCTGCCTGTCCTTGTCCGCGCCCTGGCCGCCGGGGGTCTGGGCCGTCTCGCCCTTCTCCCCGTTGTTGTCGGCGCCCTGTCCCGGATTGTCCTGGGCGGGCGGCTGCGTCTGCTCGGCGCCGGGCCGCTCTTCGGCCTTGTCCTGGTCGGCGGGCTGCTCGCTCGGCGACTGCGCCTCGTCCGGCTTAGAGTCGCTCCGGTCGCTGCCGGCGGCGGTGGGGATCTGCAGCTTCCAGCCGGGATAGATCTCGTCGGGGTCGCCGAGGGCGCGCCCGTCGTCCTGCTTCACGCCCTTGTTCGCTTCGACGATCCGGGGATAGTCGTCGGCGTCGCCGAGCTCGTCCTGGGCGATGCCGGTCAGCGTCTCGCCCGCGCGCACGGTGTGGGTCTCGGTCGTGGCGGCCTTGGAGCCGGCGGTCTGTGCCCGGGCTCCGCCCTGGTCGGCGGTCGGCTCGGGGGAGGCGTCGGCGGGCAGGCGCAGGGTCCAGCCGGGCTGCAGGACGGTGGTGTCGGCGGTGACGAGGGAGCCGTCCGACTGGCGTACGCCTTCGTTGGCGTCGACGATCCGGTGCCACTCGATTCCGGCGCCCAGGCGCTTCTCCGCGATGTCCCAGAGGGTGTCGCCTTCCTGGACGTGGTGAACGGGGCCGTCCCAGGACGCGGAAGAAGAGGATGCGGCCTTGGTCGCGGTAGCCGTCGCGGAGTGGGCGTCGGCGGCCACGCTGGCCGTGGCCACGGTGGCGGGGGCTGCGCTGGCGGGGGTTGCCATCGCGGTGCCGGCCGGCAGCAGGACGAGGATGCCGCCGACGAGCGCGCCGGCGAGCTGCTGGGATCCGCCCAGCATGCGGATCCGGGGCGCCCGGACGTTGCGCAGCGCGGCGCCCGTCTCCAGGACGACCGAGACCACGAAGCTCAGCCAGCCGTACCAGCCGATGAGGGTGACGGCGCCCAGGAACAGCTGGCCGGAGTCGGGACTGGTGAGCGCGGCGGTGATCTCGTCGAAGGCGGGGACGTGGTCGGGCAGGACCCCGATGCCGAGCAGGACGGCGGGCACGCCCGCCAGGAGCGCGACCAGAGCCACCAGGGCGAAGAGCGCACGGACCAGGGTGGCGGCGGTACTGCGGTTTCTCATGAACGTCACCCCTTGTAGACGAGGTTGGCGCTGCCGTGGCCGGTGACGGACCCGCTGGCCCCGCCGAGGAACACGGCGTGATACGACTCGGTCACGGTCACCTCCAGGGACCCGCCGTCCTCGCTCACGCTCACCGTGCCGCTGACCCCCGCGTGGCTGAGGTAGGTCCGTGCCGCGGCGACGGCCGCGTTGCGGTCGACGGTGATGCCTTCGCCGGAGATCGCCTTGCCCGCATCGACGGCCTGGCCGCCGGCTCGGGCGGCCTCGTGCGCGACGCCCTCGGCGTGGGTGAGCGCTCGCAGCCTGCCGGCGCCGTCGTAGACGAGCGCGGCCACGGCGAAGAGCGCCACGATGGTCACGAGGGCGAACACGCTCATCGCTCCCCGGTCGTTGCGCAGGGCGCGACGGATCCGGTGGGTGAGGGCGAAGCGGGCGGGTGGCATGCGGTGGTCCTGTCAGCCGCGCTGGCGGTAGGAGTCGATTGACGAGGTAAAGCTGCTGGTCAGAGTCTTGGATCCGGGCAGTCCAGGCAATCCGATATCCGAGAGTCGCACCACGCAGGTCACCGTGGCGGTGGTCGAGGCGGGCTCACCGATCGGCGCGGAGAACCCGCCGGTGGAGACGGATATCGAGGTGGACGTGCACTGCAGTCCCTGCTGGCTCAGCACGTTGCGCGCCATTTCCGATCCGGCGGAGCTCGCGGCACCGCCGTTACGTTCCAGCGAGGCTGCGCGCGCTGCGTTGCGGGCCGCGGTGTCGACGGCGTTGTCGGCGGACCCGATCCGGCCGAACGCGATGACCAGCAGCAGAACCAGGATGAGGACGGGAAAGAGGATGACCGCTTCCAGCGACAGGGCGCCGCGGTCGTCGCGGAGTCTTTCGGCGATGGTCACCGGGCCTCCGTGATGCGCTCGGCGGCCGCGTCGGCGTGCTGGTCGATCCTCAGTTTCAGGCCGGGGATCATCGTGTCGACGTAGCCGGTGACACGGATGGTCACCGTCGCTCCCTTGCTCCCGCTTACGGACGTGCCGGAGATGCTGCCCCCGGCCCTGGAGAGGAATTCCCGGGCCTCGGCGGTGCCGGTCCCTGCTGACGCTCCTCGTACTCGGGCGGACTCAACTCCCAGCTGTGCGGCGGACATCGCCACATTGCGCGCGTGCCACCACAGGCCGACGTGTACGACCATCAGGATGATCAACAACACGACAGGGAAGACGATGAGCATCTCCAGGGACACGGCTCCGCGGTCCCGCGCGTCGCGCTCGACGAGCGCGCGGGACCAACGGCGCAGAGTCCGGCGAAGTCGGATCACTTGATCTCGTTGGCCTTCTCGTTGACCTTGGTGAGGATGACAGCGGCGGCGATCGCGGCGACGACTACGAGGCCCGCGACGATCATCATCGTCTCGATCGAGATCGCGCCTCGGTCGTCGCGGACGTTGCGCAGCCGCTCGATCCGGGCGCTGAAGAAGGCCTTCAGAAAGGTGAAGTTGGGGTCGTTGCCCATCGTGGATTTCCTTGTCTCTTACGGGAGTTAGCTGGCCATGATCCGCGCGATCGCGGGATAGCCGATGTATACGGTCATGATCAGGACGAGCATCGCGACGGGCATCACCATTTTTTCGGAGGCCATGTTGGCCTGTGCCTTCGCGGCGGTGACCAGGGCGCCGGAGAGCGACTTGGCCTGCGCGCCGAGGGTGTCGCCGACGGCCGCGCCCTCCTCACCGGCGATCGCGATGATGTCGGCCGGCGCGCCGAGTTCGGGGACGTCGAGTTCGAGTGAGAGCCGCTTGAGGCCCTCCCACGGGCTGATGCCTTCGAGCTCGGCGCGGGTGATGGTGTCCCGGATCTTCGCGAAAACCCAGCCCTCGCCCACTTCCGCGGCCCGTTTCAGGGCCTGGGTGGGGGCGGCGTCCGCGGCGCGTTCGAGCTGGACGAGGCGCAGGTATGCCTTGACGGCGTACCGGAAGTCGTCCTTGGCTTCCACGGCCTGCTGCTTGAGCTGCAGGTCCGGCAGGAGCCAGAAGACGATCGCGAGGCCGAGGCCCGCCATCGCCGGAATCGCCACGGGGAAGGGGTAGCCGGCCAGGTTGGCCAGCCCCACCGCCAGGACGGGCAGCAGCAGCCCGTACAGCGCGAGGGCGATCTTGCGCCCCAGGTGCGCGGCGGGAGACCGGCCCACGAGCTCCAACTGCTGGCGGGGCAGGCGAAGAGTGCCTTCCCCAGCTGTCCGGAGGAGGAGGGCGCCGGCCTTCTCCATGAGGGAGTTGGGCTGGCTGTCGCGGTTGCGGTCGAGGTTCTCGAGCCGGGTGGCGTCCATGCGGGACAGGACGTCGCCGAGGTCTGGCCGTCCGGGCAGGATGCCGCGGGCGGCGATGACCAGGCCGAGGCCGGTGACGGCGCCGCCGACGATGGCGTAGGGGGAGAAGATCACGGCGCCTCCTTGGCGATCTGGCCGCCGGAGCGGTCGGCCGGCGACAGGAACCGGGGCGCGGGTTCGAGGATCGCCATGCGTCGCATCCAGATCTTGACCAGGACGAAGGCGACGGCGACGAAGGCCAGGACGAGGTGCCCGGCAACGGTGTCGTAGGGCTCGACGTAGGCGCCGGAGAACGCGGTGATTCCGAAGATCGCCAGGCAGAAGATGGTCACCCAGCGGTCGTTGGTGCGGGGCTTTTGCCGGTCGGCCTCGACCTCGCGCCGTGAGAGCACTTCATGCTGAAGGGCCTCGGCAAGTTCACGCAGCGCCTTGCTCAGCCCGCTGCCTCGGTCTTCGACGTGCAGGATCAGCAGAGCGGCGACCTCGTCGACCATCGCGTCGTTCAGCTCGTCGGCGAACGCACGGTAGGCGTCCTGGGGCACCCATCCGGCCTGCTGCCGCGAGACGAGGAGGCGGACCTCCTCGCGGATGGCGCCCGGGACGGTCTCCAGGCTGCGCTGGATCGTGGCCTCCAGGCTGACGCCGACGGTGTGGATATCCGACATGCGCCGCACCCACTCCTCGATCGCCTCCAGCTTGTCGATCTGTGCCTTGCCGGAACCGGAGGTGTTCAGCAGCCAGGGCAGGCCGATGACGACGGCGACCGTGACCAGGCCGCCCATCAGCCAGCCGGTGAACAGCCACACGCCAAGGCCCGCCACCGCAGATCCGACCAGGCGGGTCTGGCCCCGGGCCCACCATGAGGTGGGGGTACGCGCGTCCTTGACGAAGACGGCCCGGATCTTGCGCTCCAGGCGGCTGCGGCGGCGCACCGTCGTCGAGGGTGCCCAGCCGACGCCGCCGGCGACCGCCAGGGCAAGTCCGCCGACGGCGGCGAGACCGCCGAGCGCGGCGAGCAGGGAGCCGAGGGTAAGCGTCACAGCGGCATCACCGTTTCCAGCGGCGCGCTCCAGCTGCCCCACGGCCGCTGCAGGACGGTGCGGTCCAGTCCGGCCCGGACGAGGTCCTCCAGGCAGCTCTGGGAGATGTTCCCGTGGGGCACGGCCCTCGGCTCGCGGCGCCCGTCCTGCTCGCGGGGAGCGAAGACCATCTGGTGAGAGGGGCGACCGCCCTCGCCGATGCCGGTGATCTCCATGACGTGGCTGACGAATCGGTGCTTGCGCCCCGGCTTGCCGCCCCGGTCGACGAGTTCGGTTTCGTCGACCAGGCGTACGTAGACGACGAAGTCGACGGCCTGGGCGATGAGCCGGTAGGCCAGGGCCTCGGTCATGCCGATTCCGGCTTCCAGGCACAGGGTGGCCAAGCGCTCGATCGACAGCTGGGGGCTGCGGGCGTGCAGGGTGGCCATCGACCCGCCCTCGCCTTCGTTCATCGCGTGCAGCATCGGCACGACCTCTTTGGAGCGGACCTCGCCGACGATCACGCGTCGCAGCGACATGCGCAGGAGCTGCGGGAAGAGGTCGGACAGGGTCAGCTCGCCCTGGAGTTTGCCGTCCGCGCCGCGCTCACCGTTGGACTCGCGTCCTTCGTAGGCGACGACTTCAGGGCCCTCGGGGTCCTCGTGGAGATGGAGCTCGTACTCCGACTCCAGCGTGCCCACGCGCTCGGTGCTCGGGATCTCCCGGGCCATGGCGCGCAGCAGGGACGTTTTGCCCACGCCCTGGGAGCCGACCACGATGATGTTCTTGCGGCCCTTGACCGCGGCGGTCAGGAAGTGCGCGAGCGAGGCGTCGATCGTGCCCCAGCGCACCAGGTCGTTCAGGCCCTGACCGCGGGTGCGGTGGCGCCGGATGACGATGCTCGGCCGAGGCGTGACATACGCCGAGGCCGCCAGACGCGATCCGTCGGCCAGCCGGAGGTTCAGGTTCGGCGTGGCCGGCGTCAACGCCCGCTCGCCCTGCCCCTGCATGCGCGCCAGGTGGTTGATGAGGTTGATCAGGTCGCGGTCGGTCTTCGCGATCGGGTCCCAGGTGCGTGTCGGACGGTCGGCGTAGTCGACGCGCACCTTGTCGCCGTAGATGATGATGTTCTCGACGTTCGGGTCGTCCAGGAGAGGCTGGAGACGGCCGGCGCGGAACAACTCGTCGAAGACCGCCTCGCGTACGGCACGCTCCTGCTGGGGCGTCAGGTCCGAGCCGCTGGCCGCGTACTTCGTCGCCCATTCCGAGACGACCTGCCTGATGATCGACTGTCCGCGCTGTCGGCGGTCCTGCTCGGTCATGGAGGCGTCGGCACCGGCGGCCTCGCCGATCTTCATGCTGGCCTGTGAACGCAGCTCGGCGAGAACCTCGTGACCGACCGGGAGCGCGGTCGGCGCCGCGGTGTCGGGGACCCGGACGATTCCCTGAGGGAGGCCGGCCGGAGAAACCTGTGCGGGCACGGGTCGAAGAAGCGGCGCGTCCTGCGTGGGGCTCTCCTGGAGCGCCTGGGCGAAGAGGGCGGTGTAGTCGGGGGCCGGGGTCTCCGGCCTGGTGTCGGTCATGATGCCCTCCCGGTGACCACCTGCATTCCTGCCGGCCGCAGCTGCACGCGCCGCCTGGTCACCAGCTCATTGATCGTTTGGTGGGCCGTGCGCGCGGACCGCAGAAGGGTGCGCGGCATCTTCTTGTAGGCCCCGTGCGTGAAGACGTCGGCGCTGTCGGGATCCCACGCGAGCATGCCGACGACCGGCGCCTTCAGGTGCTGCTGCACCTGGCTGGAGTTGAAGGACCCCTCTTCGATCAGCAGCAGCCCGAGCGCGTCCGAGCCCGTGCCGTGGTGCGCCAGTTCCTCCCTCAGGACCCGGATGGCGGGCGCGGCAGCCGCGATCGAGGCCTGCGTGGTGCGGACCACCATGAGGACGGCGTCGGCCCGGTGCAGCAGCGGCGTCGGGTAGCGGGTGGTGGACAGCCGGGTCTCGGACTCGGTGAGGATGCGGCCCGCATCGATGATCACGTCGTGGCCGGTCTGGTCCATCACGCCGAGCAGCCGGGAGATGGGGTCCCAGGTGCGGTTGAGTGATGCGGCCTGCGTGGGGTCGGTCAGTCCGGGCAGGAGCATCCGCTGGCCGGTGTTGTCGCGGTCCAGGCTGACGAAATGATGGGAGAACTCCCGTGCGAGGGTGCCCTGACGGTCCGCGGCCGCCAGGCGGTGCAGTCCGGTGGCTGCGCTGCCTTCTCCACCCAGGTAGCCGGCCCGGATCGTGCCGCCGGCGGGGTCGGCCTCGACCAGCAGGGAGGGCTTCGGCGACGAGAGGGCGAGCGCGAGCGCCGAGCAGGTGACGCCGCTGGACTTTCCCGATACCAGTGCGATGACCGCCATCAGCTCGTCGCCTTCAGGACGATGGCCACGTCGCCGCTCGCTGCCCAAGCGGCGAGCGACGTGCTGTTCACCTCGGGCGCGGCAACGTCGACGACCACGGCGCCGTTGGCGTCGGGCGCGCCGACGCGGGACACGACGGCAGGAAGACTGTCCGGGGTGGAACCAGCCTTGCTGGAGGAGGCTGAGGCGCTGCCGTCCTGCGGGGTGTGGACGATGGTGACCGCATCACCGGTGCGCAGCTTCTGGATGGGCAACTGGCCGGGCTTGGCGAGAATGCCCACCACCGACTTGCCCTTGGTCACGCTGGATCCGTCGCTCACCGAGTCCTCGGTGACCAGCACGCCAGCCGGCAGGTCGGATACGGCCTGCTTGCCGATGATGTCGGAGGCGTGGGAAGCGGATAGGGAGCGCAGCTCGCTGCCGTGGGATATCTCGGTGGCCACCAGATCCGACGCCTTGATGCTCTCGCCCGCCGCAATGGGGTGCCGGGTGGCAACGACCGAGACCTTGTCACCGGCTTCGTCGACCAGCCACACCGACACCAGGGCGCCCACAGCGGCTAGCGCCAGGCCGGCGCCGACGACCACCGGGCGCCGGCGGCGGCGCGGGGCGTCGTTGGTGATCGGCAGCAGCACAGGTGCGGAGCCCGGCTCGGATGGTGCCGTCGGCTGCTTGGTTCGCGGCATTGTGATGGTCTTCCTTGCGCTAGTTGACAACCTGCAGCTCGCCGACGCGCGCTGTGGTGTTGGACGTACGGATCTCGTCGGGCAGCGTCCCGCTTGCACCGTTCGACGCCTGCCAGGTGACTTCCCAGGAGCTGGTCGCGGTGACGGTGAACTTTCCGCCCGGCTGACCGGCGGAGACCTTGGTGTAGCGGTACCCGCAGTCCGGCGAGGACTTGTCCCCGTAGGCCTTGGAGTACTTCGTGCCCGCGGTCGTGCACGTGACCGAGCCGCCGTCTCCCATGGAGTAGGTGATCTTGGTGACACGGGCCGTGGCCGTCACCGACAGTCCCGGGACGGCGGCCGTCGCGCTGTTGGGACCCCAGGTGGTGTCGCTCTTGTTGTTCCACAGCCAGACGGGCATGCCGACGAGACCAGGGGCGTCCGGACCCGGCGAGCTGCCGATGTTCGCACCGAGCAGGGTCATCTTGTCCCGGGCCTGACGCGCCAGCACTTCGGGGTCGGGGAGAAGACCGGCAGGCGGCTCCGTCAGCCAGACGATGCCGCCGACGTCGTTAACGATGCAGTCCCTCAGGTAAAAGGCGCCGGGACCCGTAGTGTCTGCCCCGTTCATGTCCGTGTGACCCGGGCCGGACGGCGGCTGGGGATCCATGAGCTCGTAGAAGCAGCGGTCGGCCGGGTTGTACCCGGGCAGGCAGGGGATCTCGGTGTCGTCGGTGAGCTTGCACATCCCGTTGCCGCCCCCGCCGCCTTCGCCCCCGCCGCCTCCTCCGCCGGTGCCGCCACCTCCGCCCCCACCGGGCTTGCCGGGCGTTCCGACGTCGACGCACACGTCGACATCGGAGCAGGGGCCGGCGCCCTTGCCCGCGTAGGCGAGGCCAGCCGGCACCAGGGCGGTCAGTACGGTCAGTACCGCAATTACGCCCAGCACGCGGGCAGAACGGATCAGCAGCCCTTCGTGCGATCGGCTGTGATCTTCGTGACGAACCATGTGTCGCCCTCCAGCGTGGCTTGGGACGTGACGGGGTACTTCAAACGCTGGTCCGCGAGCTTGAGCTCCTTGCCGGAGTCCTTGTAGACGGGCTTCCAGCTGGTCGCGTCGAAGCAGTCGGTGACCGTTGCGGTCTTGCCCTTGGTGTCGACGGCGGTGACCTGAGGCTTCATCTCAGGGCGGCCGGTGAACTTGATGCCCATCGACTCGTTGCGCAGGACCGACTTCTTGAGATCGGTAGCGGCATCGCCCCTGGCGTACTTGGCCAGTTCCTCGGTGTGCAGATCTCCGTCCGAGGCCATCTTGATCTGGATCTCACGCATGTTCGTGTACGAGGCGAGGACCTTGTCCTTCGCGGCCTGGTCCGGATCGTTGGACGGCGTCGAGGAGGCAGTGGCGGAGGGCGAGGAAGCCGTCTTCTTCTCGGGTGTGTCGGAGCCGCAGCCGGCCAGAGTGCCGGCTGCGACGGTGCACGTGAGGACGGCACCTGCGAGTCGCAGGACGTGGGTGCGGTGGTGGGTGGTCGAAGCCATCGGCAGATCCTCTTCAGGAGTCGGGTACGGGCGCTGGCGCGCGCTCAGGGCGGACAAAACGCGGCGAGGTGAGTCCTCTACCGCGCTTCGTCGGCTCTGGAGGTGCACGCCAGGCCAGGACCCGGCGAGCCTACGGCCACGGCCCGGGGCCAGTGCTTGGCTCCCAGCCGCGGCAGGGTCGTCGTGCCGCGGGTGAGCCACGACTGACGAGGTGCCAGCGTGTGAAGAGGGCCGCTTCGCACCGAAGCCTGGATGGTCGACTCGGTCATCCACCCGGTTTCCGACCGGAGGTCGGCCGGTCGTAGCAGTGATGCGGACCCGGATGGCACGAGTCCAGTTTGTAGATGTCGCAACGCGATTTCCCCCTCGCGGTCACGGACGCCGCGTCTCCCACAACGTGATCAGTCCGAGCCTGATTCTGGCCAGAAAGATCAGAGGCAGCCAGGCTCCGTTTTTTCCGGTAGCAGCACTTCCGGTATATGCCTCTGGCGCGGGCGGTTTTGAAACGCTGTGGCCAGGACCTCAGGGCTTGATCAGCAGGGCCGGCCCCGAGGCCCGCAAGGCATTCCGGGCAGTCTCCTGGTCGGTGCCGGTAATGGCGTTAAGTCGACGTTCGACGAACGGGGTGGAGGGGTGGTCCTTGCCGTAGACCGACTGCAGCAGCGCCAGGAGGGCCGTTCCGGTCCGGACGGCGTCGGGCGCGTTGGTGACGGTGAGCCAGGAGGCCGCACCGTTGTGGGCCTGCCGCCGGATCTGGTGGTGTGTGGCATCCAGCAGGCGCTGCCAGGCCGCGGCGGTGTACACCGAGAGCTCGGTGGCCATGGCGGGGTGCCCCGCGATCTGGGCGCAGAAGGCGACGAGCTCGAGGGCGTGGAGGGTGTAGTTGTGCAGGGGGCCGTGACTCTCGGCGAGCTCGTCGCTGATGGCCTGGGCCGCCGCCAGGGCCTCTTCGTGGTGGCCGGCGCGGAGGGTGTGGCGGAGGGCCTCGATGCGAGGGACGAGGAACTCGGGGACGGCGGCGGGGACCGGCAAGACAATGGCTGCGGGGCTCATGAACTCTCCCTGGAGCGAGGCGGCTTCGAGCGGATGCCGCCGCCGGGGGGCCGGCGACGGCATCCGGAATCGAGTCCAGCAACGGCGTGCTGCTCGACCGCGCACGTCAACGGGCGTGGGAGGGCCCTCGGTGCCTGGGCGGCGCTCCCCCGTGCGTGCACGGCGCGCCGACGTCGGTAGTTGACCGCTTGGGCGAGCCCGGGGGCAAGCCCCCAGGCTGCGCTCGCGGTTCATATTTCAATGATCGGAACGGAGCGGGCCGCGCTGTTTCACCAGCCGGAATTCGCGCCGTGCACGGCTGCCGGGTGAAGGGTTCAGGGTGCGAGCGGGCCGGCCGAGGAGCGGTCCCAGGCGATGCGTGCCGCGTGGTCCATCAGCTTCAGGAGGTCCGGGGCGGCGGGGTCCTGGTCGAGGTGGCGGTATTCCGTGCTGAGGGTGATGGCGAGCCGCTCGGGGAGGCCGAGGCCGGCGTAGCGGTTCTCCTTGATCAGGATGCGTGCGGCATCGACGGCGGTCCGGCCCTGGCCGTGCATCACATACGCCTGGTCCGCGAGGTCGTCGAGGTAGGCGATGTAGCCCCGCAGGTCGTCGGGGGTCATGAGCGGTCCGTGGCCGGGGACGATCCACTCGGGGTCGAGGTCCAGGATCCGCACGCAGGCGGCGGTGACGCGCTCCAGGGGGCCGGCCCAGTGCGAGGGGTGGTCTCCCGCGAAGACAATGTCGCCGGCGAAGACTACGCGCTGCTCGGGCAGATGGACGATGAGGTCGCCGACGGTGTGGGCCGGGCCGACCTCGTGCAGCTCCGCGGATATCTGGCCGACTTCGAGGTCGTGGCGTCCGGTGAACGTCGTGGTCGGTGGGAGAACCTCAATGCCCGCGAAGTCGAACTTGCCGAAGTGCTCCCGGAAGTACCAGCCGAGGGGCTGGCCGGGGTCGGTGTCATGGATGAGGGCCTGCAGCTGTTCTGGTTTCGGCTCCAGGCACTGGTGCTCAAGGGCGGCGTGGGTGGCGTAGACGTCGGCGCCGGGGAGCTGCTGAAGGCCCCAGGTGTGGTCGCCATTGGCGTGGGTGACGGCGACCCGGTCCAGCGGGACGTCCGGGCCCGCGGCTGAGCGGACCGCGGTGAGGAAGGCGTCGGTCAGGGCGGGTGTGTAGGGCGTGTCGATGACGAGGGCCTGGCCCCCGGAGACGACGAGACCGCAGTTGGCCAGGCCCCAGGTTGCCTCGTGGCCGGGCTGCCAGGCGAAGACGCCGGGCGCGATCTGCTTCAGGTCAGTGGCTGCCATGGGCATGCATTGTGCGTGCCGCGGCCGCCCGGAGGAAATCTCTCCGCCGAAGCGGCCGCGCGGCGGCGTCACATGTGGGGCACGAACGGCAGGAGGAAGAACCGGGCGCCCGGGCTGCCGAACGGCTGGGCGGCGCACATGGTGACGGTGCCCAGCTGGGACGGCGCGTGCCGGTCGCAGCACCGGGTGCGGTGGTCCTCGGTGCCGCGCGGGGTCACGTAGCCGGCGTGCCGCATCGGCCGGGCGTCGCCGTCGGGGTGGATGTACGCGAGGCTGTGGTCGCGGTAGATCGGTCCCGCCACCGGGTCGTCGTTGACCTCCTTGTCGAGCTGCCGGAGGTCCGCGTTGTCGGGGTGCGCGGCGACGGCCGTGCGCAGCTGGGCTGCGACCTGCGGCGCCCAGCGCGTGTCCCAGTCGACCAGGTGGTGCTCGCGCGCGTCCTCGCGCAGCAGCATCCACCGGATCAGGTTGCGTTCGGGCAGCTCGGGGGACTTTCCCTCAGGCTGGGGGAACATGAGCTTGAAGTCGTCGTTGGCGGCGAGCACGTTCCAGGCGACGTCGTTGATGTAACAGGGCTGCCCGGACACGCCGTTGACAGCCACCTGCCACGCCGGATCCACGTTCGTCCCAGCCATCGGGTCCATGGGGAACGGCGGCTCGTAGCCGATCGCGTAGACGTAGAGCGCGGTCCGCTCGCGCTCTTCCATGTTGAGCACCTTGGCCACGTTGTCGAGGAACTCGGTGGTCGGCTGGGGCGTGTTCCCCCGCTCGAACTCGGCGTAGGTCTTCTCCGTGACGAACAGCGCCTGTGCAACCTGCGCCTGGGACAGTCCGCGGGAGCGCCGGCCCCGGCCAGTGCGCTTGGGCCAGCCGAGCTCGACCGGGTCTATCTCTCCGCGCTTCCATTGCAGCAGCTGCTGCAACGCCTCCTTCTGATTCAACTTTGCACCCTTCCCCGTGTTGCCGTCCTCGTGCCGACCCCGCGATATACCGGAAGCGCTCGCTCCTGAAATTCGAGGACCGGAAAATTCAGAGCCTGGTGAGCGGGATCTTGGCCGGGAAGAATCGCGCACTGGATCGAATCCGCGTTGTGGGAGACGCGAAGGTCCTCGACAACCGCGAGGGGGAGTTCGCGTTGCTGCATCCCGTTGTCACCCCGCCTGACCGCACGGGCGGCGCCGTGGCACGCACCATGGCGGTGCTCAGCGCGCTGATCCGTCTCGGGCCGGGTGAACATCCTCTGGCTTCGGTCGCCGAGTCCGCGGGGCTTCCCGCGCCGACCGCTCACCGGTATCTGCAGGCCTTGATGCGGGAGGGTGCCGTCGAACAGCGCGGGCCGCGTGCTCGCTACGCGCTGACTGACGCGCTGCACGGTCCCCCCTCTTCGATGCCTTCCCAGCCCGTCCAGGCCGGCCCGCCCTCCCCTGCTGTAAGGGCCGAGATCGTCACACTACAGTCGCGAACTGGTCAGCTCGCATTTGTTTACCGACCGCATCTGATCGGCACTCCGATGAGAATCTGCGCAGAACGTGCATACGGTCCACACACTGATGAAGTCCTCGCATCACCTCAGATCGCTCTGCGATCTCTCGAGTCAGCGCCACTGGAAGCGGACGCCGCCGGTCTGGCGATCCTCGCCTGCCTCGGCTCCGTCAGTGACCACAAGATCGACATCTTGCACGTCCGTGAGGAAGGTCACGCCATCGGGCCGTCCCCGCTCCCGGGGCGCACCATGATCGCCGCGCCCATCTGGTACGGATCGGCCGTCGCCGGTTCTGTCGCCCTGTTGGCCAAGGACGCGCCCATGCGGCGGGCGGCTACCCGCGCCCGGTATGTGACCGCGGTGATGGACGCGGCCGCGGCGATGAGCGGACAGCTGACGCGTTCCGGCGCGCGCCGGGCCGGCTGATTGACTACCAACCCCCACGAAGCACCAGAGAAAGGCGCCACCTCGTGTCCCGTTCAGTCCTGATCACCGGCGGCAACCGCGGCATTGGCCTCGCCATCGCCCGTCACCTCGCCGAGGCCGGCGACCGCGTCGCCGTTACCTACCGCTCGGGCGAACCCCCCGAGGGCCTGCTCGCCGTCCGCTGCGACATCACCGACACCGTCCAGGTCGACGCCGCGTTCAAGGAGGTCGAGGAGCAGCACGGCCCCGTCGAGGTCCTCGTCGCGAACGCCGGCATCACCAAGGACCAGCTCCTGATGCGCATGAGCGAGGACGACTTCACCTCCGTCGTCGATACCAACCTCACCGGCGCCTTCCGTGTCACCAAGCGCGCCTCGCGCGGCATGCTCCGCGCGAAGAAGGGCCGCGTGGTGTACATCTCCTCCGCCGTCGCCCTGCGCGGCGAGAGCGGTCAGGCCAACTACGCCGCCTCCAAGGCCGGCCTCGTCGGCTTCGCCCGCTCCATGGCCCGCGAACTCGGCTCCCGCGGCATCACCTTCAACGTGGTCGCCCCCGGCCTCACCGAGACGTCCATGAGCGAGGCGCTGAGCGAGGAGCAGCTCGAGAACCTCAAGACTCAGATCCCCCTCGGCCGCCTCGCCCGGCCCGAGGAGATCGCCGCGACCGTCGCCTTCCTCGCCTCCGAGCAGGCCTCCTACATCACCGGTGCCGTGGTGCCCGTCGACGGCGGCGCCGGCATGGGCCACTGACCTCAGCGACCGCCCGCGACCCTGGAGTTCGATGAACGCATGATCTGACAGCGGGCAGTCCCCCGTGGGCTGCCCTGCGGCAGCAGGACCTTGGTGTGTCCAGCACCTCGGCCCGCCCGCCGCACCTCTGCCACCACCCGGCGAGTGTCCAGCCCGCCAGGTGAAGAACCCGGTCCGCAGACCGGGCAACACCGCCCCAGCCAGGGCGGATCACTTGGTTCCCGAAGAACCCGGCCCCACCGAAGAGGGGCTCGCGCATGCCCGGAAGGAGGGCGTGCCCTGCCCATGATGCAGCATGCCCACGCGCCGGTCCACGCCACCGCCGCTCCGCCGCGCCCTTCGCGCGGACAAAACCGAATATCCACGAACAACCGATTCATCCCTGTCTGTGAACACGCGGATCAGGAGATCGGCACGACCGCGTCCCGACGCACCCGGCGCGGCGACTTCCTGCGCGCCGCCACCTGGGCCATCACCCAGCGTCTGCACCCCAAGGCCGGCGACACGACGCTGCGCGTCGCCCGTGACCTCGCCGCCCGCCTGAACGCCGACGGGCACGTCGCCTACTGCCGCGACACCATGTGGAGGCGCCTCGGCATCAGCCGGCGCACCCTGGAGCGGCACATCGCCGTCCTGCGCGAGCTCGGCCTCCTCGTCTGGGCCGTCCACGGAACCCGGACCAACACCCGTCCCGCCGGAAGCGGCGAATGGGCCGGCACCGCCACCATCTACGCCGCCGTCGTCCCCCGCGCCTGGGACGACGCCCTCGGCCACCGCGTGAGCGGCCACGGCTACCACGCCAGGCACGTCGGATTCACCGAACACGGACGCCAGATGGCCATCGCCGACGCCCGCCGTCGCGCCCGCCCGACCCGCCGCCGTGACGCCCCTTCCTGTAAGAGCAACCACCAACGTCCTACAGCTGAGATGAGAGGGAAGAAGAACAACACCAGCGCAGCCCGCGGCACATGCCCGCGGCCCCGCCGCCGACACGAAGTTCCCGAGCCCTACCGGGCCAGCCCAGGCCAGGCCGCCCACGCCGTCTCCGTCGCCGCCTGGGTACGCCCTCGGGTGCCCTGGACCCAGGGCGAGGGCCTGCGCCGCCTCGCCTTCGCCCTGCGGCCCTGGATCGCCACCGGACTCTCCGCAGCCGACATCGCCGCCGACCTTTCGGTCTGGCGCGTGCCCCGGCGGCCGGCCTCCCCAGCCAGCGTGATCATGGCCCGCTGGAGCGAGACCGACGGCCACGAGGAGCCCGCTGCCGACCCCAGCGGCGAGGACCTGCCTTGCGCGGTCCCGCCCAACGCGGTCTTCCTGGCCGCCATGGACGTAGTCCGAGCCCGTCTCACCAGCCCGTCGCCGCCCGTCGAGCCGGAGCCCGATCCACCCGGCTTCGTCATCCGCGACCGAATTCTCGCCTCGCTCGCCGAGGCGGACCGGGCCCGCCGCGCGCGCACCGCCGAGCAGTGCCTCACCTTCGCCGAGTGGGAGGCCGTCTGCGACGCCAGGGAACGAGCCCCTTGGTGACCCCGCGCCGACCCAGGCCACGCACGTACGGCACGCACCAGGCCACGGCACCGATGAGGACCCCGACCGCGAAGCTCTCGAACCGGAACACGGCGCCCCCTTCCCGTTCAGGACGACCCCGCCGCCGTCGCGGCCTCGGGTACGGACTCCTCGACGGTCTCCTCGACGGTCTCCCCCTGCGCCTTGCCTTCGGCGCCGCGCCGGCGCGTGCGGATGACCGCCCGCACCGACCGGAACAGGGCACGGACCAGCCGCCACAGGCCGACCGCGCCGCAGCAGACCGCCGCGCCGCTGGTGCCCAGGCGCGCGGAGGTCTCCAGCCAGCCCGGCCAATGCAGGTAGCCCAGCGTCAGCGACGTGCCTATCAGGCTCAGGCTGAGCACCATCAGGACGCTGCTGTGCCCGATCACCCCCCAGGTGCGCTTCAGTTCGGCGTAGGCCTCCGGGTTCGCCTCCCGCCACGGGACGGGCCGGCCGGTCTGCTCGTGCTCAGTCATCGCTTTCTCCGCTCCGTACACGCTGAGTTCCGTCGTCGTGAGCCCCGCCCAGGATTTCCCGGGCATGGCGCAGTCCCTCTCCGAGCTCCTCCAGTTCCAGCCGTGCTTCGTCCAACAGATGCCGGGGCAGCAGCCCTTCGGGCAGCGCGGGCCTGACCGGCACGGCGGCCGCGCGGTCATCGCGGATCGCCGACTCCACCGCTTCCTCCTGCCGCAAGACCTCGACGGCCTGGTCGACCAGGAGCGCGAGCGACTGCGCGTATCCGAGGAGAAGGTCGCGGGCTTCCACGTCGTCCGCCGCCAGCGGCACCAGCCCGGCCGTGTCCCACACCATCCGTGGCAGCACCGCCGCCGCGCGCGTCAGCTCATAGCGCCCGCTGCGCTCGGCGAGCATGCGCATCCGCTGCTCGTCGGCCAGCAGCCGGAAGAAGACCGCTGCGTACGCCTCGCTCGTCCCGACCACGCGCACGCGGCGCCGGGTGAGGCGCCGGACGGCCGCGGGCAGTCCGGCGGCCGCGGCCACGCCGACCGAGCCGGCCGCGAGGAGACCTGTGGCCGCTGGCAGCAGGGAGGTCGCCGGGCCCAGAGCGGCGAAGGCGGCCACGGTGAACAGCGCGGTCCGGCCGACAGGGAGGGGACGGGGAAGCTCGAGGCCTCCCAGTGTCCAGATGTACTGGGGAGGGCGACGTCCCCACACGCTCCGGCACACCCAGCGCCCCAGCCGGTGCTGCTCCGGGTCGAAGACGCCCGCCTCGCGCAGCACACCCGCGGGGTTGGGCCCGAAGATGTCCCAGCGCAGCCACCCACTTCGGGTCCGCTCCCGTACCAGCAGCAGCGCCTCCATGGCGGCCCGCTCAGCGGCCGGGGCTGAGTGCCGGCCGGCCAGCTCGGCGCGCACGGCGTGATGGAGCCGGGCGGCTTCACGGACGGCGTGGGTCCACCGGTCCCGGTCGGCGCCGAAGGGCAGCGGCTGTGCGGCCGGCCTCATCGCCGGCCCGCCTCGGCCGGGCAGGATTCCAGCGCGGTGCGCAGGGCCGCCTTCTCCGCCGGCGTGACCGACAGGCGGTACTTGGTCTTCACGCGAACCTGCGCGGTCGCGTACCAGCAGTGGGCCTCGGCCTGCGGGGGCATCCACGTTGCCGCGTCCTTGGCGCCCTTGCCGGCGTTCGTCGAACCACTGGTAGCAATCAGATTTTCGGGGTCGTTCGCGTAGTTGAGCCTCTGCTCGGCGGTCAGCTCCCGGGCCCCCGAGCGCCACCCCAAGGCCAAGGGGACGATGTGGTCGATCTGTACGGCCATGGACGTGCGGGGGCCGCGCTTGAAGTCGATCGTCCGGCCCGTGTACCGGTCGTGGAGAACGCCGGACAGGACGGTGCAGCCGTCCCCGGCCCGTACGACGTCGTCCAGGTCGCGGGCCAGGACGTCCTGACGCGTCGGACAGGAATTCCCCGACATCTCGACCGTGCCCGCATCGCTCCATGCCGGTCCGAAGGCGTCGCGGCTGTAGCCGGTGAGGGGGATCTGCGCCCGGACCGTCAGGTCGTTCAGCTGGGCCAGCGCCGTTCCGCCGCCGACCGCGGCTGGGCCGTGAGCTGGTGCGGCTTGGGCGGTGGAGCCGGGAGCGGTGAGCGGGCCGCAGGCGGAGGCGGCGAGCGCGCCGGCGAGCACGAGGCCGGCGGCCAGGAGGCGAGGGGCCATGTAAGGGAGTCCTGTTCGGGTCGGAGAAGGCACCGTTCACCTGCTACAGGTGTGGCACAGGCCGCCGGTGTGACACTCCGCCCGAACTTTTGTCGGCTCCTTCAGCCGATCGTGCCCTCGAAGGTGACCTTGGAGCCGCCCGCGTCGACTGCCTCGATCGTCACCGGGCCGCCGACGGCCGTCTCCGGGACGCGGAAGGAAACGGTCTGTGTGGCAGTGCGGTACGGGGCGATCGCGGCGTCGCGGTACCCGTACACCGGACGGACGGTGGCGGCCAGGTGCAGGTCCTGGCCGGTCAGGATCCGCAGGGTGGTGCCCAGGCCGGGCATCGGGTCGCCGGAGCGGTTGACCACGCTGAGCTCCAGGCTCCCGGTGCGCGAGGCGCCCTCGCCGCTCACCGTCACCTTGCCCACGCGCACGTGGCCGTTCCACTGCCCCAGCGGTGTGACCGACTGCCCGGCCGGCGCGCCCTGCGGTGCCTGCGGATCCGGGGAGGCGGCTGCACCGCCCGGCAGGGCGCCTTCGAAGAACAGCAGCTCCGGCTCAGCCAGCCCCTCCTCGGTCGCTTCCACGGTCACCGTGACCGGCAGGCCCTCGGCCTGGTCGGGAAGCACCAGCTTCAGGTCCCTGTCGACGGACCCGTTGGGGCGCACCTGCTGCGGTTCGTCCTCGGCGGAGGCTGTGCTGGCGTCGGTGGCCTCGGCAGCCGTGCGCCCGAGGGTGCCGTAGCGGGCGGTGACGGCTGTTCGCGGCGCGGTCGCGACCTGCGCTCGCTGGTTGGCCACGGTCACCCGCGCCGTGTACGCGCTTGAGCCGGCCGGCACGCCGGGCACGGCCTCGGCCGGCAGCCGCTCGAAGCCCTGCAGCGTCACCGTCCACGCCCCGTCGCCGACCGGCAGCGCGGTTCCCGGCCTCACGATGCCGTCCGGCAGCACCGTGGAGGGCGAAGGCCGGGCCCCCGGGGCGCTGTTCGTCGGCTTGCCATCGGCCTTGGGGTCGCTGTCGGAGTTGGCGCAGCCGGAGATCAGGACCGCGCCGGCCAGGAGCACGGTCGGAAGGGCGTGGCGCAGGCGCACGGACATGGTTCCCCCTTGTCAGGTACCGGATCTCGGTCGAGGGGGATCATGCCAAAACGCGTCCGGCCGGGGCCGGACGCGCTGGTGAGGGGTGTTGGTTTCCGGCCGCCCGCTCGCTGGGGCGGACGGAAGGTCACAGGGTGATGGGGATGGGGACCAGGAAGTACTCGGTGTCGCCGACGCGGATGCGCAGCGGGTGTCCGGGCGGGAGGGTGAACAGCCGGTGGTGCACGGTCGCCGGGGAGTTGCGCACGGACAGCGCGGGCTCCAGAGCGGTACGGACGGCTGCGCGGGAGGTGTCGGACAGAGGGTTGCGCTCGGCGACCTCCGCGCAGCGGTCGAGCTGGGCGTCGGTCAGGTCGGGCCCCAGGCCCTGGCGGAGGGCCTCGACGGCGACGGCCGGGGCCAGGACCGCCCGGTTGTGGTCGCGGCATACGTGGCCGGGCGTGCCGTGGGGCTGGAAATGACGGGCGGTGCCGATGGAGGTCAAGGGGACTCCCGAGGGTGGAAGAGGGTGGCGTCAGTGCACGCGGATCGTCGCGGTCTCGGCGATGCTCAGAACGTGGGCGGGGAGCGTCGGGCGGCCTTCGACCGTCGCCCGGTACATGCGGTGCACTCCGTCGATCAGCAGGCGAGCCGGGCCGCTGTCGAACTCCAGGGTGGCGATGATCACCGGCTCGTCGAGGTCGGTGCGCATGGCGTGTTCGACGCTGAAGTGGGACTGGTCCGGTCCGAAGACCGGGCACCAGGACGGGCCGTCGTAGTCCGGCCTGAGCAGGCTCAGGTGGTAGGCGGCCGACCAGTCGGCTACGGAGGTCTGTTCGACGGCCCGGGGGTGCTCCTCCAGGAGGCGCATGGCCCGGTCGGTGTCGAACAGCCAGCCTCCGTACTTGAACATCTGGCGGGGAGGGGTGGTCACGGTTCCTCGCTGACGGGTCGCGGATCGGTGATGGGAAGGGACGGCTTGCAGTGGCCGGCAGCCATGGAGGCCGCTCGGACGCCGCCCCGGAGCGAGCCGGGGCGGGGAGAGCCGGGTCAGCGCGGGCCGAGCGGGATGACCAGGACGCCGACATGAGGCAGGCTCATCTCGGCCAGCAGCCGGGCGGCCCTGCCGCCAGGGCTGCCTGGATCGCTGGGATCGAGGCGTATGGCGCCCCGGTGGGGGCCGCGCGCGGGGCAGAGGTGCACCGTGTTCTCTGGTGAGTCGCGTTCGAAGACGCTGACGGTGGCGTAGTCGAACCCTCCGAGGTTCGGGTACCGCTCGGCGACGGCCAGAGACAGGGCGGTGGCGAGTTCGGGGCTCGGCGAGGCGACCGAGAGGGGGAGTGGGGGGCGGCGCGGCCGGATGCGAAGAGCAAGGGCGCGGATCAGGACGCTGAGGACGCCGAGGCCGAAGCCGATGGCGAGAGAGGCTGGCTGGATCAAGGTGTTCCCCCCTGGGTTGCGGCCGGGCTGGTGGTGGAGCGTGGGTTCTAGGCGGCGGCGGTGGTCACAGCGGCGTGGACAAGGCGGGCGAGTCCCCGGCGCCGCTGGCGCTTGGTCAGCCCCTGGACGCTTCCGGCGTTCTCGTGTCCGGCGGCGGCGGTCAGGCCGGAAACGAGGGCGTGGACCAGTTCCTTGCCCTCGCCGTTGGGCGTGGTCGTCTGGGCGGCCGCCGTCAGGGCCCGGACGACGGGCCTGGTGGCCGCGAAGTACGCCTTGACGAAGCGGGGGTCCCGCTCGGCTGCGACGGCGGTCAGCACGCGCATGACCGGGAGGTGATCGCTCCAGCCGTCGAGTACGGCGTCGACGAGCCGGGTGGCGCCGGACAGTCCGTCCGAGGACCAGGAGCCGTCCTTGAAGCCGTCGAGCGCCGCGTTCGTCTCCTCGACCAGGAGGCGGGACGCTTCGAGGACGACGCCCTCGATGTCGGGGAAGTACTGGTAGAACGTCGCGGGCGACGTGCCCACTGCCTGGGCGATGTCCATCACCTTGATGTCGCGGTAGGACCGGGTGGCGAGGAGTTCGATCGTCGCGTCCATCAGCTTCTGACGGGTCTGGAGGCCGCGCTGGTTGGGCACGCGGCGGTCCGGGGTGCGGGTCACGACACGGGTGGGCACAGTCGTCTCCTGAGCTGGAGGAAGGAAGGAAGTGGTCGAGGTCTGGGGCGGTGCCACCGGACCCGACGTGCAATCACATTACACATTGAAACATGAATACGCAACACGCAGTGTGGGGCGTCTCAGCAGTCCCCGCTTTCGACCTGCGCTCGCGCGGCCATGGCGGCCGCATCCCCGGACTCAGCGCGGAAGGTGTCGATCCACCGGGAGAAGTCGAGCTCGTCGCCGTCCAGTTCGACAGCGGCCGCGGCGTGCTCGCCCGGAATGACACCAGCGACCAGTAGC
Organism: Streptomyces sp. NPDC006458; assembly: GCF_040612135.1. Lineage (NCBI taxonomy): Bacteria > Bacillati > Actinomycetota > Actinomycetes > Kitasatosporales > Streptomycetaceae > Streptomyces > Streptomyces sp. NPDC006458. The sequence continues at coordinate 37,800 of NZ_JBEXPR010000016.1, read as the reverse complement.
GCGTCGGCGCGGTCGTAACGCAGTCCGAACACCGTGAACACCTCTCCCGTGCCGGTCGGCTCGACCTGCGCAGGGGGGCCGGCCGGGTCCAGGCCGAGGCCGGCGAACATCTCCTCCACGGCGCCGGCCAGTTCCGCGGCGTTCGGCCGGTGCCCGCAACCGGCATCGCGCAGGGAGCACCACACGCGGAACAGGGACGCCACGGCCGAGCCGCTCGTAGTGGCGGGGTCGAAGTGCAGCATGACGGTCTCTCCGAGGACTTGAGGGGAAGGGCGTGCCGGGCGATCGCCCGGCACGGTGCGACAGGAGGACTTGCTACGCCTCGGACTGCGGCGCCTTTGGGTCTCGGGCTGACATGCGGTGAGTGAGGGCATGCGCGCCGGCGAACGCCGCCCCTGCGCCGAGGGCCAGGTAGTCCACCGCCCTTCCGCGCGGGACGAGTTCGTCACCGTGGCCGAGCAGCAGCACGGTGCAGACAACGAAGGCTCCCGCCACCAGGGTGGCGTCCAGACCGGCCGCGGCAGCGCTCCACACCCAGCGGGCTTGAGCCGGGTCGGTCTTGCGCTCGTCCCGCCTGCGGAGGGCGGCGCAGGCCCGGCTCCGGGCGAGCCGGCGCGTTTCGACGACAAGGGTCCCGAGCGGGCCGACGTACAGCCACATGACGGCCTGCTCCAGCAGGAGGCCGCAGCCGGCGAGCAGCGCCACCAGCCCGTAGACGGTGTGCAGCGGCTGGCAACGGCGGTGCTGGACGGTGCGGGGACGGAGGTCTTCGGACATGGCTCTCCTCGGCTGAAGACGATCGGGATGTCGGGCTTGGTGCATGGGCCGTGGAACCTGTGGCCGGGCGGGACGGGGCCCGCCCGGCCACAGGAGGACTGCTAGGTGTTTGCGGCGCGCCGGGGCGTCGCCGAGGGGCGGAGCCGAGCGCGGCGCAGCCGGTCGGACCACGGAGCGTCGGCGGGCCCTACGGGGTGCTCGGGGATGGTGATTTCGTAGTGCGGGCAGCTACCGGGCTTTTCGGTCTCCAGGGCGGCGTGCCGGTGGGAGTTCGGGCACTGCTGGCGCTCGTGCTCGTCCCTCCAGTAGCGGACCGCCAGCGTGCGGCCGGTTCCGCCCTCGCGCGGCTGGCTCGGCTGCTGCTCCCGGAAGCGCTCGCCCGCGTCCGGGTCCACCCACCAGTTCTCGACCTGGCCGGAGTCGGAGATGCCGCGCCGCCGGTCGGCATCGCGCTTGCTGGGCTTCAGCTGGTGGACCTGATGGGCCAGGACCCGCACCGTAGACCTCTTGTGCTGGGTCAGCAGCTCCCACAGCGCCCGCACGTGGCGGAGCATCAGCTCCTGCCCGCCCTGGCGGCCCGATCCGCTTCGGTACCGCTCAGGGTTGTCCGGGTCGCGAAGACGGGTCTCGGGATCCAGGATCTCGCCCGGGCGCGCCAGGAGGGTCTCGTACGGAGAGAACGGCAGCTTCAGTAGGGACTCGTCGCACGTCAGCGCAGTGACCCACGTCCAGGGGGCGTCATCGTGCGGAGGCTCCACCGGCTCCAGGTGCCGGTCGGGCCGCAGAAGGAACCAGCCCTCTTCCGTCGGAGGCGACCACGGGCCCCACACGTAGCCGACGATGCGTCGGCCGTTGGGCAGTGCGAGGGGGGTGTCGAGGAACAGCATCCCACGCGAGGCGGGGAGGTGGGCGGGATCGAACGGGGTCGTTCTCTTCTCCGCCCGCCGCACCACGCGGCGCAGTGCCATCTGGCCGAGGGAGTCGTCGATCTGGAAGAGGCGGGCGGAGGAGGCCCGGTCGGCTTCCTGCCGCAGCTGCGTCACCACGGCCGCCTCCAGGCCGTCCGGATGCCCGTAGGGCGCCAGCCGCTCGCGTTCCCGGCGGTACACCTCCGCCTTCGCACGAGCCCAGTCGAGACTCTGCCTGTGAGCCTCCACGTACCGGCGCCGCCAGGTACGGATGCGGTGCTCGTCGGGAGTCTCCCAGGCCGCGTTGTCCGAGCGTGCGAGACTCCGGCCCGGGGTGGCTTCACCGGGGCGCATCCCTAGCTCGCGGAACCGGCGATCCTCGGCGTCGACGTCGTCCACGACGACGTTCGGCGGGTCAATGATCATCCGCTGGTGCTTGTCGTCCGGATCGAGCACCCACTCCATGCCCGCGAGCTGGGCCAGAACCGCGCGAAGCGTCTGAGCATCCGCACTCTTCAAGAAGTCGACGACGAGCATCTGCACCGTGTTCGGGTACGCGTCGGCCGCAGCGAACCGCAGCATGCGCTTGAGGAACGCCCCGCCCGGGCCGTGCTGGCCGCTGGAGAGCGCCAGCAACTGATCCGCCACCCGCTGGTCACTGAGTGCCGCGTTCGCCAAGTGGTCGTACATCTGCCGGAAGACGGCCATCTCCTCTTCCTCGGCGAGGACTTCGTCGATGGCGCCCCGTACCCGGGTCGCGGAGGCCGGTGGGAGGTTGGCCGGAACCGGCGGCCGCACCAGCCGTCCGGCAGCGGCGTGCAACTCCCGGTAGAGCCTCAGCTGGAGCTCGCTGAGGATGAGGAGATCGCTGGGCTTGACCGGGGTCCGCTTGGTGGCCCGAGCCCCGATCGCCAGAAGCTCGGAGTCCGACAGGTCGGGCATGTTCGAGTGCATGTCATCCCTACTTGGACGCGGGGGAGTTGGGGAGAGGTCGCGGGTGCCGAGCACCAGGCGATGACATGACAGTACACATTGAAGCACAAATACACAACACAGAACGGAGTGGAGGGCCGAGCCTGGCCGGTGCCCGGGCAGCGAGCACACGTCCTGGCCCGGCCGTTCGGTGCGCTGGGCCGCGCAGGTGGCGAGGCGGGGCCGCGCTTACCGTGCGACGCCCGCCCCGGTCCCCTTGCGTCAGGCCAGGTAGTCGGCGACCAGCTCAGCGAAGTCCTCGGGGGCGAGGACCGTAACGCCGAGCTCGGCCGCCTTGACTGCCTTCGAGCTCGGCTTGCCCCCGGTGGACGGCGCGGCGACGAGGACGGACGTCTTCGCGCTGACGCTGCTGCCCGCGCGGCCGCCGGCCTTCTCGATCAGGGCGTTCATCTCGGACCGCCCGTAGGCCTCCAGCCGCCCGCTCATCTTCCCGGTGACCACCACGACCTTGCCGGCCAGCGGACCTGCACTCTCCGCAGCCGACGCCTCCTGGAGCTCGGTCATGTTGACGCCCGCTGCGATCAGTTTGTCGATGACCGGGGCCAGGGCGGCGACCTGCTCGACGATGACCGGGGCCTTCTCGGGGCCGATGCCCTCGACGCCCTGCAGAGCGGCAGCGTCGGCCTGACGGATGGCGTCCATGGTCCCGAAGTGCCGGGCGATACGGCGGGACATGCTGCGCCCTGTGCCGAGCACGCCCAGTGCGCAGAAGACCCGGCTGAGAGGGAGCGCCTTGGCGGCCTCGATCTGCTCGGCGAGCTTGGCGGCCCGCTTGGCGCTCTTGGAAGCCTCGGTGAGCTGCTCGGCGGTCAAGGTGAACAGATCGGCGACGTCGGTGACGTAGCCGGACGCGACCAGGGCCGCCACGTAGGTCTTGCCGAGGCCGTCGATGTCGAGCATCTCGCGCTGCGCGGCGTACTCAATCAGTGCCGGGAGTGCGCACGCGGTGCCCTTCGCGCACCGCCACCGCTCCTGCGCCTTGTTGATCTCGCCACCACAGTTCGGGCAGACCTCGGGAAGCGGCACCTCCCGTGCCCCCTCCGGACGCAGCTGGACCACGGCCCCCTGCACCCGGGGGATGATGTCGCCGGCCTTGTAGACCGTCACGGTGTCGCCGATGTGGAGGTCGCGGCGGCGAATGTCGGCGGGGTTGTGGAGGGTGGCCCGGGTGACGTTGGAGCCGTCGATCTCCACCGAGGCGAGGATCGCGGTCGGCGCGAGGACCCCGGTGCGGCCGACCTCCCACACGACGTCCTCCAGGACGGTCTGTCGTTCGACCGCGGGGAGCTTGACCGCGATGGCCCAATGAGGGAAGCGGGAGCCGAACCCGGCCGCCGTCTGCTCTCCCGTGTCGTTCATCTTGATCACCACCCCGTCGATTCCGACGGGCAGGTCCGCACGCATGGCGGCGATCGCGTCAACCCGCTCCTGTGCCGCGGCCAGGTCGGCGACGACGTGGAGCCCGGCCGGGGAGTCCGCGGTCGTCTGGATACCAGCTGCGGTCACGACGGCCAGGGTCTCGGCGTGCGTCGCTCCGGCGGGCAGGAACGATACGCCGTCCAGGCCGACCGCGCCGTAGGCCCAGAACGTCATCTGGAGCCGGTACGTCCGGTCCTTCGCCCTCAGCGTCCCGGCCGTGCCGTTGCGGGGGTTGGCGAAGACCTGCGCATTGTGAGCGGCACGGACCTCGTTCGCCTTCTCGAACTGCTCCTGGGTGAAGGCGACCTCGCCGCGGACCTCGACGGTGACAGGCTCGGCCAGACGCTCGGGGAGGCCGTCGATCTGTCCGATGACGTGGCTGATGTCCTCGCCGTGACTGCCGTCACCGCGGGTGATGATCTGCACGAGACGGCCGTCGCGATACCGAGCGGCCACGGCAGCACCGTCGATCTTCGGCTCCACGGTGAACCCGCCCTGCGGCGCGCGGCCCAGACGGCGCTGGACCGAGGCGCCCCATGCCACCAGGCCCTCGGCGTCGAAGACGTTGTCCAGGCTCAGGAGGCGAGTGGTGTGCGCAACGTCGCCGACGGGCGCTGCACCGTCGGCGACGAGCCCGGTGGGGGAGTCCGGGGAGACCTCGGCGGGGTTCTCCTCCTCCCAGGCCTGCACCGACCGTCGGAGCTGATCGTACGAGGCGTCGTCCAGGACGCTGTCGCCGTCACCGTAGTACGCCTGCGAGGCCTCGCGCAGGAGCTGGAGCGCGGCCTCGTACTCGATGCGGTTGGACACGGCAGACTGCGCCTGAGCGGCGGGAAGAGTCGTCATGAGGGTGATCCTCTCTTAAGGGTCTGACAGTGGCCGCGCGCCCGGATGCAAGGGCACGTAGGGCAACGCGGGGCACCGAAGATGAGCGGCTGGCTTGATGTCGGGACGGGCGATTCACGCGCAGCGCCCCGAACACAGCGGGTGAAGAGAAGGAGGTAACAGAGGATTGTTCGGCCCCAGGCGGTGCTGGGGGGAGAAGGGGGCGGCGAACGGTGACGCCGACGTGTGGATGCGGAGACCGCGCCCCTAGCCGACGAGTCGCGAAGCCTCCGCGCTCACCAGGGCGCGCCGCATCGACGGCTCAGCTTGCCGCAGCAGAGCCACCGTGCGAGCGAGCGAGGAACGCGGCACTGTGCGCAGCAGCACGGAGGCAACGTCTTCTCGGAATGCGTAAGTACCGGGGCGACCGGGGACGGCACGGAGCAGGCCGCTCAGAATCACCTCGGCCAGGTGGCTCGGACACGGAGCCGTCCCGATCGAGCGGTGCACCAACTGCATCACCGGCAAGTGGGGGACGCCTGCCGCCAAGTACCCCGCGAGACGGAACGCTTCGGGGGAAGCGGTGGCGCGGAAGCGGAGGACCAGTTCCTCAGCAGTGAGCCCCGCCAGAGAGGCGGTCCCTTCGGCCGGAAGTGCGGGCGGAATGAAGGCGACCGCCGCCGGGACCTTGGTACCGCCGCTGCCGAGGAGCGCGAACCAGTTCTCCAGCCAGGGAGAGGCGGGTTCCAGAACCGGCACAGGGATGCTGTCCGCCCCCGTGTCGGGCGCACTGTCGTACGCCGTGAAGCGCAGTTCGGAGTTGGCGGCTCCGGCGGCCGGGGCGTAGATGCTACCGGGCGTCCCGGGCAGCGCCGTGCGCTGCCACATGCGCTCCGGCAGCGGCTGAACCACCGCCACCGGGCGCACACGCGCCCAGCTGCGTAGAGTCTTGTACCAGCGTTCACCGGCGGGGCCGGGGTGCCACTGAGGGCCGGAGCAGTCGCTGAGCACGAGGGTCACCAGTCGGTCGTCCTCGCCTTGTCGCCCTCGCAGCGTGCCATCGGCCTTGAGAACGGCCACCGTCACACTCTGGAAAGGGCCGCTCCGGGCGAGGGACTGGCGCAGCTCCCGCAGCAGCGGCCTCCACATTGACATCGTGGGCCCGGCATCGAAGACAAGCTGGAGGCGATACGCCGGAGCCCTGTTCAGGGCTGAGGCCGTGTTCGTCCGTATGGTCACGTCGTCTCCTTGGGGCCTTGGCGAGGGGGCGAGGCCCGGACTGGACGGGGGGTGTCGGTCCGGGCCTCGCGGCCCCGGCCGCCGAGGGGAGCGCCACGGCCAGGGCGAGCCGCGCGAAGCGGCTCCTTCGGAATTGGCTTGGTGTCGGGCGGCTTCCCGCCCTCATGACAACCACAATACATACTGGAATGGAGATACGCAACATTCATTTCCTGGGCCGGGTCTCACAAGTACCTGACCACCCTGCCCCGTTGCGTCTTCCCTTTCGGCGAACCTGGTCGCCGGAGAAGCCCAGGAGCGGCGGCGCGGCCCTCCGCACGCCGGCCCCTGCGGTCGCCTAAGCCGCGCCGTCCTGGGTCTGGTTCTCGACACGATGCAGCACGTGCGGGGCGATGAGGTCAGCGCCGCCGTCATCCCACCGCACGGCCTGGAAGGCGTACGGGGCGGCGCCCTCCGCCATGCCGAAGGTGTGCCCGGAGCGTTCCGTCCCCCGGGCCCGCATGACCACGTGCGTTCCGTCCGCGTAGTAGGTGAGCGTGGGATCGAACATGGTCGCGGGGCGGGTCACGTCCGATGCCAGGGGGCGTGCCCGGATCACGATGTCTGCGACCTTGTCGGCGTCGACACCAGGGATGTTCACGCGCCGGTCGGGCTCGACCTTCCAGGACAGGCCGGGGAACAGGCGGTTCACCTGCGCGCGGACCCACTGCCACGCCTCGTCCGAGGCCTCCTCGGTGGGCTCGTTCGCAGAGGAGTGCCAGCCCTCGGCACAGTCCGCGCCCTGTTCGCCGAGGAGGGCCATCACCTCGGCGCGGGTGATCTCGTCCGGGAGCTGGGTGCCGGCCTGCAAGCGGTGGACGTACCGGTGGAAGAGCTGGAGGGCCAGGGACTCGCCGTCCAGGTGGTGGGCGTAGACGATCCGCAGGACCGTCCCGTGTCCCTCGGAGTCGGGGACCAAGGTGGCGATGGCGGGCGGCGGTGTGGTGTTGATGGCCATGAGAGGGCTCCGTTTCGTGCAGGGATGAGGAGGTGAGCAGCGGCCGGCCGCGGCCGCGCCGGGTCAGGAGGGTGGAACGAACTGCCACGGCCAGAACGGCGGGCGGGTCGTGGTGGGGTACAGCACCGGCCGGGCCTTCTGCTCGGCGCTCGCCCGCTCGGCGCGCCCTTGTACGGCCTGCTCCAGAAGCCGGGGATGCTTCAGGGCGTCGCCGCAGGAGACGGTCACGTGCTGGCCGAGCCTCCAGAGCTGCGCGTTCACGGCGCAGCACGCGGCGTTGAGTGGGTCGAGGTCGTTCAGCCACCAGCGGTACTCGGCGGGGTCGGCGCCGAAGTACCGCATCGTGGCAGCGGCGGCCCGGGTCATCGTGCCGGTCCCAGCCGCGGGTTCGAGGAGCAGATCGCCGGGCCTGCGGTCGGTGGAGAGAAGGATGTCGCCGACGTTGTTGGCAGCCGCCGCCGGAGTGAAGAACTCGCCGGTCGACTGCCGTTCGCTGTAGCTGCGCATCCGGGTGATGAGCAGGCCGAGGACATCGTCGGACTCGGCGCGGGCGGTGTCGGAGCAGTACTCCAGCAGCCCTGCGCGCACGAGGATCCGGGCGTAGTCGGCCAGGCCGCGGACGTCGCTGTCGGTGGGCTGGGAGAGCCAGTCGTGGAGCGGGCGGGCGGCCTCGGTCAGGTCCGGGTCGTAGGTCCAGAACGAGTTCCATCCCGCTCGAAGGGTGTCGACGAGCTGTTCGTCGTCGAGGGGGAGCAGGAGCGGGCCGTAGTCGGGGCCGTCCGGTCGTGAGGGCGCGCAGAGGGCGAGCGCGGCCAGGGTGCCGACCGCGATGGCCCGGTCGCCGGTGCCCCCGCGGTTGGATGTCCACCAGGCGTGCGCGGCGTCTGCGATGGCGTGGGCGTGGTCCCGCCCGCTTTCGGGCGCCATGGCGCGGCGCAGTCCGGCGGGCGGGATGCCGTACAGGGTCACGCCGCGCTCTCCGGCCCCTGCGCGATGAGGCGGTCGAGCTCGGCGACGAACGGCGGCAGGAGTGTCCGCTTGCTGCCCGGGCGCCGGGAGCCGAAGGGCCGCAGCATCCCGGGGTGGCCGCTGCGCTGGAAGTCGCTGTCGATGATCCAGGTCGGGTCTCCGGGCATCCGGGACAGGCGGTAGGCGGCCTTGTTGAGCAGCGAGCTGTGCTCGAAGAGGAGGAGTTCGGCGTACCAGCCGGTGACGGCTCCGGCCTGGCGCTCCTCAAGGACCGGCACGACGCCGGTGTGCTCCAGGGCGTTGTCCTCGTCCGGGACGGTGGTGGTGAACGTCTGGGCGGTGCGCAGCGGGGCCAGGACCCGTTCTGCGGCTCGATGGGCTTCGGGGTAGCCGATCGGGTCGGCGATCAGGCACCGTCCGGCGAGGGTGAGCGGATCGTGGGTGGCGGAGGCGGGGAGATCCAGCGGGGCGAGCTCCCGCAACAGCGCCTCGTGACCGAGGGTGGCGAGGTACCAGTGCTGCTGAGTACGGGTGTTCGGGGGCATGGTGTCCATGGGGCCCTTCCTGGGGGCGGCGGGCGCTGGCGGATGGACCGCGCCCAGCGGGTCAGTTCGGGGGGCGTCGTGGCGGCGGGGCCGGCCGCGGTGAAGGCCGATGACGGTGCCGACCTCGAAGCCGCGGGCCAGGCCGAAGACTTCGCCCATGCGCCTGCGGGTCTCGGTGCTCTGCCGCTCACGTCCGGGCACGTAGAAGCCGTCTTGGGTGAGGAGGCTGATGATCTTGGCATTGACGTCGGCGCGGGTGACATCGAGTGCGGTGACGCGGCCGTGCGTGGTGTAGCGGCGGCTGTCGAGGCCGACGAAGGCGTCGTCGGTGCCGATGGTGAGAATCTCTCCGGGGTTGGTCCAGTTGTAGTCCGTGGCGGACACGCGGTAGTGCTGGTCGAAGGCGGGGATGATCAGTTTCATCGGGTGTGTTCCGTGGCGACCCAGCCGGGAGCGAGCGCGGCCGCCGGGGCCGAGTTCCTCGCTCCCGGGGGTGGCTCAGGCGTGCGCCGCCTCGGCCTCCTCGTCCTCTGCCTTGAGGTCTTCGAAGTAGTTGCGAGCGCTGTCGACCATGCCGGGGACGTCGCACCCGAAGGACTCGGCCGCGTCCAGGAGCGCCGCGAGCATGGCGGCCTCTCGTTCGGCCCCGGCGGCGGCGACGGCGCACAGGACATCGAGCTTCACGGGGTACGCCTCGCTGCGCAGCCCCTCGGCGGCCTGGTGGAGCTCATGGGCGGTGACCCGCCCGTCCGTCAGGCAGAAGACCTGAGCGACCAGATCTCCGATCACGCGATCGGCGCTTTCCTGGTCGTCCACGACCCGGTCGTCGGGGATGTTGAAGGCGATCTGGGCCATGGCCTCGGCCGCGAGGACGCCGAGCCGTACGCGCTCGGCCAGCTTGGGAACGGGCAACAGGGCCTTGGGGGCCTGCCTGTTGTAGGCCTCCAGCGCCGCGTGGGCCCATGCGGCGCGGTCCGCGAGGGTGCACTCGCGTGCGGGGTTCATGTTGACGCCGGATTCCGCGGCTGCGGTGAAGCGAGCAGCCTTGCGGTCGGGGATGGACGTGTCCACGGTCGTTCCTCTGGGTGAGGTTCCAAGATGGTGGTGTGCGTGAGAGCGGTACGTCGCTCGATCACGACAACCACACTACACATTGATTCATGAATACGCAACACACCCTAGGTGGGTTGACGGGCATCTACCCCCTTCGGGTAGGGGAGTGCGGGCATGCCGAAGACCGCCCTCGACCGCTCGGCCCGAGTACGGCCAACGGGCAGGGCATAGCGGTGTTCTGTGGACATGCGCTGTGTTGCCTCATGTCGTGTTGCGGCTGAGGGAGTCAAGTGGCGTACGAATGGCGTCTGTTCTGGGTGGGCGACGGGGGCAATGCGGCAGGGAGTCGGCCTGTGCCCGACTGGGAGGACTTGGAGGAGCGCGAGCGGGCGCTCGGGCTGCGCGAGCGACAGCCGATCCTCGTCTCGCCGGATGGCCGGGTGACCCACGCGGCCCTGGAACAGCAGATGGCTGCACGCGAGGGCGTCCCAGACCTCGCCAGCCGGCGTCAGCCGCGCCCATAGATTTCGTGTCCGCCACCGCCGAGCGGCGGCACCGACCGGCGCCGCCGCTCGCCCTACGTCACACCCTTTACTGGATGAGCTGGTCCAGCAACCAGGTCACGACAGCGCGAGCGACGCCAGACAGGATGCCACCCAGAGCAGCGCGTGCCATAGCCATGCGTTCACTGCCAGGCCAGTGGTTCTTGTGTGTCATCTCAGTGCCTCCTACGGAACCGTCACGCCTCCTCGCCGGGCGTGGTGGTCCCGAAGACACCGCTCCGTGCGGTTTCCGGCGGTCTCCCGCATGCTGATAGAAGGAATCCGTGCTGGTCAGCCATGTTTGAAAGGAGTCCGGTTCAGCTCCGGTCCGGATATAACAGGGCGGAGTGCAGATGAGCGCCACCGCATTTGCCGTGCACCTGAAAACGCTCTACCAACAGGCAGGGGAACCGACGTACGCGTTGCTCATCCGCCAGGGCGAACAGCAGAAACCGCCGGTGAGGCTGACTAACTCGTCAATCGGCGATTGGCTCACTGGTACGAGCACACCCAACGAGGGACTCCCTGTTCGCTTCCTGTTGGAGTACCTGCGTGCCAAGGCGGAGCAGAAGGGACACCGTGTTCCGCCGCTGCAGTGGTGGCTGGACCTGCGTAAACGAGCTTGGAAGGAGACACACCCTGATCGCGGTGGGCGGCCTTCTGCGAAGAGCGGTTCGGAGCCAACGCAAGAGCCGTTGGGACCGATGATCTCCGAGGTGACCGATCCGTTCGCACTGGAGGTACACCCAGCAATCGAGCCATTACAATCCGTTATGGAAATGAATCTCCCGACGCTCCCCGCTTACATTGAGCGCGAACACGATGTCCAGCTGCGCGGGGTTGTCGAACAGGCGGCAGCCGGGCAAAGCAGAGTCGCGGTTCTTGTCGGCGGATCCTCAACAGGCAAGACCCGCGCTTGCTGGGAAGCTGTCCAGGCTTTGCCGGACGAGTGGCGACTGTGGCACCCCCTCGAACCGGACCGCCCCGACGCCGTTGTCGATGCGCTTGGCTCCATCGGACCCTGCACCGTCGTATGGCTCAACGAAACGCAGCACTATCTTCTCACCCCAGGGTCCAAGCTCGGAGACCGCGTCGCCGCTGGTTTTCGCGAGTTGTTGCGCAGTCCAGACCGTGGACCTGTCCTCGTCCTGGGCGCCGTGTGGCCTGAATATTGGGCCACTCTCACCACGCCTCCCACGCCGGGCCAAAACGATCCCCATGCTCAGGCCCGCGCCCTGCTCAGGGGTACCGGCATTCCTGTCGCCGATTCGTTTGAAGGCACCGCGCTCGACGAGCTACGGGTCAAGGCTCTCAGTGACCCGAGACTGGCTGAAGCCCTCGCCCGGGGAGAGGGTGGCCGTATCACCCAGTACCTCGCCGGCGCCCCAGCCCTCCTGGAGCGCTATCAGAACGCCCCCGCTGCGGCAAAGGCACTGATCGAGGCCGCCATGGACGCCCGCCGCCTCGGCCACAGCCTCGCCCTCTCTCGCGTGCTGCTTGCTGAAGCAGCGTCCGGCTATCTCACCGACACCGAGTGGGACAACCTAGGTGAGGAGTGGCTGGATGAGGCCCTCACCTATACATCCTCGCCCTGCCACGGCATCCGCGGACCCATCACCCGTATCCGCCCCCGACCTCGCCACCCCACTCCAACGGAACCGCACTACCGCCTCGCCGACTACCTAGAGGAACACGGTCGGGCCGCCCGCCGCACGGCTCGCGTTCCGGTTGAACTTTGGGATGCACTCACAGTCCATGCCGCGGTCCGCGATACACCTCAAATCGCGCACGAGGCTGAGAGGCGCGGCCTGTATCGGTATGCCTACCAACTGGCAGCCCGTGCAACAGCGGTCGGCAATCCGGAAGCAATGCTAATCACTGCGGACTTGCTGGACAGGGTTGGCCGGATTGAGGAGGCTGTGGCCTTCTATAAGCGAGTAGTCGAGAGGTCCAGCGATAAAGATCTGTCTATTTACGCGATGTCGATGGCGGAACACCGGCTCGTAGGGGAAGGGCATACGGAGGAAGCAATAACCTGGCTGGAAGAATTGGCCAAGATCGGCAACGTCGACGCCGCGGAGGCGGCGGACAGGCTCAGAGAGGCACCTCAAGTCGACGAGAAGCTGATCGAGTTCTATAGAGGGAAAGTCGAGGAAAGTGGAGAGGGTGTCGCGGAGGCCCTCGCTTTCTACGAGCGAGTGAGTACCTCCGGCGAGAGTCAGCGCCTGCGCCAAGCAGCGGATGACATGAAGTGGGGTGGCCAAGTACAGGAAGCATACATGCTTCATGACAAGGCAGTTAAAGCGGGCGACGTCGATGCTCTTCAGATAGCAAATGAGAGAATCATCCAGATTGGCCGAACTGTTAGGCATACTCGTGAGGATGGTCAAGACCTCCTAGAGACCGCAGAAGCTTTGAACTGCGCAGGCCGCACCTATGAATCGACAAGTTTCTACCAACGCGCGGCAGAAGCCGGGAACTTCGGCTGCCTTCGGACAGCAGCAAGGCGCATGGCTGCGGAACGCCGCGCCGAGGAAGCCTTGACCTGGTTGCATGGCCTAGCTGAGGCGGGCAATCGGCATGCACAAGAGCTAGTAGCTAATCAGCGCGAATGGCAAAACTGGGCGGAACGCGCCGATCGGCTCGTCGGTTGGGCCTGCGGCTTGGCGGATTCTGGGTTTGCCGATGCTTTCCGCGTAGCGGCCTCTGAGCTCGTTGAGGTGGGCCGTATTGAAGCGGCTCTCACTACATATATGCGAGGAGCTGAGGCCGCCGATAGGAGGTCTTTGATCGCGGCTGCAGACCTGCTCAAGCGTGGGGGGCGCTTCGAAGAGGGTGAACGACTGAGCAGGTTCGGGATCGAGCCGGGTGGTCGTATCGCAGAACCGTGGTGACAGTGAGGCTGGTACCGCTGTCATCGCCTCGGTGGGATGCCCGCTGAGCGCTCTCCGCCCCTGCAGGCGCCGGATGGTGGGGGCGCCCTGGCGCACACAGATGCCTCCCGCGTGCGGATGGAGACTCCGAGAACCCAGCCAGCACGGTTGCCGCACGCCAGTAGGCTGGCTGCGGCCCGTTGGCCTGCCACGTCTCCTCGACTCCGGGAAGTGCTGCCGTGAGTGATCAGCCCCGTCTCGCTGAAGCCGGCGACGACGCCGTCGCCCTGCGAGAAACGAGTCGGAACTATCTCCAGATGGTGGCGCAGTCCTGTGGCGAGGAGTGCGACGCGCCCTGGGCCTGGAACGAGTTCGGTCTGTGGGTTCCGCCCGAGGACCCGTCGGCCGCGTTCGAGGAGGTGCAGTGGATCTTCGGCGACTGCAGTCCCGAGGACCCCGCCACCGTCGAGATCCTTTGGAAGTCTTGGGACGAGGCCGCACCGGCCTGGTACCGCATGCACATCATGGAGACCTACACCGACCGGCCTCGGCCGGCGCTCCGCGGCACCTGGGCGAACCCGGCGACCGGCCTGGTTGAGCTTGCCGACGTGGTCGCGGTGCGGCCTTCCATCGAGGGCCTGCCGCTGAGCTGCACGCAGACGGCGAGTCCGACATTCCGGCCCTCCCCCCTGCGCCCGGCCGCCGACCCGGAAGACCTGCTGCCCGAGATCACGATGACCCAGGCCGAGGCGGAGCTGATGATCAGCCTCTACCTCCACCTGGAGAGCCACCGTCTCGGCCCGCTGTGGACCACGATCGACGCGCAGGCAGCGGCAACCCGCGACCGGCTCCTCGACATCATCAACACCGCCGGGGCGGCGGGCTCACGGACCGACATCAACATCACGGTCGCCGTCCGCGACACCTCCGTGAGCCAGTGCCCACACCACGTCTTCGACCCGGCACCGGCCTACACCGGCGTCGACGAGACCCGCACAGTGGGGCTGCACGAGGTCGCGCACGCCCACAAGGACGGCACCGTGGGCCTGGAGGAGCACGGGCACGAGTACCTGCGTGCGGTCCTGACCTGCGTGGCCCTGTACGGCGGGAGCGTCCACCTGGCCACCGTCCCCCTCGACGGCTCCGCCGTGCCGGTGGCCACCGAGTCGCTCTACCGGGTCCACTACGACTGGCGATGCGAGCTCGTGGAGGACGCCGAGCAGCGCCAGATCCGCAACCTCAACGACATGATCGCCACCCGCGACGGCGGCCGCTGACCGTTCCCGACAGCGCCAGGCTCTGACGTGGGCGCGCTAGGCGTCGCCCTTGGCGCGGATCTTCCTGATGAGCTCGGCGTCGCCGCGCATCACCCCGGGGACCCTGGTGTCGGCTTCGGTCTGCCCGTGTTCCTCGCCGCACGGACACACGCTCCATCCATCGGTCTCGATGTGACCCGCGACCTGCTCGATGATGTCGGCGGCTTCGTCGAGCAGTCCGAGCGGAACGCCTGCGCTGTCGCTCGCCGAGTCGGCTCCGATGGCGAGGCCGATCTCGAAGATCAGGTCCGTTGCGTGCTGCACGGTGCGGGAATCGCCGTTGCTCGAGGCGTACTTGATGGCCTGTGCCAAGGCCATGAGCGGGCGGGAGCAGCCCCAGCGCGGCATGAAGACCGTCCGGTCGTCGACACGGACCGGCCGGACGCCGTGGACGGTGTGGGCGCCGTCGGTGTCTGCCGCGCTGGCCTTGGCGATCTGGTCTGCCACGGCGGAGGGCTCGATGTAGCGCAGGGCTGAGCGGGGCTGGATCCCGAGCCGGTCCGCCACCATCGCCACGTTGTGAGCGAGGACGTTGGTTACCGCGACGGAGACGACGTCCAGTCCTCGGGTGAGGAGTTCGGCCTCCGTCTGGGTCGCGAGGGCCTTGAACGCCTTGGTGTTCTTGATGTCTGCCACGGTGATCAGCGTAGAGCCCTGGCTGGTGGGCTCTCGCCGGATGAATGAAGCGGCTCGGCCGGCAGGCGGGTTCACCCTTGGGGCTGGCCGGCGTAGGTCTGCGCCTGCTTTCGCCGTAGGGTGGCGTACTCGCCGTCGGCTGCGAGGAGGGAGTCGTGGGTGCCCTCCTCGATGCCCAACAACCGAACGGGAGCGGGCGGATCGCCAGGTCTCTCACCCGCCGCCCGCCGTCCAGCGTGACGCACTATGTACTGGTCACCGGGGCAGCTTCGACATGCACTCGGGATGGGCGTGCCCACTGGTGCGCCAGTGCATCAATAAGGGGTGGATGACTCGCCTCACTGGAGCGCCTCTCCGGGAACGGTACGAGTCGGTCGATGCTCAGGCGATTCGTAGAAGGCTCCAGCGACGGGAAAACCCTGGTCAGAGCCCGGCGGCTCATCGGAACACCCAGGACCACGACACCCACCAGCAGTTGGCCGTCGACCACCTGGCCGTCGTCGCCCCCTGCTGCCTCGAGGTCCACCAGCCCGAACCGGTGGACCGCCGGCGGCCACCCCGACAGGTAGTGGTTCGCCTGGATGTACTCCCGGGCGGGTGCCTCCGCCAGCTCGACCACCTCGTAGCGACGCCGGTCAAAGCCGCCCTGCGACGTATGAACCCACGTCGGCACACCGCCGCTCCACCGCTGAGCCCAGCCCTCGGCGCTGCCGGCAGCCATGGCTTCCCACCGCGTCGGAGCGGGCCCGAGCGGCGCGCTCACCGCTCCTGCCCGGTTTCGGCCCGCGCGGCGAGACGGATCTGGGAGAGGCGTTGCTTCATCTCCCCGATGCCACCGGCTCCGGCGAGCGGCGCCTCAAGGCCCGGCCAGGACTGCCGGGCGAGGGCCACGTACTTGCTGCCGGCCAGTACCGTCACCTCCGCCGACTCGAT
Source organism: Streptomyces sp. NPDC006458 (assembly GCF_040612135.1). Classification (NCBI taxonomy): domain Bacteria; kingdom Bacillati; phylum Actinomycetota; class Actinomycetes; order Kitasatosporales; family Streptomycetaceae; genus Streptomyces; species Streptomyces sp. NPDC006458. Next base: position 21,775 of record NZ_JBEXPR010000016.1, on the reverse strand, counting down.
GCCGCGTTCCCGGACCTGCGCCTGCACGAAGTCCGCGCTGACGCTGCCGGGGTCGCCCACGGTGATGTCGTACGGGTCGATCTCCGTGGACAGGTCCAGGAGCCCGTGGGCGGCAGAAAGGATGTACTGGCGGCCGCCATTCTGGAGCAGGGCTTTGGCCGTCTCCCGGCAGGAGCCGTGAAAGGTGCCGACGTACATCGCGCCGGCGGTCACGCGGCGGTCCTGCTTGGCCTTGCCGCAGCCGACGACGACGATCCGGAACCGGCCCGCGCCCTCGGCGCGGGCCCGCTGCCAGCCGTCCTCGGTCAGAGCACCGCCCCAGACGTCCAGCGCGTCCCGCGTCGCCTTCTGTCCACGAAGGACGTCGCGGCTCTGATCCAGGCCGACGTAGCCGACGTCGGCGAGGGACGCCAGGGTCCGCAGGTTGACGGACTTGGGCAGCAGTCCGATCGGGTCCCGGGCCCCGGCGAGGAGGGCGCGGCACTGGGCGGGGGTGATGCGGGGTGTGAAGGCTCCGGCCGTACGCGGCCGGTCCGGGGCGCCGGGCGGCGTGGCCGTGGCGCTGTTGTGGGTGTGGTCGGTGGTCATGGTGTTCCTCGTGATGGGGTCGGCGCCAGCGGGGTGTCGGCCCAGCGGGCGGGCAGGGTGGTGTCGCCGTCTTTCTCGCGGCGCTGGTCTTCCAGGTCGGCGGCTTGGACACGGCTGCGGTGCCACTGCTCGGCGGTGTGGCCGCTCGGCCGGCGGCACCTTTGTCTGGGAGTGGCTTTGCATGTGGGGCAGGTCAGGGATGCCGGGCAGGTGTCGCCGATGTCCTCGCCGTCGCAGAAGCCGCAGGGCGGGCCCGTGGCCGGCAGTGCGCGTCCCGCGACGTCGACGAGGAGACCGGCCGCGCGCCAGGCGCGTTCCTCGGCTCTCGTCGACGGCGGCCCGAAGCTCTGGCGGTTCACGCCCCGTCTGTCTCGGCTGCCGGGTCCGCGCGGACGAAGGACTCGCCCTCGGGCCAGATCGCGATGATCTTGTGGTGGGACAGGAACTCCTTGGCGACCGGGCCCGGCTCGGCGGTGAACAGCAGTGCGCGGCGGGCGGGGGAGAAGAGCCGCGCGCAGTCGCTGATCACTCCGTACGCGGCGATGAGCGCGCCGTAGTGCGATCGGTGACAGGCCATCACCACCTCTCCGGCAGTCGCGTCGAAGAGGTCGGTGGACGCCAGGACGGGATCCGTGACGACGCGGTGCCGCAGGACACGGTGTCCCTTGGCCGTCAGGTGGAAGAGGTAGGCGGTCAGGACCGCGTTCTCGGAGCGGTCGGCTTCCTCGTCGTTGGCCCGGCCGGGCTGGGGGCGGGCAGAATCAGAAGGGGCCAGGTAGGAGACGTGCGGACGGTCGGTGGTCATGGTGTGGGCGCTTCCGGAGTCGGGTGATGCGGTGGCGAGACGACGGCGCGGCGCAGCATCGCGGCAAGAGAGGCTCAGTTGGGCGGCCGGACGGTGATGGGGCGCATCCGCTGCGGTGGTGCTGGGGGACGAGGGGAGCCCCGCGCGGGCCGGGGGTGAGAAGACCTGAACTGGCCGACGCCATCGCGGTGGGGACCTGGCTGCGAGGGAGAAGCTCTATCCCGGCGCACACCTGCGGGTGGGGGGCGGGATCAGCGGTGGCGGTGCCTGCCCGGCCTGCCCAGGACTGGTTGAGGGCAGGCCGCATCCTTCAGCTTCGCTCACCCACCGCTCGTCGGCAGCGGTGCCGCCCGGTCGAGCTTCGAGTACCACTGGCTGACCTCGCGCGCCGAGTACGTGACCGGATGCCGGTCCTTCTCGTGGACCGTGACGACGATTCCGTCCGCAGACTCTTCGAGCCCATCGACCCAGACGTACTGGAAGTAGCCGCCCGCGGCGCTGTAGTGCATGAGGCGGTCCCCAGGGCCGACGGGGGCCTGGACTGTGCCGCCGGTGTACCGCTTGTAGGGCACGAGGACCTGCGGGACCCCTTCCGGCACGGCCAGGGCGCGATCAGTCAGCATGTCCGTCACGTGCTCCCTGATCAGCGCGTACAGGGACGGGGGCGGCGGGTTCTCTGTCGCCAGTGCCACAAAGGCCAGTCGGAGCCCTTCGTCGTCTCGGGCGGGCGGGCATCCGCGGGTGTCGGCGAGGGCGAGGACGTCTTCGGCGTACCGGTGGGCGATGCGTCCGCGGTGCAGCTGTGCGGTTGCGGGGGAGTTCGCGACGACGCACGCAGGACAGGACAGGGGAGCGTCGGTGACGCGCGCCGGGTCGAGCTTCTCGTAGTGGTGGACGACCGAGTACCGGCCCGCGTCGCAGGCCACGTCAATCATGAAGCCGGTGTGGCTGTTGAGCAGGCCCTCGTGGACGGCGCCGTCGTGGCCGATGAGGTTCTTGTGGTCCATCTGGTCTCGACCGCCCCCCCGGGGGCGGTGTCCTCGCCTTCGGTGTGTACGTCGGTGGTTGGCTGGACGACTTCTGGTCCGGCGGCACGGACGCGGTGCGCGGTGCGGCCCGCGCCCGTGCCGTCCGGCTCATTCGCTCAGGTAGAAGGTCACGCCACGGCACACGAAGCGGACCGGCCCCGTCGCGTTGCTGGCCAACTGGTACGCCTCCTCCTCGGAGACCGAGCCCGCCTCCGTCACGATCTCGTCGAACCGGGTCTGGCCCTGGAGGTAGCGGATCAGCTCGTACTTGGCCTCCGGCCCGTCGAGCGGGATCGTCGACCCGCGCGGGGGGTGGTAGTCGGTCAGGCCGCGCCCGACCCATCCGGCCGAGAGCCGGACCGGCGCGGGGAAGGGAACGCGGTGCGCGAGGTGCCGGGCGACGGCCTCGTGGGCCCGCTGGTCCCACATTCCGTTCCAGACGTCGCTCGCGTTCTGAGCCTCCTCGTCGTACGCGGCCAGAGCCCGGCGCATGTTGAGGTACTCGTTGCCCTCGCGGAAGTGCCGGGACGTGGCCCAGTTGCCGTCCGCGTCGAAGCCGTCGTCCATCGACTGCCCGTCGTGCTGGCGGCCGACCATCCAGTGCCCCGTGGACTCCTCCACGCCGAGCCACACGCCCTCGAAGGAGCCGCGCCACGCGCGCCGCGCCTGGTGGACCACGGTCCAACCCTGGTGCTGTCCACCGGTCTTGATGCGCATACGTGTCTCCTGCTCGTCGGTAGGGGAAGGCGCGGGGCGCTCAAGCCGCCGGGAGGCGAGCACCACCAACAGGCATCACTGTACACATGGAAACAGGAATACGCAACATCCCTTGTGTTCGTCGGGGTGATCTGCGCCCGCGGGAAGCCGGAGTCCGTCAGGACAGGGACGACGGGGAACCTCCCTCGGCAGCACGGCTGGTGGCCGACCGCAGGGAGGGGTAGGCGCCGGCCAGAACGTCCTCGGCGAGAAGGACGGGCGGGCACGAGTAGACGAGCGTCTCCTCGCCGTCGCCGGACTGCACAACGGCCAGATCCGCATGACTGTTGGCGACTTGGTTCAGGGCTCGGCGGAAGTCAGCGGTGCCGGTGAGAAGCAGCCGGCCGGGCCCCAGGGGATCGGAGGCGAGCCGCGCCAGGCTGATGGAACCGGCCGAGGGGCTGGCGGTCCGGGCCGCGAAGTCCAGGCTCGCGTACGCCTGGACGGGCGCGGGGCAGTGGCGGCCGGCCATGCGGCGCAGGGCCACGAGGTGGCTGCGGTCGGCTGTGCGGTCGGCGGGCGGCTCGGGGTCGAGCAGGTGGAGGGTACGGAACGGGTTGGAGAGCTCGTCTTCGATGTTCGCGGCGGTGGGGTCGCCGGGCGCGTACATGCTCACCAGGCAGGCGACGTCCGAGGCGAGTACCGACGCGGCCGGGGTCCTGTGCCCGGCCGCGTCGGCGGCGGCCGCCAGGCGCTCCTGCAGCTCGGAGCGGCTGGACCGGCTGAGCGGGGAGTGACCGAAGAGATACCGCCAGGTGGGCACGTGGCACGGCTCGGAGCTCACCAGCCACCAGTGCAACAGCCAGAGACTGGCGTCGAGTTCGAGGTAGGGGTCGGCCCCGGTCTCCTCGTCCAGGAGCCAGTGGGCGCGGTTCGTCGGCACCAGGTCCTGGCCGTTGCGGGCGGCCAAGCCGAAGGCCTGGGACCAGAAGGCCATGGACGGGACCATGCTCTTGCCGACGCCGAGCACGACGGTCGCGTCGGGGCGCCGCAGGGCGGTCGGGTCCTGGCGCAGGGCGTCGTAGACCTTGCGGAGCCACCCGTAGCGCGGTGGGTAGCCACGGTGCCGGCCGAAGGCAGGCAGGCAGCCGGTCAGAGGAGTGCGGTTCGACACGATGGTCCTTTGCTCAGTCGAGTGAGAGGGGGCTGCGGTCGGAAAGGGTGAGCCGGGCGACGAGACGTGCGAGGGAGTGCGCCCAGTCGGCCGGGGTGTCTGGAACGAGGAGGTCCTCGCTCCAGACGGTGCCGTCGCCGATGAGCGGCCGGCTGGTCAGCCGAACCTGGCTCGGACCGGCCGCGGCGCGGCAGAGGTCGAGTTCGTAGGACCGGGTCTCGGTGTCGATGTACCAGGACAACAGGCCCTCGGCGTCGGGACATCCGCAGGTCAGCACATACACGCTGGTACGGCTGGGTGCCGGCATGACGGCGCGCAGCGCCCGGGCTACGGCCTGGCTGTCGCTGTGGTCGTGGGCTTGTGCCACGGTTCCTCCTTCGGGCCCGGCCCACGAGGCGTGGGCCGGGGCGGAGCAGCTATCTGCTGGTCGTGAGGGCGTCCAGCAGCTGCTCGGTGGTGCGAGTGGCGATGGCGAAGCCGATCAGTTTCATGACGTCGTCGCGGTGGCGCGCCATGTCACGCTGCCGGGCAAGGGTTTCCTCGGCCAGGTCGGGCTGTGCGAGGACGTCTCCGCATCCGACGACCGCGCGGGGACCCAGTTCCCAGACGAGGGTGTTGACGGCGGCTCCAGCGGCGGCCAGAGGGTCGAGTTCGAGCATGACCCAGCCGCGCTCCGCCGGGTCCTCGCCGTCGCGGCGCAGGTCCTGCGCCGCGGAGCGGAAGAGCCCTCCGGTTCCGGCGGCCGGCTCGAGCGCCCACTCACCGCGGTGGTGGGGTCGCTTTCCTGTGCCGCCTTCCTCGGCCAGCATCGCGGCGATCAGATCGCTGATGTCGGGCGGGGTGTGGTACTCGCCGAGGCTGCGCCGGGAGTGATGGTGGCGTAGGGCTGTAATGACCCAGGACATCAGGTCGATCCGGGACCGCTCAGCGGGGTCGGTGTCTCCCGTGTGTCGGAGGACTCCGTGGCGCAGCGCGGCAAGGGCCACAGCACGCACGCCCGCGAGGTGGGTGTCGTGCAGGTCCTCCCTGGTCCAGTCGAACAGCGGGCGGGCGGTGGCCCAAAGGTCGGGGCGGAGGCCGTAGTAGTAGTTGGCGCTATCGGCCAGGCCGCGGACCAGGACGCGCGGGGGCTGCGCGGCGATGTACGCGGCGATCGTGTCGGCGGCCGCCGCCCCGGGGGACTTCTGGGGCCACAGGGCGAGGGCCGCAACGACCCCTGCGGGGATGTCGAGACGGCTGCCGCCGGCCGCGTGCCAGGCTTCGGCGACGGCTTCGCCGAGGACGGAGCCGGCGCTACGGCTGACGGTGATCGGAGGACAGTCGGTCGTACCGGCGTGCCGGGCGCAACTCGGGTCGGTGCAGTTCCGAGCCCTGTGGGTGAGCACCTGGCCAACGGCCTCGGTCACGAGGGCGGCGGTGGAATCAGCGGGCATGAGGGTTCCAGGACATGGGTGGGTGGGGTGTTGTGGTCAGGAACAGGAAGCCGGTGCCGGGGCCGCGAGCGGGAAGGCGTCGTCCGCGGCCCTCGGACCTGCACGTTGTGGTGATGGATGCCGTAGGGGCGTTCACCCGGCTCGTTCAGAGGACTCCGCGGCGGGCCAGCTCGGGCTCGCACAGGGAGCACGTCCCGCACGGCGTGCGCTCGGCGCATCCCGGCTGCGGGAGGGCGTCGGCCTTGTCGTTCCCGCGATGGACGAACTTGGGCCACTCGCGCTCGTACAGGAACTCCCCGGCCCACTCCCGGGACTGGAACCCGGGGATGCGTGAGGCGTCGTTGGCCGTGACCGGCTGGGCGACCCACGTGGTGGTGCCGTCCGGGAGGGCGTGTTCCCACACGTACCCATAGGCGGTGGTGCGGTCGGCCTTGCTCACCACGAGGAACCCGCGGGTGTAGTCGTTGTGGGCGGGCTGGAAGTCGATGTGCTGGGCGAGGCCGGGCAGCATGATCACGTCTCCGGGGCGGGGTACGGATGGTGTCGGGGATACGGAGCCCGATCGAGCCCCAGTCCCCGCCGGCCCCTGCACCGACCCTGGATATGGGGATCGGTGCGGGAACGGCGGGGGAGGCCACGGCGCTCAGGTGTTGGGCAGTGCGCCGGACCCGGCGGCGTACTTGACGCACGCGGGCGTGGAGTCGCGCAGATCGGGGCCGCGCAGTCCGCGGCTTCCTCGTGGCAGAAGGCCGCACTTGAGACGCTCTCGACCGCCGGGGATCTGCTTGAGCACCTTGTTGGCGCACCCTCCGCAGACGGCGGACGGGTTGTCGAGATCGGCGTCCAGGAGCGCCACGCGGGTCGCGGGGTGCTCGCCGCGGTCGAGGTGCATGCGTATTGAGCCGCGGCCGGATCGAGCCGGGGCGGGGTTCAGGGGCGTGGTCATGGTGAAGGTCCTTCCTGGCGGGTTCGTTCGTCGGTGGCGGCACCGCGGGTGTCGGTGCCGCCAGGGCGGCTTCCGGGGCTACTTGGCCTTGCGCTGGTCGACCCGGTGGGCCTGCGATGCCGCGCGCATGACCTCGTCGAAGTCGAAGCCGAGGTTCTGGGCGTACGCGCGCAGTTCGTTGAGCAGCACGTGCAGCGCCTTCGAGAAGGTGGGGTAGGGGTCGTCTGCCATGTGCACGCGGAGGGCGGCAGCGGCGTCGCTGGCGTGCACGTACACGTCGAAGAGGTGGTCTGCGGCGGCCGAGTCGTCCGTGTTGTGGATCGGCGCGACGGACGGGTCGAGGTTCGGCATGGCGGCCAGAGGCCGTTCGTCGAGTCGCGCCTTCGCGTCGCCGTCGAGGCAGCGTTCGACGTCGGCGCGCATGTGACTGGCCAGGTGCATCAAGTCGGTGGTGACGTCGACCAGGGTCAGCCAGACGTCGGCCCAGCCCCTCCGGTAGGCGAGAAGGGCGGCGTCTACCTCTGCCTCGTGGGCGACAGCAAGCATGGGAGGACTCCAGAGCAGTAAGGGGTTGTGTGCGGCGTGGACTTGGAGGCCCGCCAGCGATGCAATCAATCTACACACCGAAACGCGAATACGCAACATCATCCGTGAACGCCTCCGGGCCCATCTTCGGGAGGCGGCCCGGGCGATCACGTATCCGGACCCACCATCCGAGTTCTCGGGTATGCGGCGCACCGGCCGCCTCGCTGGAGCCTTCTACTCGCTGGCGCCCCTGCGCGCCCGCTGCTGGGCCGGCGGCTGCCGGCGGGGCATCGTGCCGACGAAGAGCAGGAGCGCTGTCAGTGCTACCCCGGCCGCAATGACCGCGCCGACAAGGCTGGCGGGCTCCAGTACCCACACGCTGACCAGGGCGACGACTGCGCTCGGCGCGCCCCATCGGAGCGCCCATCGGCCCCAGGGGCTCGGGCTCTTACCGTCGACAACCGGCATCAGTTCCTCCTTGGTTCTGGATGCCGGCTGAAACCTGCATCCGTGCGTGAATTCCATGGCCGGGGAGGGCAGGCAACCCGGGCGTGATCAGGTCAGACGCGGAATTGCTCGCCGTCGAAGTACGCGCCACGGGCCATCCGGGTGTTGGGAAGGACGCCCGAGACGACCGGGGAGGTAAGGCCCGGGACGTCGACGAAGGCCGTGTATCGGTCCAGGAGCCGGGCGGCCACCCGGGTATCGCCCCATCGGTGTCCAACCGCGTTCAGGGGGCCGAGGGCCACGTTCAGGCCGTTCATGATCGAGAAGCCGAGACCTCGGTAGTAGCTTTCCAGCTCCGGGAAGCAGTTGAGGGTCAGCAGTCCGTAACCGGCGCGCGTGAAGCGGCGTACGGAATGCCGGACGAGTTCGGCCCCGATGCCTCGCCCGCGCTGCTCGGGATCCACGGCAACAGCGGTGATGATCGCGGTCCGTTCCGCCAGAAGGTGCGCCAGCGGCACGTCGATGCCGGGATGGTCGAAGAGCCACAGCGGAACGCCTCCGATCAGGACGCCGACCGTCTCGCCTTCATCGCTTTCGGCCACGACCATCAGGGCCCGGAAGTGGGAGAGGGGCCCTTCCTGCGGCAGGGACAGGTTCGGCCGCACGTCCTCGAACGCGTCGGGATCGTCGGGGTTCACGTCGACGAGGAGCCGCATGACGGCGTCCGCGTCGGTGGGCGCCGCGTCGCGGAGGATGATGCCGGGCAAGCGAGTGCGGGTGGTACCCATTGGGGCTCCTGGGGTGATTCGAGGCGCAGTGCGTCGCCTGGCGGAATGGAGGGGTTGCCGGAGGGACCCTCGACGGCGACCTTGGTCACGCTGGGGCGTGAGCGAGATTCGAATCGGGATGTCGGCTGGTGCCTGCGTCCGTGGTGTACTCCCCGGCCGGGCCAGGCCGGCCGGGAACGGCGCAGTCAGACGAGTGGGTGCGGACCTGCGGGATTTCTCAGGCGAAGGGCAGGTTGCCTACGAATGTGTCTGGGTGTGTTGGGACTCCGTGGCGGTGAGATAGGACTCCAGGCGGGTGATGCGTGCTTGGATCTCACTGCGGAGTCGGAGGGCGGCCCGTAGGTCGCGCTGGGCGGAGGTACGCCGGTCGGGGGTCCGGTACCGGGCGTATTCCCGGTCGGCGCCGGAGACGCAGTCGGGGTCGGCTTCGTGGACGGTCAGTGCCGCCCGAATGACCTCGCGTGTTCTGACGGTGACCAGCGCGGAGGCAGGTTTCGAAGCCCAGTCGCCTGCACGGATGCTGACGGGGAAGTCGGTGGTGTCACCGCCACGTGCCAGGGTCAGGCCGGGAGACTGGACCTCCACCCCGTCGATGGTGAGAATCGGCTCGTGCTTGACCGGTGTTCCGTTAGGGAGCGGTCGGGTGCTTCCGAATCGGCCGAAGGTCACGCCAAACCGAGTCGGAAGGAGGGCGCGGACCTTCTCCGCCCCTAGGTCGATGTGGCCCCAGTTCTGGTCGTCGTACGCGGGGGAGATGGCCACCATGCCAGCAACCCCGTTGCCTTCGACCGCGTACACGTTCGCGGCCGCCGGGCGCCGCACCATGGCCAGGCCCGGGTGGGTGGACTCCAGACGCTGGACGCGGACGGGTCCGAGGATCGTGGTGACGGTAGTGGTCTTGGTCATGCGGGGCTCCTGAGGCGGGACGCAATGCGTCGGGGTGGCGAGAGGAGGGAACCGTCGGAAGGTCCGAAAGCGGTGTCCACGGGCATGGTGGGCACGGACGAGATCCGGGCTTACGGGCCCGGCCGACCGGAGCCGAAGGGCTGTCGGGCGGCCGGGAGAGCTGCGCGGACGGGCGTCAGTAGATGTGGCGGCCATCGGGAACTGTCCGGCCGATCAAGCGCCAGGGCGGGCCGTCATTCAGAACGCCCATCGGGCACCGATCCGGCTGGTGGGTCGACAGGTCGGCCTCGATGGCCGTGTACCAGTGCTGCGTGAGCGGGCACCGCGTCCCGCGTGCACAACCCGGCCGCTCCGCGACGAACACGTGGTGGACGTCCGGCGAAGTGGGGAGGGATCGGCGGAAGGCGTCCGAGATGCGCTTGCCGTAAGCCGACGGGCTCTCGCCCCGGTACCGCCCCCATACCTGGATGCCGTAGACGAACTGGGTCTGGCCCTCGCGGTCGAGCCGCCAGCGCAGCACGGAGCCGTAGCGCGGGCTGTCGGGCCTGGACTCGTCTGCGCCCGCGGGCACCGCTCCGGTCATGTCGAGGACGGTCTGGCCGGTCCCGGTGAACGCCTGGGGCACGGCCAGCGCCCAGTACGAGGAGGCGTGCTTTCCCCATGGATGCAGCCTCCGCCGCCGGTACTGCGTCCCGGCCTTACGGCGCTTTATGAGCGGCTTGTTCCGCTTCATCTGTATCAGTCCCCCGGATGCGCTGAGACGGCGCGACGCCTGGAGCGGCGCTCGTCAAGTGGGTTGGTGTGGCGGGGCGTCGGCCCGATCCGAGAATGACAATACACACTGAATCGCGAATACGCAACATCTACGTTGTGGGGCCTCCGCCGCGCCATGCGAGGTTCGCACCCGCTTGGAACCGGTCCCAGGCAAGCCGGCTGTCGACCGCGTCCTCGATCGCTCTCCAGACCAGCCCTCTCGCGGGGTCCTGCGGAACGTGGGGCTCTCCGCGGTTGCCCCGGATCACCGTTACCGTGTCGCCGACCGGCGGGCGGGCTCGGTGGACGAGGATGCAGGTGGGTGTTCCGTGGCCGGGGATGTAGGCCCCGGAGGTGTCGATGATCCAGCGTGCGTCGAAGCGGGGGAGGAACTCGGTGATGTACCGCTTGCCGAACTCTCGCTTCATGAACGAGTTCGCGGTCAGCTGCGCCACGAAGCCGCCCGGGACGGCCAGGTGCTCGAGCATGAGCGCGGTGAAGGGCAGGGCCAGCGAGTACTTGCCGGCCGCCACCTGCGGGTATGCGGCGCGGACCTGGTCGCGGATGGCGGGGTCCTTAGGGGTGATGTACGGGGGGTTGGCCACGCACGCGTGGTAGGCGCCGGCGGCGAGCAGGGGCTCGGTGCGGTCCAGCAGGGAGTCGGCGGCGGCCACGTTGACGGGCAGCGACGCCGGGACGCGGTCCAGGCTCACGCCGAGGACGGACGCTGAGCACGCCAGGAGACGGTAGGCGGTCAGCGCGGCGGCGTACGCGTCGAGGTCCACGCCCGACACCGCTGCCAGAGCCCGCTCGACGGCCCGCGGCCCGTGCCCGACCGGAGCGGAGCGGCGGCCGCGGATCGGCGGTACGCGGGCCATGTGGAACGCGGCGACGGCGATGTGCCCGGTCCCGCAGGCGGGGTCGATCATCCGGACGTCGGCTGGCCCCCACTCTTCGATGGCCGGCTCCAGCGACAGGCGCAGCAGGAGGCGGGCGACCCAGGGCGGGGTCTGGCACAGGGCGCGCCCCTTGCGGGCTTCGTCGGACAGCAGTTGGTAGGTGTCGCCCAGTACGTAGCCGTCCACGCGGTGCTCGTCTTCGAGGGCGGGGTGCCGGTCCCAGAACTCCTCAATGGTGGTCCAGGCGGCGGAGCCGAGCGGCTGCTCCCACAGCGGAAGGACGGCTGGATCGGCGAGCGGGGCGAGGGCGGGGTGGCAGGCGGCGAGACTCTCCAGAGACTTCAGCAGGCCGTCCGGACCCGGCGGGCGGTCGTCAGCCGGAGCCAGGCCGTGCTCGTGGGCGTGCCGGGCGAGGGCCGTGGCGTGGCTCCAGAGGGCGGCCGTGCGCCGGTCGCCGGTGTCGCGCGCGACCGTGGCGGTGAGCTTGTCGTAGGCGGCAGGGGACAGGGTGCGGGTGGTCATCTCTTCTCGCAGGGGGCTGGGGGCCCACTGGCCGGCGGTCATCGCAGCCCAGACATCGGCGAAGCCGTCGCGGGCCTTGTCCTGGACGCCGGCCGGGGCGGTCACGTAGAAGTCCTCGACCGTGCCGTAGGTCTTAGAGTCCGGGCGGACGCGGGTGTGGACGCGGTCGATGCCGACACCGTGGGCCTTCGTGAAGTGCTCGACCGGGCGGTTGAGGGCCGTGGCGGCGTTGTGCAGGAAGGCGCCCACTTCGGTGCGGCTGCCGGTGCGAACGGTCTCCACGGACCGGTAAACGGTGCCCTTGATGCTGCTGTCGCGGCACTCGGGCTTGGTGCAACGGTCACCGTGAGCGGTCTTGCACTCGGGCCGGCGGCCGGGGGTGTAGGCGCGTCGCAGCCGGTAGACCGCCCATGTCTCCTCGTCCAGCCGGGCGTTGAACTGGCCGAGCGCCTCGGTGTTCTGGTCGTCGGTGACCCGCCTGAACAGGGTGTCCTCCTTGTAGAGGGACATGTTGTCGTTCAGGGCCATCGCCAGGTACTCCAGGCGCAGCACGCGCGCCGCGAGGCCGGGGTACTTCCGCAGACGCTTCAGGTGGTCCGGCTGAGGCGAACAGACCCCGGAAAACGGGCATACCGGGCAATATGATTTGGCCATGTCAATTCCAAGACGGTCCTTGACATAGCCCTGCACGTCCTCGCGGCCCCAGCCAAGGCGGAGCAAGGGGTAGTCAAGAGCGAAGGTCTCGTAGCCGGCCTTCTTGTTGCGCTGGGCCTGGAACTTGTTGGCCTTGGCCGCGCGCTTGTACTCGTCCGCGTTGTAGCCGAAGAGCTTGCCGACGGTCTGCCCGCCCGACCGCTGGAGCTGGAGGCGTTCAATCGAGAAAGCCTTGTGCTTCTGGCTGCACGCATGCCCACCGGCGTACTGGGGAACGGTGCCGTTCTCCTCCATCTCGTCCATGAGCGTCCACGGACCCCGGCTGAACACCTTGCCGGGGTTCGTGGTGTCGGAGAGCACTTCGACGCCTGCCGAGTCCGGCCGTCCGGCCCGCGCGACCTGCGTGTATCGAATGCCCTTTTCCCGCAGCAGCGGCAGGACGTGGTTCTCGACGTCGGCGATCGTGTCGGGAAACTCGAATCCGGTCATCGCCGTCACGATCGAGAAGTCGGAGAAGTCCTTGGCGATCCCGAAGGCGGCCGGATCGTTGATGATCGCCAGGGTCAGCGCCGTCGAGTCGACGCCGAGGCCGAAGTTGAGCGACTTGTGCTTCGTCGCGCGGAAGGACTCCAGAGCCGCGGTCGAGGCGACCTCGGCCGGAGCCAGCCCGCCTGATGACGACGTCACGGGGCCGGCCTCGTCGAGGTCGGGTTCGAACAGGGTGAGGGAAGTCATGGACGCACCTGCGGGGGAGGGGCGGGTGCGGCCGGGAGGGCCGTACCCGCCGGAGGAGGGAAGGAGTCAGGGCTGGGGCTTCGCGGCGCGTGCGGCGTCGAGGCCCGCGGGGGTGAGGTAGGGCCGGTGCTTCGGGCCGGCGCGGCCGTCGTCGCCGTCGGTGGGCTGCGGGGCGCCGTCGGCATCTCGGTACTTGACGAGGGCGAGGCGGGCGAGGGCGGCGGCGGTGGGCCAGCTGACGTCCCGCAGCGCGCCGTCCTCGTCGGCGGAGTCGATGGCCGCCAGCTGGGAGTCGTTCAGGATCGACCGCCGCCCGGCACCGGTGATGACGTACGGCCCGGCGCCCCGCGCTTGCGCCAACTCCGGCGGCAGCCGGTAGCCGTCGGCGTCGTTGCGGTAGACCAGGCCGTCGTCCAGGTAGACCTGGAGCGTCGTACGGCTGCCGTGCGACGTGAGGTGCCCCGAGGGGTGGGCGCACGCAGCACGGAGGTGCCTGGGCGCCGGCGGGTAGGCCTTGCTGCTCATCGCGGGACCTCCAGCGCGAGGACCGGTGCCGGGTCGAGCGCTGCGGCCCGCGGACCGGTCGCCGCCTTGACCTCGCGCCCGCAGCCGGGGCGCTCGCACCGCTCCGTCGCCCGGGGATTGGGCCACTCGCAGCTCGGGCAGCTCCACATCAGCCCCGCCGAGACCGCGACCGAGGAGATCACGGCCCGCTGCTCCGGGTCGGCAGCGTCCAGGAGTTGCTCCAGTACGGGGGGATGCGGGGCGTCGTGGTTGCTGTCGTCGAAGACGACGGTGTCCTCGACGACGACGCGCAGCGGCACGGTCCCGTCCGGCCGGACGACATGCTCGGGGTCGGCGTTGTCGACGTGGACCGAGACCCGTACGACGCCGTCATTGGCGTCCAGGTAACCGAAGACGAGCACACCGACCACCTCGATGCACGACGGTCCGTCGTCATCGGCGGCGTAGAAGACCGCGGCGCGGTTGAGACCCTCGGCCGTCATGGCGTCGGGGAAGACGAAGTTCAGGGGAGCAATCCGCGAGCGCTGCGCCCGCCCGATCTCCTCGCAGTACAGCTCGAAGCCCTGATCGGGCACTGCGTCGCCGTCAGGGCCGTAGTAGAGATCGACCGCCTCGGCGTCATCGGCCGGGGGCTCGTCGGGCACGTCGCCCTGGCCGCCCACGTTGGCCCAGCTGGCGCGCACGTGCGTGGCGAGCTCCGCGAGGGCAGCGCCTTCCGTGGCGTAGGGCGCCGTGGTGTCCTCGTGTCGGGTCCAGATGCGCAGCATCCAGACCTGCTGGCCCGGGCGAGGCCCCAGGATGGCGGAGACGGCCGGGGACCGGCCGCCGGCGGCCTCGGCGACGATCTCGGCGTGAGCGCGCTGGGCGAGTTCACGGTACTGCGGGGGCAGTTCGGCGGCGGCCGGTGAGGGGGCCAGGGCGCCTGCGATGCGCACCAGGCTCTCGATGTCGGAGGGGCGGAAGCGTTCAGCGAGCACGGTCATCCTCGTCGGTGGCAGAGCCTGGCGGGCACGGGTGGGCCCGCCAGGCGTGGAAGGGGGAGGGGCTAGGCGCCCAGATCAAGGAGCGCCGCGACCAGGGCGAGGGCGCGCTTGCGCTCGGGGGAGACCCGCACGCGGCGGATGCGCTTCGGGTCGGAAGGGAGCCGGATGCCCACGGCCGCGCCGTGTCCGTCACGGTGCAGCTCGTACTGGTCCGCTGAGAGCATCCAGGCGTCCCAGTCGTCGGCCTTGCGCCCGGCGCGCACCAGGGATTCCGCGGTGGGTGCCGTCGCGGGGCAGGAACAGGCCGGGTCGTCGCACGGGCGGCCCGCCGGATGCCGGGAGATGACGCCGCCCGAACGGTAGGTGGCTCTGGTGCCGTTGAGCATCGGGCACGCCTTCTCCGAATACATCAAGCAGGGCGGGTGGAGTCCCGGTTCCGGCGCGTACCCGACGCCCACGTCCTGGGGGCGGACCAGCACGTAGAACCACCGCTCCAGCGGCCGTTCGCAGATCTGGCACAGGCCGTTCTCGAAGGCCCGGGTGCGTTTGCCCGGGTCGAGCCCGCCGAAGACCGGCAGACCGTTGTGCTCGAACGAGACGTACGGGACGACCAGGCCGCCGTGCGTGGGACGGTGCGCGCACGCCGCGGGGATCGCCGGGGCGCTCACTGGGAATCACCGCCGGAGAGCTCCCAGGAGGGGCGGGCGAGCTCGACCAGGAAGGTGTAGGCGGCGTCGCTGGCCTGGAGTTGGCGTACGACGGGGAGCTGCCGGTACCGGCTGAGGAACTCGCCGATGGTCAGAGCGGTGTTGTGCGAGTCGTCCGGGTAGCTGCCGTGGTCGAGGGGGACCAGGCGGTCGCCCTCGTACTGCGGCCACGTGTACGCGGCGAGGAGCACGGCCTGGCTCCAGTTGCGCGGGTTGGCGCGGATCTTGACGAGCTCGGCGCCGGGCGCCAGTTCCCTGAGCGAGTCGAGGGGCGGTGTCTGGCGCGGTTGGGGGGTGCTCGGGCCCATGACGGTCTCCCAGTTCGAGGCGGGCTTCGGCGGCCCGGGGCGGTGAGATGGAGGGCTGCGGGGTTCGCCACGCAGCGGTGCAGTGGCCTGGCGGCCGCCCTCACGGCGCCGACGAGGGGCGGCGTAGGGGCTGTGGGGGAGGAGAGGGCGGCCGATCAACCAGATACAAGTACAGTACACACGGGAGTCTAAATACGCAACATCATGGCGTGGGGTGTCCGCTCATCCCCTTCGGGCACGGTGAACCGGGCCGACAGCAGCGCCACACAGAGCTGCCGGATTCCTCCTTGCTCCCACAGCGCCAGGGACTCGGGCACTGCGGCCGGCCACCACTGCACCGACACTCCGTCGCGCACCACGTCGACCGCGACTCCGTACCCGTCGTCCTTGCTCCAGTCAGCCATGCGCACGTGCGGGCTCAGCACCTCAACTGCACCCTCATGAAGGCGGATCGCCTCCTCCTTCGCGCTGCGTGCCGCCTGCCGCAGAGCCTTCGCCTGTACGGCGGACACCGGACGGTAGACGGTGCTAGCTCCCTCGTCCTCCGCGAGGACGACCAGGGCTCCCCCCTGCGCCGCGAGCACACGATCCCGGCCGACTTCGGCGACCAGCTCGAGCAGTTGCTCCGCGGAGACGGCCGTGTCGAGTCCGCTCTCGGGAACGGCGGAGGCCCGGTAGTGCCCGTTCCGCACCAAGTCCAGGGCGTGCTTGACGTCCAGCATGGCGCGGGCAAGCTCGGCGGAGCCGGGCCGCCCGTTCGCGGCGTAGCGGGTCAGCCGCTGATGGACCAGGGCCGCTTCCCGCTCGTCGGGCTCGTCGAACTGGCTGCGGACCACCTCACGTACGGCAAGGTCGATCACCTGCGCCAGGTACCCGGCGCTGAAGGACCTGCGCCGGAGCAGGCGAAGCGCCGTCTGCTTGGACGAGCCGCCAGGGACGACGGCTGATGCCCGGGACACGAGGTGACTCCTGCTCAATTCGCCGGTCGCGAGCCGGGCTGGTCGATGTATGTGGTCCACGCCTCGTGCTCGGAGGTGGTGAGAATCGGTGGCGGGACGATGGGGGCGCGCCCGAAGCACTGGTCACAGGCGTGTACGTCCGGCTCGGCGCCGGTGGCGTCAGTGCCGCGGCCCGGCAAGGCGGTACCGCAGATGGGCAGGTTCGCCGGGACGGACGGGTCCAGCCGCAGATGCAGATCGTGGCCGTGGAGGACCGGACGGACCGCGACGGGCTCCGGTTCGGAGGCGGGGCCGAAATGCTCCGCAAGGAACCGCACGACAAGGGCGTGAGCTGCCCGGGCCCGCTCGTCCAGGGTTCGCGTGTCCGCCAGCGGCAGCTCGACGACCCGCAGGGGTTCCCGCATCTCTGCGGTCAGGCGGTCGACGAGGACCCGCCCCTCGGCGAGGAACTGCGGGGCGTCGCCGCGAGGGTCGTCGCTGCGCTTGCCGACCCAGATCCACGACAGGGGCACGAACGCGGCGAGCTCGCTGAGGAGCCCGTACCAGCGGCTCACCGCCCACGTGGCGTAGGTGGCGCATGGCCTGTGGCGGCAGGAGCCGGCCGGAGCCTGGCAGGCGCGCAGCTCGAAGCGGAAGCCGAGCTCGGCCGCGTCAGTCCGAAGGATGCCGAGCTCCGCCACACCGCCGTTCCGCCGTGTCCACCAGGCCGGTTCGCCGCCCAGCAGCGGACCGGGCTCGGTGCTGCGCCCGATTTCCTGCGCCTCCGCTGAACGGGCAGAGGCCAGAGTCCGATGGGCAGATACGACGCGAGTGCCGTCGATCACGAGGTAGTTCATCAGAAGTCTCTCCGGTCCGGCCGGGCGCGCCAGCGCCCGGCCGTCGAGCAGGAACGCCGGGGGGAAGGGCCCGGCAACGGCGGATCAGGCGAGCGACTTCTTGGGGGTGGCCTTGACGGCCTTCTTCGCCGGTCCAGTCTTCTTGGCCGCCGCCTTCTTCACCACGGTGGAGGCGCCGGTGAGGCTTCCCTTGGGGGCCTTCTTGACGGAGACCTCGCCGCCCCTGGGGAGCTTCTTGGAACCGCTGACCAGGTCCTTGAAGCCCTGCCCGGCCCGGAAGCGGGGGACGGAGGTCTTCTTGACCCGCACCCGTTCGCCGGTCTGGGGGTTGCGGGCGTAGCGGGCCGGTCGGTCGACCCTCTCGAACGAGCCGAATCCGGTGACGGAGACGCGATCTCCGGCGACGACGGCGCGGACGATGGCGTCGAGCACATGGTCGACAGCGTCGGCGGCCTGCTGGCGGCCGCCCATCTTGTCCGCGATCGCGTCGACGAGCTGGGCCTTGTTCATGGAAGAACTCCTGTGAGTGGGCGTGCACTTCGATGCCGGACGTACGGCCGCTGACATTCAGGGCGCGGTGCCGACGAAGGGAAGCGGGGCGCGTCATCCAGGACGGTCGAGCGCCTCCGACAGCAACTAAACTACACACTGCTAGCAAAATATGCAACGCTAATCGTCATGTTGACGAAAGTAGTTCGGCCGTGTCACTCTGACGTAGCGACAGCGGGTTTGAGCGCCAGGCGAGTTGACGCCGCGCTCCCCGCCCTCGCCCCCCTCAGACCACCCGCGCGGTACATGACCTCGGGAGAACACCCGTGAACACGCAGCTTGTTGACCCCACGACCGCCACCCTGACCCTGGCGGTCCACCCGCTCAACGTCCACGCGACCGACCGCGCAGCCGGCGTCCTCCTCGGCGCAGCGTGCGGTGACGCCCTGGGCGTGCCGTACGAGTTCGGTATGCGTCCTCTTCCCGACGACGGGCGTCCCAAGATGGTCGGCGGGGGCCTTGGCCCCTACAAGCCCGGCGAGTACTCCGACGACACCCAGATGCACGTGTGCATCGCCGCTGTCGCCTCCACCGGAGCCGACCTGACCAGTACCACGGCGCTCGACCAGATCGCCCGCAACTTCCACCGTTGGCGTGACGGCGGCGCGAGCGACATCGGGAACCAGACCCGCAGCGTGCTCAGCGCTGCGAAGGCCCGCAAGACAGGGACACCCGCGCAGGCCATGCTGGCGGAAGCCGACGCCTACACCGCCCGCACTCAGTTCAGCGCGGGCAACGGCTCGCTGATGCGGACCGGCGTCGTCGCCCTCGCATACCTGGACGACGTCAAGGGGATGGTCCGGGCCGCCACCATGATCAGCTCCCTCACACACTCCGACCCCGAGTGCGTCGAGGCGTGCATCCTGTGGTGCGCGGGCATCCGAACCGCCGTGCTGGAAGGCACCTTCGACGGCGTCCGTGACGGCATCGCGCTGCTCCCCGAGGACCGGCAGGAGATCTGGCACGCGAGGCTGGACGAGGCCGAGGCGAACCCGCCGCACCACTGGGACCGCAACGGGTACGTCGTCACCGCCCTCCAGGCCGCGTGGTCCGCCATCACCGGCACACCCGTTCCCGAGCTGGCGCCGGAGCGTGGATCGTTCCCCGCCCAGCACTTCCAGCTCGCCACCGAAGCGGCCGTCCGGGCGGGGAACGACACGGACACCGTGGCCGCGATCGCGGGTGCCCTCCTGGGAGCGCGCTGGGGCGTCTCGGCGATCCCGCTCGACTGGCAGCAGGCGGTGAACGGCTGGCCCACGATGTCTGGCCCCGATCTCGTCCGCCTGGCCGTCCTGACCGCCCGCAAGGGCATGGACGACGGCGACGGCTGGCCCTCGGCCCCGCACGTCAAGATCCCCGGCTACGCCGGAAAGGGCTACGTCGCCCAGCACCCCGCCGACCCCGGAGTCCTGCTCGGCAACCTCCCCATGACCGAGTTCGCTGGCACACCGCCGGTCGACGCGGTCGTCTCCCTGTGCCGCGTCGGACAGGGGCCGATCTTCTCCCAGACCGACGTCGAACACGTCCGCGTCTGGCTGGTCGACAAGGACGGCGAGAACCCCAACCTCCACTACGCCCTCGACCAGGCGGCCCGCCAGATTCTCCGGCTCCGCAAGGAAGGCAAGCGGGTCTTCCTCCACTGCGTCGCAGGCCGCTCGCGCACCCCCGCCGTGGCAGCGACGTACAGCATGCTCCTGGGAACGGACCCCCGCACCGCCCTGACGGAAGTCTGGGCGGCCCTGGGCAAGCACTGGACCCTCCTGGCGCACCCGCAGCTCCACGACGCCGTCTACGAGCTGGCCGGGCAGCCGCCGCACCGGCCGCAGCCCCGTCCTCGCCGCCGCTTCTTCCGCAAGCGCAGCTGACCCGGGCGGCGCGCCACACCGCTGAAGCCAGAAGCGCGGCCTCCACCCGGAGGCCGCGCTCAGTGATGCCCATGCACAACGTCCCGACCAGGGACAGAGACGGGTGACGGTCACCCTGAGGTCGTCACCACGAGCGAACAGAACGACGATGCCCACTGTGAGGCAGACCACGAATGGATCTACCGCATCACGACGCTCGCCGATCCGCCAGAGAGCAAGTACGTCCTCACACCGTACGAGGCGCAATCGCTCAGGCGGCGCCTCCGCAGCGTCGGCTACGAGGCGCAGGTCGCTCGGGCCCCGGCAACCGCGTTCGTCATCGTCACCGATGAGGAACGCGACGCCCTCGTCGCCAACAACGCACCCGGGACCACCCGATAGAACTCACCGAGACACAACCAAATCCCCAGCAGCACCCGAAAGCCGAGAGTCCGCCGGTCGACTGACCGGCGGGCCTACGCGTTTCCAGCGGCCTTGCACCTCGCGGGCTGGCCCACCGAGCCGGTCAACAGCCGGCAGCCGGTCGACGAGAAAGAGCCACGAAGGCCTCCTAGCCCCGGGGACCGAAGCGGCCCGGCCCCCTGCGGCTGAGGATGAACCTGTAGACCGTCTCGCGATACCAGTGATCCTGGAAGACCCGAGGCTTCTTGCCGTCGTCGGCGGTCCTGTCGGCGCGGGGGACCTGTCCGCGGGCGTGATAGGCGTGGACGGTCTCGCGTGCGAGGGCCTCGCCACGGGTGGTCATGCCCAGCACCTCGGCGAAGTCGTAGATGTCCAGCAGGTCCCGCGGATCTCCTTCGGGTAGATCGTGGACCAGCGCCGGCCCCGTGCCCTTGAAAGCCGCCCAGACATGCGGTCGGTGCTGCTCCACCCAAGCGTCGACCTCGTGCTGGTCATAGGTACGCGGCTGCGTACGCCGCGGTGCAGGGAAGGCCTGGCGAATGACCTTGTCGCCCTCCCGCTTCTCCTTGACCTCGACCCACTGGAGACCGGTGTACTCGGAGACGCCGTACCGCGGACCAATCATCTCCGCAGTGAGCTGCGCCTGTTCGCCCTCCGCCTCGGCGGCCGGCTCCGCCGCCGGTGTCGGCTCGGCGAGGTCCCTCTGGGATCTGGCATCCGCGTCGGCCCACGCGTGGCCGGACAGCTCCGCGCGGCGCTGGGCCGCGGCCCAGGTCCGCCGGCGATTCTCGCGCACCCACTCGTCCACCTCGGCCGCGCTGTAGCCGTCCTCGCCGGCCGCAGGGAACCCCTCAGCGCGGATCCACCCCCGGGCCGTCTGTCCGCTGACGCTGTACGTGATCGCGATGTCCTTGGCGTCGACGTTCCCAGTGCGCGCGGTGGACGAACGGCTCGGAAGTGAACCGTCGGCCGCAGGGGTTTGCTCGGTGGCCACCGGTTCCTCGGTCTTCGTCTGCCGGCGCATGCGCCGCGGACGGTTCACGAACTTGTACGCCGTCTCGCGGAACCACTTCCGCTCCGTCACCTCCGGCCGCTTCCCATCACCGGGCGTCCGGTCGGGGCCCGGCATCTTCTTCGTGGAGATGTAGCTCCGCAGGGTCCCCTCCGGCACCGGTTCCTTCCGGCCCAGGGCCTTGCCCTCCCATGCGCAGATGTCCGACAGGGTCACCAGATCCTTCGGGCGGCCGGCAGGCAGACCGAACGGGTTGTCCGAGTCCTGCCCCTTTGCCCAGTGGACCGGGAGGTTCTTCTTCATCCACTCGTCCACCAGCGCGGCGTCGCGGACAAGGGTCCGTCCAGGACCGGACGGCCAACCCTCCGGGAAACCCGGGAGCGTGGTCCAGTAGGCCACGTTGCCTTCATTGGCCTTGTACTTCTCCGCGATGTCCTGTGAGGTCACGAGTTCATCGGCGTCGGCGGGAATCACCGTTACTCCTTGTCGGACCGGCAGTGAACCCGCAGGCCATGGTCGTGGCCCCGCGGGTGGGGGCCTGGGGCGGTCGAGGTCGAGGGGGTGCCGGCATCGTTGGATCCTTAACTGCGCCGGCGCCCTCAGTCGCGCAGGGGCAGGCGCTAAAGTACATCACGGTAGGGTGATACGCAACGAACGCTCGAGATGGCGTCGCCGCACGCCCGCGGGGGTGTCTTCGGGGCCGGGCGCATGTCCGCCCGGCCCCGAAGAC